>SVEJ01000021.1 GCA_015057435.1 Lachnospiraceae bacterium
TGGTATCGGATGGAGAACACAGTGTATTGGTATCTACCCACATTACAGAAGACTTAGACCGGATAGCAGATTATCTTGCTTATATACAGGATGGGGAACTACTATTTTTTGATGAAAAGGACCAGGTTCTTGATAAATTTGTAATTGTGACAGCGGAGAATTACAAATTAAAGCTTCTATCAAAGGATTATGTGATACATACCGAGGAAAGTACATATGGTGGAACAGCGATGATGATAAAACAAAAATATAAAAAACTAGATGAGGCTTATCAGAGCAAAACACCAACGATCCAAGAATTTATGTATTACATGGTGAAGGGAGGACATAGTCATGCAAAGAATGTTATTGCGAAATGTTTTAACTAAATCAGCATGTATCATCGTACAGTTGACAATTGTCTTTGTTGTATTCTTTTTGCTAGAACATTTTTTTATCGGTGAAGGCGAAAGTATATGGGATACGGTAGATCAGATGTCAGGTGTATGGGTTGCACCGGCAGTGATTGGTGTAAGTAGTGCGTTTGATATGAAACGACTACCAGATAGTGTTTTTTTACTTCCCTTTTCTAGAAGGGATCGAGAGAAGATGGTGACTTTCAATGCCTGGTTTTGGATATTCTTAGTGATGCTATACATATCCGTCTTACTATATACACCAGTTATGTTGGGAAAAGGAGAATTAGATATACCAAAGGATTTGATTGGTCTCAATTGTTTATTATGGATTCTATTTGTTGGCAATGTGACATATCTTTTGGGATATTTACCGTATTTCGAGAAGAAACACGAATGCAAAGTTTGGATTATTTTTTCAGCTCTAATTGTGGAATTAGTAGTCGTGACAATCGTTTCTTGTGTCATGGAAAATATTACTACTGAAAGTACTGCACTGGTTGTAGTGGTTGTGATGACATGTATGATTTCCTTTTTGATATCTTATTATTTTCACAGAAAATATTTTAAGAATATGGTAAGTTTCTATGCAGATTACGAAAAGAGCAGATGGTTGGAAAGCGGTAAGGTGAGAGCATGAAAATTATAATATCAACAACAATGAATTTGCCGATATATGAGCAAATTATTAATCAAATAAGAGATGCGGTAGTGTCCGGAGAATTACGGGAAGGGGAAGGAATGCCTTCTATCCGTGTGCTTGCAAGAGATTTACAGGTGAGTGTGATTACGACGAAGCGCGCTTATGAAGAGCTGGAGAAGGAAGGGGTGTTACAATCCATTCCAGGACGTGGTTTTTATGTGTGCAAGCAGAATAATGATATTTTGAAGGAAAAACAGATGCGAGGCTTGGAACAACGATATGAGGATTTGATTCGTGATAGTAAGAGTGCAGGTATGAGTGTCGAGGATATTATTGAAATGGTGCAGGTGCTTTATGAAACGTGATGATGTTGGTATGAAGCAAGGTGTGAAAAGCCTATCGAGTGTTTTGTATTGGTTTTATGTACTTGATAATATGCTTATAACTGTATTTTCATTTTGATAATGCATTTTGATAATGGAGAGGAGAATTCCATGGAAGAACAAAGAATGATTGTATGTGAGAATGCTTCTGTAAGATTGAAGGGATTTCACACGCAACCAGTGAATCTAGTTATGGACAAAGGATTCATTTATGGTTTGCAGGGTAAAAATGGTTCTGGAAAAAGCACATTTATAAAGATGCTTTTAGGACGTTACCCTAAAATGCAAGGGCACATAAGGATTGCAGACTTAGATGTGATAGAAAATCGGGAGCAGATGTTATCTAAGGTAGGGTATGTTTCGGAAGACCGAATATTTTATGGAGATAAAAGTGTAGTGGAGCAGGAAGAAATTTATTCTGTTTTTTATTCGAACTGGAATCATGATATTTTTGAAGAATTACTGAAGAAATATCAGATATCAAAGCTTACGAAATATAGTGCTTTATCAAAGGGAAACCAGATTAAATTCCAATTGGCATTTTCAATGGCATATCAGCCGGAGGTTTTAATCTTAGATGAGCCGATGGCGGGACTTGACCCAGTGTTTCGAATGGATTTTGTGAAGTTCTTGCAGGATATTGTAGCAGAGTATGAGACCACTATTGTAATATCTTCGCATTTAAGAGAAGAATTAGAAAAGATAACGGATTATATGATTGTGGTAGACAATGGTTCATATACCTGTGAGGAGGTGCTTCGGTAATGATAGATGCAAAGGAGTTACTTCAATTAGAAACTGCGAAAAGAAAAAAAGAATTTTTTGATAATATGAGCTATGTAGCATATTACATATTTTGGTTTGTTTTATTTGGATATAGTATGCTAATTGGAGCAGAGCAGAATTTATCACGTGTTGTTATGGGGGGATATGTGTATTTATTCTCTTTGCTCATGTACTTGTATATCCAGCCATTGATGTTTATAAAAGAGCAGGGCGTTTGGCGTAATGTTTTTCACAAATATAGAGATATACCAGTATCAATGCAGCAGTTGTATTGTACGAAAATGCGAATTGCTTGCAAACAGATTGTAAAGTTGTCACTTATCTATCAAGTGTTTGCGCTAATTGGAAGATGGATGGAAGGATTTAGGTTGGTAAATATAAGTATGTTACTATTTCCTATCATATATGGTTTGGTGATGATATTGGTGTTTGGTATCTGGATGTATGTGTGCAAACGACGAGCTGAGGTTTAGAAAAATGAATAATAAAAAACACCCGTCCATTTTTGCGATATGAGAAGCTTATAAACTGGACGGGTGTTTTTTAATTTGAAGGAATAATTTTAATTATCCTTTTCTAAAAATTTATAAACGAATGCTGCAAGTGCTGCACCGATGAATGGTCCTACAATAAATACCCATACACATGCGATAGGTGCGCTGTTTCCTGAAATTGCTGCAACAATAGCAGGTCCAAGGCTTCTTGCAGGGTTAACGGAAGTTCCTGTTAATCCAATACCAAGAATATGTACAAGTGTAAGAGTGAGACCAATAATCAGTCCGCCAAAAGAACCATGCCCAGCCTTCTTGCTTGTAACACCCAGAATTGTCATTACAAAGATGAATGTTAATACGATTTCAACTAATAAGCCGGCAACAATGCTACCATTCACGCCTGCAAGTCCGTTCGAACCGAAACCACCTGTCATATCAGTATCCACCACCATTTACTGCATCACATCCAACTAACATTGCAGTTTAGCAACCAAGAGTTACGAGTACTGCTGTTCCAATAAATTCTGCAATTAATTTTTTCATATATATATTCTTCTTTGTTTTTTTGTTATTCTATCACAAAAAAGCAGATAAAAAACAAAAATATGTTTCGTACATAAAAATGTTGAAACCTTCGCACAACATAGATAAAATAGAAGAAAATAATCATTGAATGATTGAGAGGACAGAACATGAACGATAATAATATACAGAATACAGAACACAAACGCCGCGTGCGTTATAAGGGTACACACCCTAGAAAATTTAGTGAGAAATACAAAGAACATAATCCGGAAAAATATGCAGATACGATAGAAAAAGTAATTCAAAAGGGAAGCACACCGGCAGGAATGCACATTTCTATCATGGTACCGGAAATTCTGGAATTCTTACAGATAAAGCCGGGACAGCATGGTTTAGATGCGACACTTGGCTATGGCGGACATACAAGAAAAATGTTGGAATGCCTACAAGGTGACGGACATATATATGGATTGGATGTAGATCCGATTGAATCAGCAAAGACGAAGAAACGTCTGGAAGAAGTCGGTTTTGGTGAGGACATTCTTACAGTGAAGCTAATGAACTTTGCAGACATTGATAAGTTGTTAGAAGAGACAGACGGTTTTGATTTCATTTTGGCAGATCTTGGTGTATCTTCCATGCAGATTGATAATCCGGAACGAGGATTTTCTTATAAGGTAGATGGTCCGCTTGATCTTCGCTTGAATCCGGAAAAAGGAATATCAGCAGCGGAGCGTCTGCAAAAGATTTCTTATGCCGAATTGGTTGGTATGTTAGAAGAAAATGCCGATGAACCATATGCTGAAGAAATCGCAGGGGTGATTACCAACGAAATTCGCAAGGGAAACAAGATTGATACAACAAGAAAGCTTGCGGAGTTAATAGAAAAAGCACTTGTCTATGTACCAAAAACAGAGAGAAAGGATGCAGTTAAGAAATCCTGTGCCAGAACCTTTCAGGCGCTGCGTATTGACGTGAATAATGAGTTTGAGGTGTTAGATTCTTTCTTGGAGAAACTACCATCTGTATTAAAACCCGGAGGAAGAGTTGCAATTTTAACCTTCCATTCGGGAGAGGATCGTCTGGTTAAGAAATCATTCAAATGGCATAAGCAATTAGGAGATTACAGTGAAATAGCAAGAGATGTGGTACGTCCTTCAAAAGAAGAATGTATTCGCAATTCGCGTGCACATTCTACAAAAATGCGTTGGGCAATCAAGGCATAGAACTTTGTATATTGTACTGAAAAAAAGACATGTTTTTGTGGACTTTTTGGACAAAATGGGTTGAGAATTTGATAAAAGGTTATATAATAGAAGAAGATTGTATACAAAGTGAGAATGGAGGAAGATATAATGCATGGTTTTGGGCAGATGATCGATATTTTGAAGAAAAATCCAAAGACGATCGTATTGACAGAGGGTACAGATTCGAGAGTTTTAGAAGCATCATCACGTTTGCTTGCAAGTAATTTCTTACATCCGATTTTGATTGGAGACCCGGATAAGATTTATGAAGCAGCAGAAGAGTGTGGTTTTAATATTAGAGGTTCAGAGATTATTAATCCGGCTACATATGACAAGATGGATGAGATGGTAGAGATGTTTTGTGAACTTCGTAAGAGCAAAGGTGTCACACCGGAACAGGCAAAAGAGTATTTGTTACAGAATAACTATTTTGGAACAATGTTAGTTAAGATGGGATATGCTGATTCTTTGCTTGGCGGAGCAACATATTCTACAGCAGATACAGTAAGACCGGCTTTACAGTTGATTAAGACAAAGCCGGGTAATTCCATTGTATCATCTTGTTTTATCTTAGTTCGACCATCGGCAACGGGTGGTAATGAAGTGTTGGCAATGGGAGATTGTGGTATTGTTATTAAGCCAACAGAGGATGAGTTGGTTGAGATTGCTGAAGAAACAATGAATTGTGCAAGAATCTTTGGTGTTGATCCAAGAGTTGCATTTTTAAGTTATTCTACAGATGGTTCGGGATTTGGTGAAGATGTTGACAGAATGCGTAATGCTGCTATGAAGACCAAGATGCGTAACCCGGATGTACCAATCGGTGGAGAGTTACAGTTTGATGCAGCTGTTTCTCCAAAGGTATCTAAGAAAAAATGTCCGGATTCCGAGATTCACGGAGCGGCGAACACATTTATTTTCCCTGATATCAATGCAGGTAACATCGGTTATAAGATTGCACAGAGAATGGGTAACTTTGAAGCATATGGTCCGATTCTTTTGGGTCTGAATTCGCCAATTAACGATTTGTCTCGTGGTTGTACTGCGGCAGAAGTATATTCTATGGCGATTATTACAGCAGCATTAGCAAATCATAAAAAATAATAAAGAATAATAAAAAACCTTGCGATATGTGTCTTAAGAAAAGACAGCGATTGCAAGGTTTTCTTTGTAAAACAGTCTATTAAGAAGATCTTATATATATTCTCTTAGTTCTTCGTAATGAAGGCTTTGATAGCTTCAAAGCTTTCTGTGCTGATTGCATGTTCCATCTTGCACGCATCTTCAGATGCGGTTTTTTCATCTACTCCAAGAGTTGTCAACCATGAACGGAACAATTCATGACGTTCATAAATCATTTCGGCAATGTTACGTCCGGTCTCGGTAAGTGAAATGAAGCCGGCGTCTGATACGGTGATGTGTTCTTTCTCTCGAAGATTCTTCATTGCAATACTGACACTTGACTTTTTATATCCTAATTCTGTTGCAATATCTACGGAACGAACTACAGGCAACGTCTTACTCAAAATTAAGATAGTTTCCAAGTAGTTTTCAGCCGATTCATTAGTACTCATAAATACCTCCAACGAACAATATACTACAATCAAAGTTTATCTGATTGTAACACATTTATACGAAAATTCAAAGTAGGAAAATATGTAGCAGGAATGCAGCCAAGAATAATTTTTATATTTTTGTTATTGAATGTGATTCCTTTGTGAACTACTTGTGTTTTTATATAAATAGGGTTAGAATATTCGTTATTGGATTCATATGAATGAAGGAGATGACTAAATGTTAAAGACATTAGGAAAACAAATAAAAGATTTTAAGAAAGATTCCATACTTACACCATGTTTTATGGTTTTGGAAGTTGCGATGGAAATGATTATTCCACTGATGATGGCTTCGATTATAGACCACGGTGTGGAAACAGGAAATATATCGCACATCTATAAGATGGGTATTTACATGGTGATAATTGCAGCGATTGGACTTTTTGCAGGCCTTATGGGCGGAAAACATGGTTCTAGAGCGTCTGCCGGTTTTGCAAGAAATCTTCGACGTGCGATGTATGACAATATCCAGACGTTTTCGTTTGCAAATATTGATAAGTTTTCTACAGCAGGACTTGTAACCCGTATGACTACAGATGTGACAAATATTCAAAATGCTTATCAGATGATTTTGCGCATGTGCATTCGTTCGTTGATTAGCTTTGTTGTTGCGATGTGTATGGCATTTTTAATTAGTCCAAAGCTTGCGAGTGTATACCTTGTAGCTGTTATACTCCTTGCTATTGTTTTGGGGACTATGATTCCAAAAGCGATGAAGTATTTTAATCAGGTATTTCCAAAATATGATGATTTGAATGAAAGTGTGCAGGAAAATGTTTCAGCGATTCGTGTAGTGAAGGCATTTGTTCGTGAGGATTATGAAAGAGAACGTTTTTCTAAGGCCAGTAATGCACTTTATGGTATGTTTGTGAAGGCAGAATCTATTGTTGCATTAAATGGTCCTATTATGCAGACGACAATATATTCATGCATCTTACTCATTTCATGGATTGGTGCCAAAATGGTAGTAAACTCAGAACTTGCAACAGGTGAGCTTATGAGTTTGTTTGCGTATTGTATGAATATCTTGATGAGTCTTATGATGCTTTCCATGGTGTTTGTTATGATTACACTTAGTATGGCGAGTGCAAAACGTATTGCGGAGGTGCTTGAAGAAGAAAGCACACTTACGAATCCGGAAAATCCAATAATGGAAATTACAGATGGCAGTATTTCTTTTGAACATGTCGTGTTTAATTATCATGCAACGGCAGAAGAACCGGTGTTAAAAGATATAACTATAGACATTCGTTCAGGTGAAACAATAGGAATAATTGGAGGAACAGGTAGTTCGAAGACAACGTTTGCCAATATGATTAGCCGTATCTATGATGTTACCGAAGGTTCTGTGAAGGTTGGTGGACGAGATGTACGCGAATATGACTTGGAAACGCTTCGTAATGAAGTCGCAGTAGTATTGCAAAAAAATGTGTTGTTTTCCGGTACGATATTGGAAAATCTTCGTTGGGGAGATGAAAATGCCAGCAAAGAACAATGCATACACGCTTGCAAATTAGCATGTGCAGATGATTTTATTCAGAGTTTCCCGGATGGATATGATACATACATAGAACAAGGAGGAACGAATGTTTCGGGAGGTCAAAAGCAACGTATTTGTATTGCGAGAGCACTTCTAAAAAAACCTAAGATTTTGATTTTAGATGATTCTACCAGTGCAGTTGATACGGCAACGGATGCGAGGATTCGTAAAGCGTTTAGGGAAGAAATCCCTAATACAACCAAAATTATTATTGCACAAAGAATTTCTTCTGTTGAACAGGCGGATAGAATTATTGTTATGGAAGATGGTACAATTGATGGTTTTGGAACACATGAAGAACTACTTGCAAGCAATGAAATATATAGAGATATCTATGAATCCCAAACCGGTGGCAGTGGTGATTTTGATGAAGGAGGTGACAACTAATGGGAGAGAAACAGACGAATAAACAACCTCCAAGACCGATGAAAGGTCCGGGTGGCAGAGCTCCGAGAGGAATGAAACCATCGGTAGATAATCCTGATAAGATTTTGAAACGATTATTTGGCTATGTTATGAAATACTACAAGATTCATATTGTTATAGTTGTTATCTGCATTTTCTTAAGCGTACTTTGTAATGCACAGGGAACGATGTTTATGCAAAGTTTAATTGATGATTACATTACACCATTATTAGGTTCTAAAAACCCTGATTTTTCAGGTCTTAAAGCAGCAATATGCAAGGTGGCAGGATTTTACGCAATAGGTATTGTTGCTTCTTATTTGCATGCCCGATTGATGGTAAATGTAACACAGGGAACACTAAGGAATATTCGTAATGAAATGTTTGTGCATATGGAAGGACTTCCAATCAAATATTTTGATACACATTCCCATGGAGATATTATGTCACTATATACGAATGATATTGATACACTTCGCCAAGTGATTTCCCAAAGTGCGCCTCAATTATTAAATAGTGCGATTACGATTGTCACAGTATTGATTTGTATGATTCGATTAAGTATTCCGCTTACCATTACAACATTGTTAATGGTTGTTCTTATGATGTTTGTTACTGCAAAGGTTGGAAGTCAGTCAGGCAAATATTTTATGCAACAGCAAAAAGATATTGGTGCGGTAAATGGCTATATTGAGGAAATGATGTCAGGACAAAAGGTTGTAAAGGTATTTTGTCACGAAGAAAAATGTAAGAAGGAATTTAATGCACTAAATGATCAGCTTTTCGATAGTGCATACAAGGCAAATAAGTTTGCTAACATGTTGGGGCCTATCAATGCACAGCTTGGTAATATGAGCTATGTGGTATGTGTAATTGTTGGTGGAATTTTAGCTATTAACGGAATTGGTACTTTGACATTAGGTAAGTTAGCTAGTTTCCTTACATTTAATAAGAGTTTTAATATGCCGATTAGCCAGATTAGTATGCAGTTTAATGCAATTATTATGGCACTTGCAGGAGCTGATCGTGTATTCAAACTTTTAGACGAAAAACCGGAAGTGGATGAAGGTTATGTGAAACTAGTGGTTGCAGAAGAACGTAATGGTGAGCTGGTAGAAAGCGATAAGAAATATACAGGTCGTTGGGCTTGGAAACATGAGCACCAGTCAGAAGGAACAGTCACTTATGAATCACTGCAAGGTGGTGTTGTCTTTGATATGGTGGATTTTGGCTATAATGATGAAAAAATGGTATTGCATGATATTGTTCTTGACGCAAAACCGGGACAAAAAATCGCTTTTGTTGGTTCTACCGGTGCAGGTAAAACAACAATTACCAATTTGATTAATCGTTTCTATGATATACAAGATGGAAAGATACGATATGATGGAATCAATGTTAATAAGATTAAGAAAGCAGATTTGCGTCATTCTCTAGGAATGGTATTGCAGGAAACGCATTTATTCACCGCAACGGTTAGAGAGAATATAAGATACGGTAATTTGAATGCGACGGACGAAGAGGTGGAGGTAGCAGCAAAGCTTGCAAATGCACACCAATTTATTAAGCATTTGCCACAAGGATATGATACGGTTCTTACAGGAGATGGTGCAAACTTAAGTCAAGGACAAAGACAGCTTCTTGCCATTGCCAGAGCAGCAATTGCGAATCCGCCCGCTTTGATTCTTGATGAAGCAACATCATCTATTGATACCCGTACAGAGCGTTTGGTACAGGACGGAATGGATAAGCTCATGAAAGGAAGGACAACGTTTGTAATTGCACATCGATTGTCTACCGTGCGCAACAGTGATTGTATTATTGTATTAGAGCATGGACGCATTATTGAGAAGGGTACGCATGAGGAGTTGATTGAGCAAAAAGGGAAGTATTATCAGTTGTACACTGGTAAAACTGCGTGAATAAAGCGCTTGATTAAAGCTATGACAGTAATTATAATATGTAAATAGGAGGTGCGAGCATGGCGAATATTGAAATTAATATCAAAAAAGTTAAAAACGAAAGTGAGGCATATAAAAAATATGCAAAGAGGATAGAGTCTCTTAATGATGATATTAAAAAAATTAGAAATAAGATATCATTAGGTGATGCAACTAATCAAATACAGAATAGTTTAGATACAATCGGAAAGAATTTAGAAGACCAAAGTGAAAGTTTGAAAAAAACATCTGACACTTTAGAAAGTGTTATTCGTGAATACGTAATCACTGAGACTAAAATAAAACTAGAATATATTAAAGAGTGGGTGGGAGAATTTATACCAGAGTATGTACCAGATGATGTGATAACAGGTGCTATGACGTTCTTATCTACTATTCCTTATAGTGAAATTGCTGATGATGTAAGCGAACATAGAGAAGATAATAACGATGCTTGGCAAGAGTATTTGGATAATCATTCTGATATATATATAGAAGATCAAAGTGCTATGTCAAGTATGTTGTTTGGAACGTTTTCGGCTAATCAGAATTCATGTGGTGTAATAGCAACCTATAATGCGTTACAAGATTTGACAGATGGTAATTCACCAGCAGGAATGCCTGAACTTATTGAGCATTACGAAAATGGTGGAGCTACACTGTTTGGTTATTTAGGAACGTCGACGGAAAGTATTGTTGATTATTTTGAAGATAATGGTTATACAACAGAACAAATCACAGGTGATGATATCACTTCTGAAAATTTGCAGAATATGGCAGATGAATATGAAACTTATATTATGATGAGTTACAATGATGAATCAAGTATTTGGAACAATATACATTACATGAGTATAACACATGAAGACGGCGGATACGTAGTCCATAATGGTAATGATACTACTCCGTATCCAAGCTTAGAAGAGGCAATATATGCTTATAACAATGGAAAAAGTGAACCGATTACGGTTGTAGGAATTAAATGATGGTGAGGATAGTTATGAAAAATATATGTAAGATAAAAAGAATCATTTTACCAGTAGGTGTTTTTTTTATAGGTATTATGTTATTGGCGGGATGTTCTCCTGTGAAAAAAATAATTAAAAATATGATATCAGATACACTAGCTAATGAAAGCACGAATTGTAAAGTGTTTTCAGTAGACAGTTCAATTGGAACTACAAAATATATATGTAGCAATAGTACATCTACTTATATTTATCATGATGGTGCAATCTATGATTATGAGACGATGCAGCTGCTAACGGAGGTTGGCAGTTTGGAATTTATGGCATGCAATGATGAAGTATTGTATTATTCTGAGGCTACGCAATCGGGACAACTTTATTGTTATGATTTTTCTGATAAAACAAGTATCATGGTATCGGATGAATATCGAGTAGTAAGTATGAAAGCATATGGAGACGACATATTCTTGTTAAAGCGAACGAAGGAAGATGTCGAACATGGTTTGACTAGCGAAGTTGCCATGGGATATCCGTATGAATTAATGTATTTTCACAAAGATGAGGAAGGTGTCAATGTAACTGAATGGGCAAAGGAACAGGAACCTGTCAATGTGGCAGGTGAGTATGAAGAGTATGAGTTTAACGGTTATACGATTGCTTGCGACACGACTATTGAACAGGAATCACCGCAGCTTGTTTATGTGGAATGTGGAGAAGATTTTAAATATTCTTGTTATGCTTATCACACATATGTCAAAATTGATGATGCGTACTTATGCCTTACAAGAGATGTTTCGTGTCGATATAAGGATGAGAACAATCATTTGGATATGGTACATGATTTAGAAGGGGATAATGAAGATTATTGCGGTTTATCACCAGCATACATTGGTTTTTCTGAGGGGAAAGCATATATGCTCGTACAATACGCAAGAGGAAATATTGACTATGAACAAAACCCGGATGTAGTAAAAAAAATGAGTGATGCATTGTTTTGTTTCTCGCCAGTGGATGGGGAGAGTCAGTTGCTATATCAGACAAAAAATAAGGAGCAGATCGCAGGTTTTTCACTTGAAAAGAATTGTTTATACTTGTTAAGAGATGACGGTTTGTTTGAATATAATTTGGATACAGAGGAAGAACACAAGGTGATTGAAAGAGCAGAATACTTGACGGAAAATCAAGGGTATGATGATTTGCTGTTTGAGTATTATGATAATTCTTTGATTGTTTTTTATGATCCTAGAATTGGCTCGGATAAAATGGTATTTTTAAAAGAACTAGACTGAGTGAGTATTAAAGAGGAACGAATCATGGAATCAATGGCAGATTTTGAAAAAGAATTGACAAATTCATTTCGCGTAATTAAAGAGGGGGAACGTATTTCGGGAATGATCGTAGATATCAACGATGAGGTTGTTACCTTAGATTTGGGTTACTATGCACCAGGTGTAATACCACTTATAGAGTTATCGGATGATCCGGACTTTTCGGCGATACGTGATTTGAAAATAGGAGACAGTGTAGAAGCAATTGTAATACAGACAGATGACGGAAAAGGTAATGTAGAACTTTCCTTAAAAGAAGCCAATGAGGTTACGGCATGGGAAAAATTAAAGAATATGCAGATGGAAGAAAACATTATCAGCGTTCGTGTCAAAGAGTCTGTAAATGGCGGTGTGGTCGGTTATGTAGAAGGGATTCGTGCATTTGTTCCGGCATCCCAGCTGGCGCTAACCTATGTTGAGAATACGGAAAGCTTTGTCGGTAAGACTCTGGATGTGAAAGTAATCACTGTAGATGAAACTGCTAAAAAACTTGTATTGTCAGCAAAGGTTGTATTAAAGGAGAAAGAAGCAGACAATGAAAGGGCAAAGATGGCAATGATTGTACCGGGTTCTGTCTTCGAAGGCACAGTGGAATCTCTTATGCCGTATGGTGCATTTGTTGTTATGGATAACGGATTGACAGGTTTGGTTCATATCTCTAAGATATGTATGAAGCGTATTAGTAAACCTTCTGAAGTCTTGAAGGTAGGACAGAAAGTTAAAGTTAAAGTGTTAGAAGTAAAGGATGGTAAGATAAGCTTAAGTATCCGTGATGTAGAGACCAATACGTCGGATGTTGTAACTGATGAAATTGAAACATTTGACTACGCTTGTGAAGAGGTTCCCAATAATCCTTTTGGGGCTTTGTTAGCAGGAATCAAGATAGATTAATTTCTTTCATCTCTACGATGAAATCATTTCATATTTTCACTTTACAATTAAGCTCATAGCACATATAATAGCGGATAGTGTGCTATGGGCTTATTTTATTTGTTCATGGCCGATTAAAGTATAAAACATGCAGGGCGGAGAAATCCTATATGCAAATGTAAGGAGAATTATCGTGAAAAACACAGTAGAAATCAGATGGCACGGCCGTGGTGGCCAGGGTGCGAAGTCTGCAGCGTTAATGTTGGCAGATGCAGCATTTATGACAGGTAAATATGTACAAGGTTTTCCGGAGTATGGTCCGGAACGTATGGGTGCGCCAATTACAGCGTATAACAGAATAAGCGATAACAAGATTCGCGTACATTCTAATATCTATGACCCGGATTACGTAGTAGTTGTTGATGAGACGTTATTAGAAAGCGTAGATGTAACAAATGGCTTGAATCCTGAAGGTGCAATTGTAATTAATACGACTAAGAGTGTGGAGGAAGTTAAACCATTTCTTAAAGGATATACCGGTGGTGTTTATACCATCGATGCAAGAAGAATTTCAGAAGAAGCTTTGGGTAGATATTTTCCAAATTCACCTATGCTTGCAGCAATCGTTGCAATTAGCAAGGTGATGACTAAGGAAGAATTCTTCCGCGAGATGGAAGGCTCATATAGACATAAGTTCGCGAAAAAGCCGGAAGTTATCGAAGGTAACTTGAAGGCACTACATATGGCATACGAGGAGGTGGAGTAAATGGCAGCAACAGATATTACAAAGATAACTGAAAAGAGTAATTGGCAAGATATTACTTTGGGTAATCAAGTGTATGGTGCCGGAACTTCTAAGTTGTTCAAAACCGGTGAATGGAGAACACAGACACCTGTATTTGACAGTGAGAAGTGCAAGCAATGTTTACTCTGCGTACCGGTTTGCCCTGATAGTTCCATTCCTGTATGCGAAGGCAAAAGAGATGAATTTGACCTAGACCATTGTAAGGGATGTGGAATCTGCGCAAAGGTTTGTCCTTTCGATGCAATTTCAATGAAGGAGGGACAGTAATATGGCAATTAGAGAACGTTTATCAGGAAATGAAGCAATTTCTTTCGCAATCAAGCAGGTAAACCCGGATGTTATGCCTGCATTTCCAATTACTCCATCTACTGAAATTCCACAGTATGTGGCAAACTATATTGCAAATGGAGAAATGGATACAGAATTTATTCCGGTAGAAAGTGAACACAGTTCCATGAGTGCTACTATAGGTGCACAGGCAGCGGGAGCACGTTCTTTGACAGCAACGTCTTCTTGTGGTCTTGCTTTGATGTGGGAAGAGTTATATGTAGCAGCGTCTAACCGTTTACCATTAGCGTTATGTTTGGTAAACCGTGCATTATCAGGTCCGATTAACATTAACTGTGATCATTCGGATTCAATGGGTGCCAGAGATACAGGATTTATTCAAATTTATGCTGAGAATAATCAGGAAGTATATGATAACTTTGTACAGGCATATCGTATAGCAGAGCACAAGGATGTTATGCTTCCGATTATGATTTGTCAGGATGGTTTTATCACAAGTCATGCAGTAGAGAATATTGAATTGTTAGAAGATGACAAAGTTAAGAATTTTGTCGGGGAATACACTCCTGAAAACTATTTGTTAAATGCTGATCAGCCAATGGCTATGGGTCCATATGCAGTTTCTAACTACTATATGGAAACTAAGATGGCTCAAAATACTGCAATGAACAATGCAAAGCAGGTGATTTTAGATGTTGGTAAAGAATTCGGCGAGATGTCCGGTAGAGAGTATGGTTTCTTCGAGGAATATCGTTTGGAGGATGCAGATTACGCAATGGTAATGATTGGTTCTGCAGCGGGAGCTACCAAGGATGCTATTGATAAGCTTCGTGAAGAGGGGATGAAAGTCGGATTGCTGAAATTACGTGTATTCCGTCCGTTCCCTGATGAAGAAATTGCTATGGCACTTAAGAATTGTAAGGTTGTTGCTATTATGGATCGAAGCGAGTGTTTCCGCGGTAAGGGTGGTCCGTTAGGTTCAGAGATTAAGGCAGCCATCTATGATTATGCGAAGGACGTGAAAGCATTTAACCTTGTGTATGGTTTAGGCGGTCGTGACTTTACTGTGGAAGAAGCAGAGCGTATCTTTCATGATTTGGCAGCATATGACAAAGACGGTACGGCATTTGAAGAGTACCGTTATGTAGGACTAAGAGGATAAGGAGGACAGATGAGATGAGTTATAATTTTAAAGCAGAAATGAGTAAACCGGAACGTCTGGCTCCAGGACATAGAATGTGTGCCGGTTGTGGTGGTACAATCGCAGTTCGTGCGGTGCTTCGTGCATTACATGAAGGTGATAAGGCAGTTATCGGTAATGCAACAGGATGTTTGGAGGTTTCTACTTTCATGTATCCTTATACCGCATATGAAGATAGTTATATCCATAATGCATTTGAAAATGCAGGTGCAACCATGAGTGGTGTGGAAACTGCATATAACATTTTAAAGAAAAAAGGTAAGATTGACGATACATATAAGTTTATTACATTCGGTGGTGACGGTGGTACATACGACATCGGTTTTCAGTCCCTTTCAGGTGCTATGGAACGTAATCATGATATGGTATATGTATGTTATGATAATGGTGCTTATATGAATACCGGTATTCAGCGTTCTTCTGCAACACCAATGTATGCAGATACAACGACAACACCGGTTGGTAGTGAATCAAATGGAAAGATGCAGAATCGTAAGGATTTAGCAGCAATTATTGCAGCGCACGATGTTCCTTATGTGGGGCAGTCTACTTTACTTGGTAATTTCAAGGATTTGCATACAAAAGCTGAGAAGGCAATTTATACACCGGGTGCAGCATTTTTAAATGTAATGGCACCATGTCCAAGAGGTTGGAGATATCCGACAGAAGATATTATGGAAATCTGTAAACTTGGTGTAGAAACATGTTATTGGCCACTTTTTGAAGTAGAGCATGGCAAGTGGATTCTTAACTATGAGCCAAAGAAGAAGCTTCCGATTGAAGATTTCTTGCGTCCGCAGGGAAGATTTAAGCATTTATTCAAGAAGGGCAATGAGCATTTGTTAGAGCAGTTCCAGGCAGAAGTTGACAGACGTTGGGAAGAATTGCAGTTTAGATGTTCAAAATACTAATTGAAAAACAAATATACATTTTACAGGGAGATTTTGTATCTCCCTGTTTTCTATTTCTGAAAAAATTGGTATACTTATAAAAGGCTATGCACAGATTTCTGAAATAAGATTTGTTGTTTGAAAGATATTCAGAAATGAGTAATATTTATTACATAGAAGAGAGGGTATTATATGGAACCAAAAGATATGGTAAAAGCATTGAGAGAGGATATGAAGTTAAATCGAAGGGAATTTTGTGACTATTTTAACATTCCGTATCGTACTGTACAGGATTGGGAATGCGGAAAGAGAGTAATGCCGGATTATGTATTACGTTTGCTCGAATATAAGATTCGTATGGATCAGATGCTTGTGGAGCAGAATGGTAAACAAGAGGAAAAAGTAAGATATAGATTAAAAGATTCTACTAAGAGAGATTTATTGATTCGTAATATGCAACAACAAGACTACGAAGAGGTATATGCATTGTGGAGTTCTTGCGATGGTATTGGTATGAATGAAATGGATGATTCGGAAAGTGGAATTGTCCGATTCCTATTGCGCAATCCAAAGACTTGTTTTATTGCTGAAATTGATGGGAAGGTGATTGGAACAATTCTTGCAGGTCAGGATGGTAGACGAGGTTACATTTATCATTTGGTGGTGGAAAAACAGTATCGAGGTAGAGGGATTGCAAAAGAATTAGTGCGTTGTGCGGTTTTGGCGCTTGAAAAACTAGGAATACAAAAAGCGGCACTTGTTGTTTTTTCTGACAATGAAAAGGGAAACATTTTTTGGGAAAAAGTAGGATTTACAATTAGAGATGATTTGACATATCGGAATAAAATGACAAGAAATGTATAATCAAAGGAGTGATTCTATGGATTTTTTATTTACACAGGAGAATCGGAATATACAAATACTTAAAGGTGAATGGATCGCAGGAGATTCGTTTGGAGCATATATGCTTGTTGGGAAAAGTGGTAGTGGTAAAACAGCGTTTTTACAACATTTGGATACTGAATGGAAAAGTATATCACAGGAAGAAATGATAACTTGGATACATGTAGAAGAATTAATTGAGGCTCTTTTGGCTGAGAATGATGTGTTTGACAATATTCAGACACCGGTCTTGGTACTGGAAAATATGGAAGACTTGATTGGTAAAGAGAATACATTGAATCTTTTTTGGGATTTGCTGAAAGGATGGTTACATGATAAAGAGAGGTTATTTATTGGTGTAACCAATAACGAAAATATTATGATTCCGAATGATGTAACAGTGGTATATAACCAAGGAATTAAAATTACACCTATGGTTGTTTCTTATGTAGCAAAGAAGCAAAATATATACTTGCATGAAGACAGAATAGATTCATTGTGCATAGAATCAGGAGATTCGATTTCTAAGTTGATTGGATTGATAAAACGAGAGAGCTTGTTTGCATAGATATGTTATTGATAATATATTAAAATTGATTGACGCAATGCGTTCCTTGCTGTAATATAGAATGTGTACATATCATTTCATTCTGAATAGGATAGATGATTGTGAACGCGTATTCTACATATTGTAGAATGACATATTATTATCGGAAAGGAGGCAAGGCGATGGTTGATCAAGAATTGTTAGTGGCGATTTCTAATCTACTGGAAGAAAAATTAGAAATAAAGTTACAGCCGATCCGTCAGGATATTGCTGAACTGAAAGCAGATGTTAATGAACTGAAAGCGGATGTTAACGAACTGAAAGCAGATGTTAATGAACTGAAAGTAGATAATAAAAACTTACATGCTAGGCTTGATTCATTGGAAAAGGAAGTGAAAAAGAATAGTCTTATTCTTGAAAACGAAGTATTACCTAGATTACAGACAATAGAACAATGCTATGTAGAATCATCAAAGATCTTTATGCGGAAGTCAGATCAAATTGATAAGATGCAGGATGATATTGATGTTATGAAGATTGTGATTCAAGAGCATGGTAGCAAGTTAGAGATGATATCTTAATAATATAGGTGATAATTATGTGTTCATATTTAGCGAGAATAAAAGGGAGTTTCATGGTTGCTTCATAACATGAAATTCCCTTTTGATTAATAATTTATAAAGGTTTGAATGCAGCGGAAAATCGCTGTCTAGCATCATCAATTTTTTGTTGTGGTGCATCGGGAGTTGGGTACATTCCGCGTTCGTGCATACTGCAGAATACATTTTGTTGCATTGTGTGTTCGTCTGCAAGAATGTCCAACATAGTAGCACGAAGTTCTTCATGGACGCATTCGTTTGAACAGGTATTAAAAAGGTTCGTTGCATTTTTTTGAGTTGCCAAAGCATCTCCTAAGATTTCTTTTTCTGTAAACTGATTCATGTTATCCTCCTAATTTAAATGATTATATAGTCTGTTAAAATGTGACTGATGTCTTTTTGAAAGTTCTTCCATCTCATTTCTTACAGTTGGGTCATTAGCCTGATTTGCTAACATCTTGAATTTTTTAACAAGCAGTTCTTCTTCTGATAATAATTCATTAAGTGAAGATAATTCTTTTTCTGATAAATTACTCATGTTTCTCTCCTTTTTTATTGATATGTGTTATTCTTGACGAGAAGTTAAAAAGTTATACAATGTTTTTCTCTATGCGAATAAGAAAAATGAGAGTATAATGTAAGGTATATTTTGGGGAAGACGGAGAATTAACATGTATCACTTTATATTAAATCCTGCAGCCTCATCGGGCAAAGGTATGCAGATGTGGAAGAAAATTGAACCGGTTTTACAGGAAGAACATGTTGAATATGCGGCACATGTTTTTAAAAGTAGTGATGAGACATCAGAATTTATAAAAGATATGACATCTGTTGGAAAGGATGCATGTCATTTTGTGATTCTTGGTGGTGACGGAACAATCAATACTGTACTCAACGGTATAGAAGATTTCAGTAATACGAAAATATCTTGTATTCGAACCGGATCCGGTAATGATTTTGCAAGAAATGTAGGCATTTGCAAGAATCCGAAGAAAGCATTGCAGCATTTGTTGCATACACCAAAGCAGATGTGCTTGGATTATGGTGAAGCTTGTTATATGATCCAGAACAAAAAGGTTGTTCGTCGTTTTGCAATCAGTAATGGTGTGGGTTATGATGCAGATATATGTGAAGAAGTAAGCCGCAGTAAGTTAAAAAAGGTTCTTAATAGAATCAAGTTAGGTAAATTAGTATATGTATTGATAGGGATTAAGCAAATCTTTACAAGAAAGAATGAGATGGCTAAGATTACGCTGGATGATGCTCCGGTTATGGAAATTCCGGGCCTGTTTTTTGTGGTCGGTATGATTCATGAAAAAGAAGGCGGCGGCGTACCATTTTGTCCAAATGCCGATGCAACAGATGGTTTGTTTGACGTTTGTATTGTAAGAAATATGCCGAAGTTTAAGTTGTTATTGGCTGTTGTTTTGGTATATCTAAAGCAACATCTTTGTTTTAAAAAGATTACGGTGCACAGATGTAAAAAAATGGTGATACAAACGGATGCACCGCAATGGTTTCATTTAGATGGTGATACATCAGAAAAAATTAGCGAAATCACTTTGACTTGTCATTCAGGATTGCAATTTGTGAAGTGATTGAATAAATCGTGCACGTTCGGATATACTGACAGATAAAGAAAATATAAGTTGGTATAAAGGAAGAAGGGCATGAACTTTTTTATATATAAAGACGCATTATCAACGGATGAAGGTTTTGACTTGTTTGGAGTATGTCATTGGACCTGGATAATAGGAATAGGAATTTTCTCATGGTGGTTGGGAAGATTCTTTTCTATTTTAGGGGAAAAGGATGTGAAGAAGTGGAAAACGGTATTGGGTATTATTCTGCCGTTGATGGAATTAAGTCGAATATTAATATTAATTTTGTTTGGTAATTTAAATCCGGGGGAATTACCGTTTCATTTGTGTAATATGGCTTTGTTTTTGGCATCTGTATATCTTTTAACGGATAACCGTTTTGTCGGTGTCGTGTATGTGTCACTTTGTGTTCCTGCAGCTGTTTTGGCTGTGATTTTCCCCGGATGGTTGCGTTATCCTGTGTGGTCTTATATGCATATTCATAATTTTTTATATCATGGTTTGTTGGTTGCGGTCGGATATGTACTCATTGTGAGTAGGGAGCTGATTCCAAAATGGATAGAATTATGGAAACCATTGTTATTCGGCCTGATAGGATATGTTGTTATGTATATCATTAATAATAAGCTTATGACAAATTTTTGGTTTATCGCACAGCCATCGTATCAGTCTCCGCTGGCATTTCTATATGAATTCTTCGGAGATAAATGGTATCTGTTCGGACATTTTTTGTTTTGCAGTATGGTTGTACTTATATGGTGTGCGTTGATGAAAGCAGTGACGAATGAAAAATAAAGTTCTATTTTATTATAAAATCCATATATTGTAGGAAAGAAAGCAAAGGCGATAGCATGTTGAATTATCTGTGGGCAGCTATGATATTGATTGGGATTGTAATAGCTGCATTAGAGGGAAATATGCAGGCAGTATGTGAGGGTGTCATTGCATCTTCAAAGGAAGCGGTTGAATTATTATTTGTCATGACCGGTGTTGTTTGTATGTGGAACGGTATGTTATATATAGCAAAAAATGCAGGGATGATAGATGCTTTGACGAGAAAAATGAGACCATTTTTAAAGTTGCTTTTTCCGAATTTACCCTTAGAACATAAAGCAACAACATATATTGCATCTAATTTCATAGCCAATATATTAGGACTTGGTTGGGCTTGTACTCCGACAGGTATACAGGCAATGAAGGAATTAAAAAAGTTAGAAATGGAACGTGGAAGAGACGAAACTGTGGCAAGTGATGAGATGTGTACGTTTTTGATTATGAATATATCTTCGCTGCAGTTAGTTTCAATTAATATGATTGCTTACAGAACACAATACGGCAGTGTCAGTCCGATTGCTGTTGTTGGTCCCTCGCTTGTTGCAACACTTATTACTACATTTGTTGCATTTTTTATTTGCAAAATTATATGTACCGGAAGCGGGAGTAAGAAGCGTGCGCGTTCGGAAAATAGATAATGAGTATGAGGAGATTATAAGATGCAGGTGTTGGATTTTTTGTCTGTGAGTATTATACCTATTTTAATTTTTTGTATTGTCTTAGACGGAATTATGAGTAAAAGACCGGTGTTTGAGGATTTTACATCAGGAGCGAAAGATGGATTGCAGATTATTATAGAAATTGCACCGACAATTATTGGTTTGCTGGTAGCAATCGGTGTTCTAAGAACATCAGGAACATTGGATTTGATTGCAGACTTTTTTTCTCCGTTAGCAGATTTTTTACATATTCCGTCACAATTAATACCAGTTAGTCTGGTGAAAATGTTCTCTGCGTCAGGTGCTAACGGACTTTTGTTTGACCTGTTTAAGGAGTATGGTACCGATTCTTTCATCGGGGTTTCGGCTTCGGTATTACTTAGTTGTACAGAAACTTTATTCTATACGATATCGCTCTATTTTATGAGTGTAGGAATCAAGGATTCGAGATGGACGATTCCGGTAGGAATTGTTATAGCGATAATTAGTTTGTTTGTAAGTGTATGGATTGCGAACGCGGTTGTTGGTTTATAAAAAGAATGGAGAATTCAATTGCATTTTGTATAGATAAAATCTTGCGCGGAGATACTAGGTGTGATATTCTAAAAACGATGATTTGTGTGCAGATTAACGTGATAAAGTACACATAGCAAAAGAAAATTCTAATGATGATAATTAGGAGGAAATACCAATGCAAGATCAGTATGGGATTGACCAATATGTAAGGAGTATACCGGATTTTCCGGAACCGGGAATTATTTTTCGAGATGTGACCTCTATTATTCAGAGTCCGGAAGGATTAAAGATAACAATTGACGGTCTTCTTGAACAATTAAAAGGTGTGAAATTTGATGTGGTGTTAGGACCGGAATCAAGAGGATTTATATTCGGTATGCCGGTAGCATATGCATTAGAAAAAGGATTTGTACCGGTTCGTAAAAAGGGAAAATTGCCATGCGAGACAATAGAGAGAGAATATGAATTAGAATACGGAACGGCAGTTATTGAAATGCATAAGGATGCGATTCGTCCGGGCGACAAAGTTGTAATCATTGATGATTTGATTGCAACCGGCGGAACGATTGAGGCGATTACCAAGATGGTGGAAAGCTTAGGCGGTGAAGTGGTTCGTATTCAATTTGTAATGGAATTAGCCGGATTAAAAGGAAGAGAAAAACTAAGTGAATATGATGTGAATTCGCTACTTATATATGATGGCAAATAATATGCCGCAACTGTAGGTTGCACTTTTTAGTAATTTTGCAACCTTTTGAAACAATAATCAGTATATACAATATACAAATGAAATACATGCAGGTTATGCATGTAGAAATGAGGGAATTATGGATTATAAAAAACTGAATAAAAAAGCAATGACTTGTATGTATGTGAAGACTTGGATTGCCAATTTAATATGGATACCGGGTCTTCTTGCAACAAGCATATTGTTTAAGGACGAATTGCCGTCTGTTGTTTTGGCTATTATGTATGGATTAGTTGTAATCATTGTAATATATTCACTGATTGCACCAAAGCTTAGATATGAAAGATATCGCTTTCTTTTGACAGAGGAAGAATTTTCGGTTCGTAAAGGTTTGATTGTTACAAAAACTGAAATCGTACCAATTGAAAGACTTCACAAGATTGAAGTTTCAAGTGGTCCGATATTTCGAGCATTTGGTCTGAAAGAAATTAAAGTTACGACAGCAGGAGGAGAGATTAATGTCTCTTATCTTGATAATGAAATTGCAGATAAGATCGCAGAACATTTGAAAGTCAGAATTAATACAATTGCAGTGGAAGAGCGAAATGTTGATTTGATTGAGGCTGAGCAAGATTCGTTGTCGGATGCGATAGATGAAGGATACATGGAGGGTGAACATGGAGCAGAATAAGTTTCGGTGTCATGCCAGTGTTATCATTGAAAACTTAGGAGGAGCCTTTTGGTTTATTCTGCTTATGCTATTTTCATCTATGGATAATGCAACAGAAGTTTTCACTTTGTTAGCAGAAGGTAAGATTACATTTTTTCAAGCACTTGCCGGAACAGGAGTTGTGTTTTTGATTGTGTTCCTAATCCTGTTTTACAATTGGATTGTATGGAGAAAGACTTGGATTTCAATTGATAATGAAGCAATCGTAATCGAGAGAAACCTTTTGAATCGTAAGGTGAATACGATTGGCATGAAAAATATTTCCAACATCAATATGGAACAGAACATTTTTGAGCGAATTGTTGGAACGTATAAGATTAAATTAGATACCAATTCTGCAACAACAGCAGACCAGACAGATGTTAAGATTATACTGTCAAAAGAAAAGGCAGAGTGGTTTAAGCAGCAGGTTATGCAGCGGATGAATGAAGATACAAAAGAGGTTGCTGCCGATACGCAAGAATATGATGTGGAGTATAAGGCAAGTGATATTATTCTGCATTGTGTTTATACAGCAAATCCTATTGCAGTTATCACATGTATCGCATTTATTGTAGGATGCGCAATTGCATTCAATTCAGTGAATACGGGTGCAGCATTGTTAGATGGTCTGGTGAATGTATTAGGAAGTGTGTTGGCGATTATTATCGGTTTGTGGTCGGTGATTCAGTCGTTAATTCGAGATTTTTTTGTCTATTACGGATTTAAAGCACGAAGACATGAGAATAAGATATATTTATCACATGGATTATTCAAGAAAAGACAATACACGATTGCTGTAGATAAGATTAATGCGGTGAAATTAGAAGCACCGGTTGTTTCTCGAATACTTGGCAGACAGTTTGTGAAGGTGATTTGTGTCGGCGTCGGAGATGAAGAGAATGAAAACTCAATGCTGTTATTGTCTGAAAAAAACACTGACATGGAAAGGAAGTTATCGATTTTACTTCCGGAATTTGTGATTGAGAAACCGGAGATTATACCTCGTGAAAAGAGTTCAATATGGGGCGCGTTGGTAGCTTATATCTTTTGTGTTGTGATCTGGGTGGCCCTTGCAGTAGCGTTTAGCGTGGTCAATATTTTAGACTTGGAAGAAATGTGGATTCGAATTGTGATTGCGATTACAGCTGTATTAGTGATTTTCTTGGTCGGTTTATCGAATGTTTTGAATTTTAAAACCTGTGGAATAGGATTAGAAAAGAACAATTTATTGATTGTTATGGGAAGTTTTAGTAAAACATCCACTTGGATTCCATATGCTAAGATTCAAAAAATAGAGTATGACCAAGGTCCTATTGCCAGACATTTTGGATTCGCCAGTGGAGTTATTAATATATTAGCTGCTATTTTAGAATCCATTCATTCGACCTCCTATTTTAAGGTTGAGGTTTTTGAAGAAATTCGTAAACGTATGCTAGAGCGTAAGGGAAAGAAATAATCATAAAATGAGTACAATGATGAATAAGTTTACATATGATAAGGAGGTAAGGATATGGGAACAGTATTATGTTGGTTGCTTATGGCAGCAATTTTCATTGTCGTTGAAATTGTGACATTGGGACTTACAACAATATGGTTTGCAGGAGGTGCATTTGTTGCAGCAATTGCAGGTGCTTGTGGTGCCAACTTAGCAATTCAGGTGATTTTGTTTATGGTTGTATCAATTCTTTTATTGGTGTTGACAAGACCGCTTGCAGTAAAACATCTGGATTCTAAGATTGAGAAGACGAATAGTGAAGCATTGGTTGGTCAGACAGCTATTGTTTTACAAGAAATTCATAATCTCAACGGAACGGGACAAGCAAAGATTAATGGTATGGAATGGACAGCCAGAGCGAAGGATCCGGACGATATCATTCCTGTCGGAGCAACTGTTAAAGTTGTAGAGATATCCGGTGTAAAACTAATTGTTGAATTAGAAAAAGAAGATGTAACAGAAACAAAAAAAGAAGAGGCGTAAGGAAAGGAGATTTATTATGTTAGGAGCAGGTTTAGGAGCAGCATTTTTAATGTTTTTGGCATTCATTTTGGCAGTTGTTGTTTTGAGTTGTATTCGTATTGTACCACAGGCGTATGCTTATGTCGTTGAGAGTCTTGGAACTTATAAGTGTACATGGTCAGCAGGTTTACACTTCAAGGTGCCGATTATTGACAAGGTTGCAAGAAAAGTAACAATGAAAGAGCAGGTAGTAGATTTTGCACCGCAGCCGGTAATTACAAAGGATAACGTAACAATGCGTATTGATACAGTTGTATTTTTCCAGATTACAGATCCGAAGTTGTTCTGTTATGGAGTTGAAAATCCGATTATGGCGATTGAAAATCTAACGGCTACAACACTTCGTAACATCATCGGTGATTTGGAATTGGATGAGACACTTACATCGAGAGAGACGATTAATACGAAGATGAGAGCAACACTTGATGTGGCAACAGATCCATGGGGTATTAAGGTAAACCGTGTAGAGCTTAAGAATATTATTCCACCGGCAGCAATTCAGGATGCGATGGAGAAACAGATGAAAGCAGAGCGTGAAAGACGTGAGCAAATTCTTATCGCAGAAGGTGAGAAGAAATCAGCGGTATTACGTGCAGAAGGTCATAAGGAATCCATGATTTTACAGGCAGAGGCTGAAAAGCAATCAGCAATCTTGCGCGCAGAGGCTAAGAAAGAAGCAACCATTCGTGAAGCAGAAGGTCAGGCTGAGGCGATTCTTGCTATTCAAAAAGCAAACGCAGATGGTATCATTTTATTGAATGAAGCGGCACCTTCCGGTGAAGTACTTCAGTTAAAGAGCTTAGAAGCATTTGCAAAAGCTGCAGACGGTCAGGCGACGAAGATTATTATTCCTTCAGAGATTCAGGGTATTGCAGGTCTTGCAAAATCTGTTACAGAGATAGCAAAAGAGAACTAATTAACAAGAAAAAAGGTTACAATCGTTTGTGATACAAATTGATTGTAATCTTTTTTTGTTGTATAATGAACGTTGGGTTAAGATAGCAGAAGATTTGTATAAAAGCCGGAGGATAACTTATGACAAAATGGAAGATACAAAAGAAATATATAAAGATTGCATTGATTGCCTTGGGTGTGATTATTCTTGCATTGTTCTTTAGCTATATGTTAGAACATCAAGAGCAGGTAAAAGACTGGACGAAAGTGATGAAACACGCGATATTTCCGATTATGGCGGGAAGTATATTGGCGTATTTGTTAAATCCGATTCTTAATTTTTTTGAAAGAAATCTGTTTGCTCCGCTTGGTAATAAAATATTCAAAAAGAATGAAAAAAAGGGGAAAAAGTTTTCAAGAGTATGTGGTATAACTTGTACGTTGGTTGTGTTTTTTGTTATGTTGGTTGGCGGAATTTATATGGTTGCACCTCAAGTATATCAATCTGTTGTGAAGATTGTAACTGAGGCACCAACGTATTATGAAAATGTGAACGGTTGGATTAATGATATCAGCAAAGACAATCCGGAACTTGGTCGCTACCTGGTACCGGCGTTGGATCGCATTTATAATCAAGCTTTAACATATGTGAATGAAGATATTTTGCCGAATATGGATAAGATTGTTGCGGGCGTGACATCCGGTATTGTAGGCGGAGTGAAGATGTTGTTAAATGTTGTTGTTGCTGTGATAGTTTCGGTCTACGTGATGTCTGAAAAGGAAATATTGATTTCTGTATTTAAGAAACTTACTTACAGTTTGTTTTCTGTAAAAGATGCCAATGCAGTTGTAAGAGGAGCAAGATATGCGAATCAGGTTTTTGGCGGATTTATCAATGGTAAAATTATTGACTCATTTATCATAGGTGTGCTTTGTTACATTTTTATGGTTTGTGTAGATTTTCATTATCCGGTATTGATTAGTATGATTATAGGTGTGACGAATGTAATACCATACTTCGGACCGTTTATCGGAGCAATTCCGAGTATTTTAATTTTATTAATGATGGATTTTAAGCAGGGATTAATTTTCGGAATATTTGTACTTGTATTACAGCAGATAGATGGTAATATTATCGGTCCGTTGATTTTAGGAGACAGATTAAAGATATCCAGCATGTGGATTTTATTTGCAATTTTGATTGGAGGCGGCTTCTTCGGAATTCCGGGGATGATTCTTGGTGCACCATGTTTTGCATGTATTTACGCAATGGTTAGCACATTTTGCAAGGTTAAGCTGGAACAAAAGGAATTACCGCTTACAACGGCGGATTACCTTTTGATTGATCAGATTTCAATTGAAAAAGAGGTAGAACAGGAATCAGAAGAAAAGGCTGAGTGATGTAGGAAGAACTATACAAAGCGATTGAGCTCGGAGTTGTATGCATAATCTATGGACGCTAATTTTGAAATGATGTCATCGTCATTTAACTCCAGATCATCACATAGAGCGGATAGACTGTCATAGTTATCGCGTAGTTTTGTGTTAATATAGCTTAGTAGTATCATTGGATCATTTGGTATTGTAGACATAGGAATCTCCTTTCGTTTTATAATATCATAATTAGAACAATTTTAGAAAAATGTCAAGACTTGTCTTGCAGATATAGAAGGAGGATAAAAATGGAACAGTTTAATGGATATACGTATGTGGATGGTGGTGTATGTGCCGCTAAGGGATTTCAAGCGAACGGTCTTAATTGCGGATTGAATCCGGATAAGAATAAGAATGACCTTGCGTTAGTGGTAAGTGATTGTATATGTAATACAGCGGCTGTGTATACTACTAATAAAGTGAAGGGTGCACCGATTATTGTGACAAAGAAACACCTTGAAGTGACCGGTGGCAAGTCAAAAGCAGTAATTGCGAATTCGAAAAATGCGAATACATGTAATGCAGATGGTGAAGAAAAAGCAAGCCGGATGGCTGAGCTTGTAGCGCAGAAGCTTGGTATTGCAAAAGAAGAAGTTGTTGTTGCGTCTACCGGCGTAATCGGACAGATCTTACCGATTGAACCAATTGCATCGCATATGGATGCATTGGTTGCAGGATTATCTTATGACGGTAACGATAAAGCAACGAATGCAATTATGACGACAGATACTGTTCCAAAGCAGGTTGCTGTTAATTTTGATATCGAAGGTAAAAAAGCTACATTGGGTGGTATGGCAAAAGGAAGCGGAATGATTCATCCGAATATGGCAACCACACTTAATTTTGTAACAACAGATGTTGCGATTTCAGCAGAAATGATGCAAAAAGCATTGTCTGACGTAACGAAGATTACTTACAATTGTTTGAGTATTGACGGTGATACATCGACGAATGATATGGTATGTGTGATGGCCAATGGTCTTGCCGGTAATGATGAGATTGTCAGTGAAGGACCTGCGTATGAAGCATTTAAGCAGGCACTTTATATTGTCATGATGAATATGACAAGAATGCTTGCAAAAGATGGTGAAGGCGCTACGAAGTTGATTGAATGTACAGTTTCTGATGCAAAAGATTTAGATACAGCAATTATTGTTGCGAAAAGTGTTGTACGTTCGCCGTTATTTAAGTGTGCAGTGTTTGGAGAAGATGCGAACTGGGGCAGAATATTATGTGCCGTAGGTTATGCGGAAGCAGAATTTGACATTCAAAAGGTTGATGTTGATATTGCATCTGAAAAAGGTACACTTGCAGTTTGCAGAAATGGTGCCGGTGTAGAATTTTCAGAGGAATTTGCGAAAGTTGTGCTTGCTGAGGATGAGATACAAGTTAATATTTCCTTGCATGAAGGAGATGCAAAAGCAACTGCATGGGGATGTGACTTGACATATGATTATGTAAAGATTAATGGGGATTATCGTTCTTAAATGCACGATGACACATTGAATGATATAGAGTTTCTAATAAATGACCGAAGAAGGAGAAAGAAGATGGGTGTTTTATCCGGTTTAGAACCAGCTAGAGTATTTCATTATTTTGAAGAAATATGTGGAATTCCACATGGCTCTTATAACGAAAAAGAGATTAGTAATTATTTGGCTGAATATGCGAAAACCCATAATATAGAGTATATTCAAGATGAGTTATATAACGTGATTATGTTTATTCCTGCGAGTGAAGGTTATGAACAGGAAGAGCCGATTATTTTGCAAGGACATATGGATATGGTTTGTGAAAAGAGACCGGATGTTTTGCTTGATATGGAAAAAGAGGCAATTTCTCTGGTGGTTGATGGTGATTTTGTTCGTGCCGACGGTACAACACTAGGTGGTGATGATGGAATTGCAATTGCGTATATGCTTGCAATTGCAGAGGATAAAACGATACCGCATCCGCCATTAGAGTTCATTATTACCGTTTCAGAAGAGGTTGGAATGGATGGAGCAGCAGGGATTGATTTGTCCATGTTAAAGGGTACCCGTATGTTGAATATTGATTCTGAAGAGGAAGGGATTTTCCTTACAAGCTGTGCGGGTGGTGTGTCAGCGCATGTGAATATTCCGATCATATGGAGTGTTCCGAGAAAAGAGCAGACATATTTGTTGAAGGTGTCGGGATTAATGGGTGGTCATTCCGGCGTGGAGATTAACAAAGAAAGAGCGAATGCTAATAAAGTTATTGCAAGAGTTTTGTTTGCATTGAAAGACAAGGTTGATTACCAGTTATTTGCATTAGAAGGCGGAGCGAAAGATAATGCAATTCCTGCTTATGCAGAAGCGAAGATTGGTTTTTTGGCAACACAAGAGGAAAATGCGTGTCAAGTTGTTGAAGAATTGAAAGATACATTACAGGCTGAATATGCGGTATCGGATGCTGACATTACTGTATCGTTAGAAGTTTATAAGGATGAGATACCGAATAAGCGTGCTTTGGATGAACAAAGCCTTCAAAATGTGCTTTCGTTTTTGATGGTAGTTCCAAATGGTGTGCAAGCTATGAGCATGTCAGTTCCGGGCTTGGTTGAAACTTCTCTTAATATGGGTATTATGAAGTTGAATGAGGATGGATTGTTTACACAGCACGCCGTAAGAAGTAGTGTAACATCCAGAAAGTATTATGTAGTAGAACAGATGACAAGTCTTGTGCAGTCACTTGGTGGTAAACTTGTGTGCAAAGGTGCATATCCGGCTTGGGAATACAAGCAGGATTCACCGGTAAGAGACCGGGTTATTGCACTATATAGAGAAATGTATCAAAAAGAACCTGTAATGGAGGGTATACATGCAGGATTAGAATGCGGTTTGCTTGCAGACAAGATAGAGAACCTTGATTGTATCTCTATGGGACCGGATATTATGGATATTCATACACCGGTAGAACGATTGTCGATTGCCTCTACGAAGAGAGTGTATGAGTTCATACTTGCATTTTTGAAACAACGTTAGGAGGTTAAGTGATGCGTGTAGGAATGGGATATGATGTGCATCGATTGGTGGAAGATAGAAAGCTAATCTTAGGAGGAGTAAATGTTCCATACGAAAAAGGCTTGCTTGGACATTCAGATGCGGATGTATTGACACATGCAATTATGGATGCATTGTTAGGTGCAGCAGCATTAGGTGATATTGGACGACATTTTCCGGATACGGATGAACGATATAAAGGTGCTGATAGTATAGAATTATTGCGTCATGTTAAGAAACTTTTGGATGAGAAGCAGTATATGATTGGTAATATTGATGCGACTATTATTGCACAGCGTCCAAAGCTGGCACCATTTATTCCTGATATGATTACTACAATTGCGAATGCGTTGGAAGTGTCGGAAAGTCAAGTCAATATTAAGGCAACGACAGAGGAAGGTATGGGATTTACCGGTACCGGGGATGGAATTAGTTCACAGGCGATTTGTCTTTTAGAAACAGTTGGTAATTATGATTACAACGTGATGGATGAAGTTAATGATAAATGTAAAGGATGTTTACACTGTAAGTAAATGGGAACAAAAACAACAATATATGAAAGAGCATCGTGATATGTGGAGAAATTGTTTTCAGGATCCTTTGCGTTATGAGGATTTCTATTTTCAACATGTATATCCGCATAATGAAGTGTATGGAATTGAAGGGTGCGGAATGCTTCATGTCAATCGCTATCTTTGTTCCGTATTTGGATGTCACATGGAATTGCCGTATATTGTTGGGGTGGCGACAAAAGAGACCTGTAGAAGACAGGGAATTATGCGATGTACAATGGAGCGAGTGTTAACTGATTTGAAAGGAAAACAGGTTCCGTTTACCTATCTGATGCCGGCAAAGGAAGCATATTATTATGATTTTGGCTTTCGAAAGGTATCCGATTGGAGAACATCTGATATTGTTCCGAAGAAAAAAAACAGACAAAGAGATTACATTTTTGTTTCTTATGAGGAGATCAAGAAGAAAGCGCATATATGGCAACATGTATTAAGACAGATTCATAGTACATTACAGCAACAATTTGATGTTTTTGCAGTGCATGATGAGCATTATTTTGATTTGCTCTATGCTGAAAAAAGCTGTCAGGACGGAGACGTTATATTTGTTTTTGAGGATATGTGTGACGATGCACATTTTCGAGGTTTTTTTGCTTACGTATTCGATCGGGATACGCCTCTTGTTGAACAAATACGCTGTGATGATGTAGAAGTAGTATGTAGCGAATTCTTTTTAGAATATCCGCTTGTGAAATGTGTCTATGATTATCCGTATATGATGAAAATCATTCATAGGGAATCATTTGTTGCATTATTCAAAGAGGTATTAGATGGTGTATCTGTTGATGATTTATCAGATGAAGTTCTGATTGATTTTGTGAGACAGAGAAAGAACTGTCTTTACTTTGCGGAAATTGTTTAAGTCAATATTGACAAAGTAAATGCATAAAAATATACTAAGAAAAGATGTTTGGACAATAGGAATAGGATTTCTATAGTACAGAAAGGGAACGGATAATTATGAAAATTTACAATACCATGACAAGAAAGAAAGAAGATTTTGTACCGATTCGTGACGGAAAGGTAGGCATTTATGTATGCGGTCCTACGGTATATGACTATATTCATATGGGAAATGCACGTCCGATGATTGTTTTTGATACATTAAGAAGATATCTTTTGTATAAGGGATATGATGTGAATTATGTATCAAACTTTACAGATGTGGATGATAAGATTATAAAAAGAGCAATTGAAGAAGGTGTTACTTCATCAGAGATTTCTGAAAGATATATTGAAGAAGTGATGCAGGATATGAAAGATTTGAATGTAATGGAAGCGACCACACATCCAAAAGCAACGGAAGAAATTCCTGATATGATTGCGATGATTGAAACATTGATTGAAAAGGGTCATGCGTATGAGGTAAACGGAACAGTTTATTTCCGAACAAGAAGTTTCAAGGATTACGGTAAGTTGTCTAAGAAGAATATTGATGATCTTGAAGCAGGACATAGAGATGAGAAACATGCACTCAAAGTTTCGGGTGAAGGCGAGAAAGAAGATTTTCTTGATTTTGTACTTTGGAAACCGAAAAAAGAGGGTGAGCCTTTCTGGGAGTCACCATGGGGTGATGGTCGTCCGGGATGGCATTTGGAATGTTCTGTTATGTCAAAGAAATATATTGGTGACATTATAGATATTCATGCCGGTGGTGAGGATTTGATTTTCCCACATCATGAAAATGAAATTGCGCAAAGTGAAGCTGCTAACGATGTAGAGTTTGCGAGATATTGGATGCATAACGGCTTCCTTAAGATTGACGGAGAGAAGATGTCTAAGTCTTTGGGGAACTTCTTTACAATCCGTGATATCGGCAAGAAGTATCCGTTACAGGTGATTCGTTTCTTTATTCTTTCAGCGCATTACAGAAGTCCGCTTAATTTTGCTGATACATTAGTAGATTCATCTAAGGCATCTTTGGATCGTATTTTGACTGCGGTTAGCAGATTAGAGGATGCGTTAGCTGTTGCTACAGACAGAGATTTGACTGAGGAAGAAAAGGAAGTTAAGGCTCGATTGGCAGAATATGTAACAAAATATGAAAATGCCATGGAAGACGATTTGAATACAGCAGATGCGATTTCGGTAATCTTTGAGATGGTCAAACTTACGAATTCTTCTGTCACAGCAGATAGTGCAAAATCACTGGTACAAGAAGCATTTACTACAATTGGTAAGCTTTGTGATATCTTAGGTATTATTACTAAGGTAGAAGCAGAGATTCTTGATAGCAATATTGAGGCGTTGATTGAAGAACGTCAGGCTGCAAGAAAGGCTAAGAACTTTGCAAGAGCAGATGAGATTCGTGATACTTTGGCGGCACAAGGCATCATTTTGGAGGATACAAGAGAAGGCGTAAAATGGAAGAGGGCATAATGGATAATTTCCAGTATTTTAAAGAAGTTTTTCACATTGAACATGGTAGTCCGGAGAGTTATTCACCGTTGGCACTTGCTTATATTGGTGACAGTATATTTGATGTGATGGTACGAACTATTGCGGTGAGTAAAGTGAATAAACAGGCCAATAAATACCATAAAGATGTGAGCAAGATTGTGTGCGCATCGGCTCAGGCAAAGATGATATTGGCCATTCTTGAAAACCTTTCGGAAGAAGAAGTTGCGGTATACAAAAGAGGTCGTAATGCGAATTCTTATACCAAGGCAAAGAATGCGTCAAGAACAGATTACCGCAACGCGACCGGATTTGAAGCACTGCTTGGATATCTTTATCTAAAAGAAGATTTTACACGGTTAACAGATGTGGTAAAAATGGGGCTTTCTGTTTTAGAGGAAGAATAATGCTTCATTAAGAAAGAGGATATAATTATGAGATATGAGGAATATACAATAGAGGGTAGAAATGCCGTAACAGAAGCATTTCGCTCCGGGAAAACAATTGATAAGTTGTTTGTGTTAGATGGCTGCCATGATGGTGCGGTTAATACAATTAAGTCACTTGCAAGAAAGCAAGATGCAATTATTAATTATGTATCAAAAGAACGTCTTGATCAGATGTCATCTACAGGCAAACATCAGGGTGTGATTGCAATGGCTGCTGCGTATGAATATGCAGAAGTAGAAGATATTTTACAAGCAGCGAAAGATAAGGATGAACCACCGTTTGTTTTTGTGTTGGATGAGTTAGAAGATCCGCATAACTTAGGAGCGATTATTCGTACAGCGAATCTTTGTGGTGCGCATGGTGTTATTATTCCTAAGAGAAGAGCAGCAGGTCTTACTGCGACGGTTGTGAAAGCTTCGGCAGGCGCAATTAATTATACACCGGTTGCAAAAGTTACCAATATTGCAAAAACAATCGAGGAATTGAAAGAAGAGGGTATCTGGTTTGTCTGCGCTGACATGGATGGTGATGTGATGTATCGTCACAACTTGACCGGACCAATCGGATTGGTGATTGGAAACGAAGGCAACGGTGTAAGTCGCCTAGTGAAAGAAAAGTGTGATTACGTAGCATCCATTCCGATGAAAGGAGATATTGATTCTCTTAATGCATCGGTTGCTGCAGGTGTCTTAGCGTATGAAATTGTAAGACAGAGATTACAGGCAAAATAATCATTTTTTGACTTTACAAAGAGGTCATAATTTGATATTATAGACAAGTCGTTAAGATAAGCTGGCATGGCACAGTCGGTAGCGCACCTCATTGGTAGTGAGGAGGTCACGGGTTCGATTCCCGTTGCTAGCTTTGATAAAATAGCCAGAAGTCAAAAGATTTCTGGCTTTTATTATCTATAATTAAAGTAAGAGAACGGAGGAGAAAAATGAAAGAAGAGTTTAAGCCTTATATTTCTGCTGACAAGGTGCAAACGGAGATTACATTTCCGTCAATCTTTTTTGGTGTTATCTTGGCAGTTTTGTTTGGTGCAGCAAATGCATACCTGGGGTTACGTGTTGGTATGACAGTTTCAGCTTCGATTCCTGCGGCTGTTATGTCGATGGGAATTTACAGAGCTTTAAGAGCAGTATTTAAGAGAAATACACTTTTAGAGAGTAACATGGTGCAGACGGTAGGTTCTGCCGGTGAGTCGTTAGCGGCAGGTGCTATCTTTACGATGCCGGCTTTGTTCTTATGGGCGAAGGAAGGTGTGATTGAACAGCCTGGTATGATTACAATTGCGGCAATTGCACTTTGTGGTGGTATCCTTGGCGTGTTATTCATGGTACCGCTTCGTAATGCGTTGATTGTAAAAGAGCATGGTGTACTTCCTTATCCGGAAGGAACTGCTTGTGCAGAGGTTCTTTTGGCCGGTGAGGCAGGTGGTTCGAGTGCAGTATCTGTATTTTCAGGTATGGGAATTGCAGCAATTTTCAAATTACTTGTAGACGGATTGAAAGTGATTCCGGGTGTTGTGGTTGCACCAATTAAAGCATTAAAGACAGAATTAGCTACAGAAGTTTATCCTGCATTGGTTGGTGTTGGATATATCTGTGGACCGAAGATTGCTTCGTATATGCTTGCCGGTGGTTTGATCGGATGGTTTGTTATGATTCCTGCGATTATTACGTTTGGTGGTGATACAATCCTTTACCCTGGTACGGATACAATCGCCAATATGTATGCAGCAGGTGGCGCATCCGCAATTTGGAGTAGTTATATCCGTTATATTGGTGCCGGTGCAGTTGCGGCAGGTGGTATTATCAGCTTGATCAAATCATTGCCTATGATTATTACTACATTTGTTGATGCAATTAAAGGACTTAAGAACGGTGGTAAGACTGCCGGACTTCGTACAGATAAAGATATGGATATGAGAATTATCTTAATCGGTATTCTTGTAATGACAATTGTTATATGGTTATTACCACAGATTCCGGTTACATTCTTAGGAGCAATTCTTATTGTAGTATTTGGATTCTTCTTTGGTGCGGTATCTTCACGTATGGTTGGTATTGTAGGAAGTAGTAACAATCCGGTTTCAGGTATGGCAATTGCTACATTATTACTTGCAACACTTGCATTGAAGGTTACAGGCGATACAGGTGCACACGGTATGATGGGTGCAATCGGAATCGGTTCTGTTATCTGTATTATTGCTGCAATGGCAGGTGATACATCGCAGGATTTGAAGACCGGTTATATTCTTGGTGCAACGCCTGTAAAACAGCAGATTGGTGAGTTGATTGGCGCTGTTGTATCAGCGTTTGCAATTGGTGGCGTGTTGGTAGTATTAGATTCAGCTTGGGGATTTGGTAGTCCTGAGCTAGCAGCACCACAGGCTACATTGATGAAGATGATTGTTGAAGGTGTAATGGATGGAAATCTTCCTTGGGCGTTAGTTTTCATTGGCGTATTTATTGCGATTGTAATTGAAATTCTTGGTATTTCTGTATTACCTGTTGCGATTGGCTTGTATTTACCATTAGAGTTAAGTACAACAATTATGATTGGTGGTATTATCAGATGGTTTGTAGACAAGAAGAATCAGTCTAAGGATAAGAATGAAGATGCAAGTACAGGTATCTTGTTCTGTTCAGGTATGATTGCAGGAGAAGGCTTAGTAGGTATTCTTCTTGCACTTCTTACAATTGCCGGTGTAGCTACTAAGATGGACCTTTCAGCTAAGCTTAATACAGGTACTGTTGGCGGAATTCTTTTATTAGTATTAATGGTTCTTTGTGTATTGAAGTTTGCACTTCCAAAGAAGGATAAGAAGAATGAGAAATAAAAAACAAAAAGATTCCAATTATCTTGATTTTGTTCCAAAGCGTAATGAGAATTTCTCATGGGAGACGGATGAATCAGGAACGGTTGTGGTTTCAGTAGAACACAAAGGTTTTTTTGATAAGATTGCTCAAAAGTATTTTGGAAAACCTGCTGTCTCACAGATTCATTTGGAAGAAATGGGAAGTTTCATCTGGCCGCTGATTGATGGCGAGCGTGATGTTATGCAGATTGGTAAAGAAGTGAAAGAACACTTTGGTGAGAAAGCGGAGCCTTTGTATCCGAGACTAGTACAATATATGGCTATGTTAGAAAATCAAGGCTTTGTTATAATAGAGAAACATTAAGTAAAAAAAGCTGAAACTGCTTAAGCGGTTTCAGCTTTTTTATTGGAGATATAATCTCTTTACTTTTTCGCGAATGCGTTGAATTGCATTATCAATAGATTTTTGTGTTTTGTTTAGTATGTTTCCGATCTCTGTGTAGGATTTTCCTTCAAGATACAATGATAATACTTGTTTTTCCATCTTACTGAGATGTTCTTCTAAGATGGTTTCTATATTCGTTGTGCTTTCTCGATCGAGTATAATCTGTTCGGGATTCGAGTCTTTTCCGGCTTCTAAGTTGTCGATTAGCTCTATCTCATCTTCGTTAATCTTACTATGAAAAGAAACGTAAGAGTTAAGCGGAGAGTGCTTTTTTCGGTTAGAAGTCTTGATTGCACTGTAAATCTGACGATTGATGCATAATTTTGCAAATGTAAAAAATGACGCATTATTCGTTGGATTGTAACCTTGAATTGCTTTGAAAAGACCAATCATGCCCTCTTGTGATAAATCTTCTGTATCAGCGCCGATAAGGTACAGTGTTCGAATGGATTTTTTGACAAGAGGAGCGTATTTTTTTAATAAGTATTCAGTTGCATCGCAATGTCCATCTTTCACATATGCTATGATTTCTTCATCTTGATAATTCGTATAGTCCATAATAACCTCAATTATTGAATAGGAGTAGCATCAATACTAACATCATCATCGGGTGTAGGTGTTTCTTCTTCCGGGGTAGGCTCAACAGGAGCTTCGGTAGGGGCTTCAGTAGGAGCCTCAGTAGGAGCTTCAGTAGGAGCTTCGGTCGTGCTTTCGGTTGTACTTTCTGTCGTAGGCTCGGTTGTAGGCTCCGCCGTTGTTGGCTCTGTCGTTGTATCATCAATTACATTGTTGGTTATTTCTTCGATGCTATCTTCAAAATCCTTTTTTTGTTCATCATCTGTGTCTTGTTTGTTAGCAGAAGGTGTTTCTTTGTATTCACTGTCTGAAAACTCTGTAGTCACAGTTGTTTTTCGAGCTTTTTTTGCTTTGTTTCCGCTGGCTGAATTCACAATGAAACTAATCAAACCTAAGAAAAAGCAAGCGATAACAATCAATATAAGAATGAGTAAAATGGTCTTTAACATATCACGGTTTGGTTCGTTTGATAAAGATTTTGATTCAAGTTTTTTCTTAATTACTTGTGCACGAGAACCGTCTTCTTCTTTTTTTGCTTGTTTTAATTGAAGTTTTTTTTCTTCTTTTTCGAATTCGTCATCATATTCATTCAAATCGAAATCGATAATATCAAATTCTTCCTGCATGTTATTTGTGTTTTTTTCGAAATCGTTGGTTGCCATATCATTTATGCTGTAAAACAGTCAATCCTTTCTTTTTTCTTCGTTTGTATCATACAACAAAACTTATAATTAGGCAAGTGAATGAACGAGTGTTACGGTGATATAAATTGACGTAAGCCTTATAATATGGTAAAGTATTACTAATTGTGAAAACTTGGTGAATATTATTTTAATGACATAAGGAGATACAAAATGGAAGGCGAAGTAGTATCAAAAAATTTTATTGAACAGATTATTGATAAGGATTTGGAAGAAGGAAAATACGAAAAGATTGTGACAAGATTTCCACCGGAACCGAATGGTTATTTGCATATCGGACATGCAAAATCCATTATCTTGAATTCCGGCTTGGCGAAAGAATATAATGGCGTTTTTAATCTTAGATTTGATGACACGAATCCTACAAAGGAAAAGACAGAGTATGTAGAATCTATTTTGGAAGATGTAAAATGGCTTGGCGCTGATTTTGGTGATAAAGTATACTATGCATCAGAGTATTTTGATGCGATGTATGAAGGCGCAATTAAGTTAATTAAAAAAGGAAAAGCCTTTGTCTGTGATTTGACAGCGGATGAAATTCGTGAGTATCGCGGTACTTTGAAGGAACCGGGCAAGGAGAGTCCGTATCGTAATCGTAGCATTGAAGAGAATTTAGATTTGTTTGAACGTATGAAGAATGGTGAGTTCCCGGATGGTTCTAAGGTACTTCGTGCGAAGATTGATATGTCATCGCCGAATATCAACATGCGTGATCCTGTTATTTATCGTATTGCCAGAATGACACATCATAACACAGGAGATAAATGGTGCATTTATCCGATGTATGATTTTGCACATCCTATCGAAGATGCAGTAGAAGGTGTAACACACTCTATCTGTACATTGGAATTTGAGGATCATCGACCACTTTATGACTGGGTTGTTCGTGAATTAGAATTTGAGTTTCCGCCGAAACAGATTGAGTTTGCAAAGATGTATTTACAGAATGTAATTACAGGTAAGAGATATATCAAGAAGTTAGTGGAAGATGGTGTTGTAGATGGATGGGATGATCCTAGACTTGTTACAATCAGCGCGCTTCGAAGAAAAGGTGTAACACCGGAGTCGATTCGCATGTTTATGGAATTGTCAGGTGTTTCTAAGGCGAATTCTGTGTCTGATACAGCAATGTTGGATTATTGTATTCGTGAAGACCTTAAGATGAAAGCGAATCGTATGATGGCAGTTATTGATCCGATTAAGTTAGTGATTGATAACTATCCGGAAGGCGAAACAGAGCTTTTGGAGATTGAGAATAATCAGGAGAACGAGGAATTAGGAACACGTATGGTATCATTTAGTCGTGAACTCTATATCGAGAGAGAAGACTTTATGGAAGAACCACCTAAGAAATATTTCCGCTTATTCCCTGGTAATGAAGTACGTTTGAAAAATGCATATTTTGTAACATGTACAGATTTTGTGAAGGATGAAGCAGGTAATGTTGTAGAAGTACATTGTACGTATGATCCTGCAACAAAATCAGGTTCAGGTTTTGAAGGTAGAAAAGTAAAAGGAACAATTCACTGGGTGGATGCTGCAACTGCAGTAGATGCAACGGTTCGTTTGTATGAGAATCTCATTCAGGAAGGTGAAGATGTTCTAAAGGATGATTATTCGAATTTGAATCCGAATTCTTTGGTTGAGATGAAGAATTGTAAGTTGGAAGCAGCATTTAGCGATGTACAACCGGGAGAGAGATTCCAGTTCTTGCGTCATGGTTATTTTTGTACAGATTCCAAGGATTCGAATAAGGATCATTTGGTGTTCAATCGTATTGTTTCTATGAAAAGTTCGTATCGTCCAAAGTAGGAGGATGTTTGCATGGGGTTATTTTCAGGACTTGAAAAATTTGGTTTCAAAAATGAAGATATGAAGGTCTATGAACCGGATCAAGAAGAGGTTAAGGAATCGCAAGTTCAGCCGGAAAAAGAAGTATTGATACCGGAGCCGACATATCTGTTCCCTAAGACACATGAGTGTCCGGTTTGTTATGAGAAATTCAAATCATTAGCTGTTCGAGCAGGGAAGCTACGTAGTATAGGTCAGGATGACGATTTGAGACCGTTATATCGAGGAATGGACCCAATTAAGTATGATGCGATTGTGTGTCCGCATTGTGGGTATGCAGCGTTATCCAGATATTTTGACCGTATGATGCCACATCAGGGAAAGACTTTGAGAGCGGAAGTAAAGTCCAAGTTCAAAGGGATGGAAATTAGTGATGATATGTATAGCTATGATGAAGCATTGTTACGTTACAAGATGGTTTTAATGTGTGATGTGGTTGGTGGTGTTAAGACGAGTCGTCGAGCATACACATGCCTCAAGTTAGGATGGGTGATTCGCGGAAAGATTGAACAGGAAGGACATCAGCTCACACAAGAGGAGATAGAACAACTGCATTCAGAAGAAATGGAATGCATAGAAAATGCTTATGAAGGATATGTAAAAGCATTGTCGAATGAGTCGTTTCCTATGAGTGGAATGGATGAGCAGACTGTGATGTGTCTGGTAGCGGAGTTAGCTTTTAAGCTTCAGAAATATCGAGAAGCATTGCTTCTTATTTCACAACTGGTCGGGAAAAAGGATGTTTCACCGAGAATCAAAGATAAAGCCTTGTTATTAAAGGATAAAATACGATTAGAAGTTAGTGTGGAGGCTAACTAGTTAGGAGCGTTTTTTGGTTAAAGAAATGGAAAGTAACAAAAGATATGTGTATGTATTGCTTACGGGGACCAATACTTTATTAGCGAGAACAATTCGCATTTACACAAGAGAGCCATTTTCTCATGCATCTATATCTTTGGATAAAGAATTGGTAGAATTATATAGTTTTGCAAGAAAGCAACGATTCAATCCTTTTAACAGCGGATTTGTAAAAGAGGATATTGAAAGAGGTGTTTTTGGTGCAGATAGAAATGCGCATTGTGGAGTATATGAGATACCGGTCACGGAAGAAGAGTATGATAAAATTTCCGATCTGATTACAGATTTTCGAGAACATAAGGATGAATTTGGCTATAACTTCAAAGGGTTATTTGCTGCAATTTTTGATAAGGAAGTTGGTGATGAGAAACACTTTATGTGTTCTCAATTTGTGTATCATGTGTTTGAGTCAACGGGGGTTTCGTTGTTCAAAAAGGGAGATGGTCCGGTAAGACCGTTTCATTTTCATAAGAATTTGGAAGAACAATTGTTGTATCGTGGGAATTTACATGATTATAGAGATAATATATGTTTGTCTGATGATGAAGAATATGCACAAGCAATCTAAAAAGGAATGGGATATGGTCCCATTCCTTTTTGTCTATTATTGATTTGGTTCTTTGTTATCAGGGGTAATTGCACTATGTGTTTTCATAACCGCGCGTGGGAGTGCATCCTTCGCATTCTTCCATGGTTCATTCTGATATCTGTAATCGAATTTGTTGATAAACCATTCGATATCTTCCTGCATACGTTCCATGTTTGTAAAGTATACTTCTTGAATATCTGTGAGGAATTGATCCAAAGTTTCTTTTGATAATGCACTACCTGCACGGTCAAAAAGCATTCCGTAGTGGTAAGTACAAAATCCTTTGCAGTTTCTCAGCTTTGCAGGGAAGTCGCTGTCCTTTTTGTATAAATGAAATACGGTATCCACATATCGGTCAAAGGTATTTCCCATACGATTACAAATAAAGCAATTATGACTTAATTGGTTGATGTACGTACCGACACCGGTTGCAGCAGTCTGCTTTTTGAACAGTGACTTTCCGGTTGGGGCATTACTTGCTGATAAAGATTTTAAATCCTTGGTTACTTTTGCCATGTGTGTACTTAATATTAATGCCAGACCAAGACGATTTTTTTCTTGGTATAAATCCTGTATATGTTTTTCACAAAAACCGGCTTCATCTGTCATGGCACGATTATCATCTTCCATATAACTAGGGCCTAATGTATATTCTATTGCATTCTTTTCTAATTCCTGTTTCATTCTGCAGAGCGGACATTCGCAGTCACTTTCAAAAGCATCGTTTACGGGAATGGTATATAGTTGTTCTTTCATGTGTGCCTCCTACATTTATTCATTATAAAATATTATAACGAATAAATCTCTTACAAGCAATGATAAAGAATAATGAATATTTTTTACTTTTGCAAATATATTTGTAAATAGGGGTTGATTTTTTGGGAAAATAGGGTAAAATAGAGATTGTGTTAGCACTCTGATAAAGTGAGTGCTAATTGTGAGGAAAGAAACAGTCAAACTGACTGATATAGAAGGAGGAACGAAACATGAAATTAGTACCATTAGGGGAAAGAGTTGTATTAAAAGAATGTGTTGCTGAAGAGACGACTAAGTCAGGTATTGTATTACCAACAGCCTCTCAGGAAAAACCACAGTATGCTGAGGTTGTAGCAGTAGGACCGGGCGCTGTTGTAGATGGTGAGAAGATTGAAATGCAGGTTAAGGTTGGCGATAAGGTTATCTATTCAAGATATGCAGGTAATGATGTAGAGTTGGATGGAGATAAGTTTATTATCGTGAAGCAGAGTGATATTCATGCCGTTGTTGAGGCGTAATTGTATCACTGTTGATTGAATTTGATGAATGTGCTAGTGATATACAAGCATTAGAATGAATATAACAATGGAGGTTTTTGACACATGGCAAAAGAGATTAAATATGGCGTAGAAGCCCGCAAGGCTTTAGAATCCGGTGTGAACCAGTTGGCTGACACTGTAAGAGTAACATTAGGACCAAAAGGAAGAAATGTAGTATTGGCAAAGTCATTTGGTGCACCACTAATTACGAATGATGGTGTGACAATTGCAAAAGATATTGAATTAGAAGATGCATTTGAAAACATGGGTGCTCAGATTGTAAAAGAAGTTGCTACTAAGACAAATGATGTGGCAGGTGATGGTACAACAACAGCTACTGTTCTTGCACAGGCAATGATTAACGCAGGTATGAAGAACTTAGCAGCAGGTGCGAATCCGATTATTCTTAGAAAGGGTATGAAGAAGGCTTGTGATACAGCTGTTGAAGCAATTACGAATATGAGTGAGACAATCAATGGTAAAGAACAGATTGCAAGAGTTGCATCAATCTCTGCAGGTGATGAGAATGTAGGAACTATGGTAGCAGATGCTATGGAGAAAGTTTCTAAGAATGGTGTTATCACAATTGAAGAGTCTAAGACAATGAAGACAGAACTTGATTTGGTAGAAGGTATGCAGTTTGACCGTGGATACATTTCAGCTTATATGTCAACTGATATGGAAAAGATGGTTGCAGAGCTTGATAATCCGTTTATCTTGATTACAGACAAGAAAATTTCTAATATTCAGGATATTTTACCGATCCTTGAGCAGATTGTTCAAAGTGGTCAGAAGCTTTTGATTATCGCAGAGGATATCGAAGGTGAAGCTTTGACAACATTGATTCTTAATAAGCTTCGCGGTACATTCCAGGTTGTAGGTGTGAAGGCTCCTGGATATGGTGACAGAAGAAAAGCAATGCTTGAGGATATCGCAATTCTTACAGGCGGTAAAGTGATTACTGATGAGTTAGGTCTTGACTTGAAGGAAGCTACATTAGATGACCTTGGTCGTGCAAAGAGCGTAAGAGTTGAGAAAGAGACAACAATTATCGTTGATGGTGCAGGTAATGCAGTAGATATCGAAGGTAGAGTATCATTGATTAAGTCTCAGATTGAAGAGACAACATCTGAGTTTGATAAAGAAAAATTGCAGGAGAGACTTGCTAAGTTGGCAGGTGGTGTTGCTGTAATCCGTGTTGGTGCTGCAACTGAGACAGAGATGAAGGAAGCAAAACTTCGTATGGAAGATGCTTTGGCTGCTACAAGAGCTGCAGTTGAAGAAGGTATCATCGCAGGTGGTGGTTCTGCATATATTCATGCAAGCAAGGAAGTTGCTAAGCTTACAGCAGAGTTGTCTGGCGATGAGAAGACAGGTGCAGAGATTATCCTTAAGGCATTAGAAGCTCCATTATTCCACATTGCAGGAAATGCAGGTTTGGAAGGAGCAGTTATTATCAATAACGTAAGAGAGTCAGATCCTGGTGTTGGATTTGATGCATTAAAGGAAACATATGTGAATATGATTGAGGCCGGTATTATTGATCCGGTGAAAGTTACACGTTCAGCATTACAGAACGCAACATCAGTTGCTTCAACATTATTAACAACAGAGTCAGTAGTTGCTGACATCAAAGAAGATACACCTGCAATGCCTGCAATGCAGGGTGGCATGGGCGGAATGATGTAGTTATAACCTGCCGTGCAGAAACAATAAAAGACAGTGTCTGAGCAAGCTTGCTTGCAGAAGACGCTGTCTTTTATTGTTTCTATAGGGCGGGTGCACTCTAGCGAGAAGAAACGAAGCGGATTCGAGCTAGTGCACGGCAGGTTATAACTACAAAGTAGAAGACGCCGTTAAAACCATTTGTATTGGATCTTTTCTTCGTCAAATATTTTCCAACGGATAAAATCGTCTGCGAAAATACATATGGAAGACAGTACCAACCAAATAAGTGAAAACGCCGGACATATCTGTCCATATAAGTTATATGGCATATCAGAATAATCCCATACAGCCATGCCTAGTTTAATGTTAACAATATATCCTGTGATTAATTCAAGGATTGTAATAATCAGACAAGATAGTATGAGTTGTGTTATAAATGATAGCTTAATTGGTGCTACTTGATTTAACATTCCGCACAGTACAAATGCAAGACCACCGCAGATAATCATAGAATAATGCGAATGTCCGCGAAACAAAATTTCTATATAAAAATATGCAAATCCGCCAATCAAAAATAGAAATAGATATTTTGATAAAACAGATAGGAATGTAGTAGATTGATTTGCTGTTAACATAGGTCACCTCATTATGTGATTTATTGAAGTAATAAAACAGTAGTAGTATCCGGTAGAATCGGACAAATTATACTGTCAGAGATTTCCTATGAAAAAAACACAAAAAAAGACTGGACTCTGTCAGCCGAATGAGGCTTCTTTCAGATACCAGTCTTTTGCTTTTTAATATGTACCCCCACCGTGAATTAATCACGATCATATATTAAGGCTCCAATGGAGTCATCTTAAGTCCTTTGTACATTTTTGTGTAAAAGCTGATTTCGTCTTGGTACAATACATAACCACGCGCACCATCTTTTACAATATAAGCGTATTTGTTTTTCTGAACATTCATGTATAACACTTCATCCACATTTAGTTCCTTTGCCTTCGCCTTCGCTGTGTACACATTGAGCGGTTCAAGCTTAAATTTTTTAACTGCTTGCTCGACTGTCATATGAGACACCTCCTGTAAAAAATTTGTTTGACAAACTGTCATAATCTATACATAATTATATATGTTATCTTAAGAATAGTATATTGTTTATTCTTGACAAAGTCAATTGGTAAAAGTGCACAAAAATGAGTAATTTGCTGTTTTTTTGTACGAAATTCTGTTGTTAAATATGAATAAGAAGAGGAAAAAAATGAGTAATAATCTAAACTTTCAGCTAAAAATGGATAAAAAACTAGAAGAAATTGAAGCGAGTGGAAATGTGCCAAAGTTGCTATTGCACAGCTGCTGTGCACCTTGTTCGAGTTATGTATTAGAATACCTAAGTGAATACTTTATGATTACGATTTTTTATTTTAATCCGAATATTTCGGAGCAATCCGAATATACAAAAAGAGTAGAAGAACAAAAAAGGCTGATAGAAGAATTGCCGACGAAAAATCCGATAGCATTTATGGAAGGAAGATATGATGTGCACCTCTTTGAACAAGCAATTGCGGGTAAGGAAACTTTGGGAGAACGCAGTGAAAGATGTTATGCTTGTTATCGGTTAAGACTCGAGGAGGCGTGCGTGATTGCAAAAGAGCATCAATTTGATTATTTTACGACGACTCTATCAATTAGTCCTTATAAGAATGCTTTGTGGTTAAATGAAATTGGCGAGCTGTTACAGAATCAGTACGATATGCCATATCTGTATGCTGACTTTAAGAAAAGAAATGGATATAAGCGTTCTATAGAATTATCAGAACAATATCATCTGTATAGGCAGGATTTTTGCGGGTGTAAGTATAGTCAAGCAGAAGAAGCTGCCAGAAAAGGTAATGTTTGACAAAGAAAAAAGAAAATGATATAAATGTCTAGACGGCGTTTTTTATACGTCGTCTGTTTTTGTTTTGGATGATAATAGACAAAAGTATATTATGAAACGCAAGGCGTTTTTTGTGTTAAAGGAGGATGTTATGATAGTAGAACCAAAGGTAAAAGGTTTCATTTGTACAACAGCACATCCTGTTGGCTGTAAGGCAAATGTGATAAGTCAGATTGATTATGTGAAAAAAAATGAAAAGATTGCAGGTCCAAAGAGAGTGCTTGTGATAGGTGCTTCTACAGGTTATGGATTGGCGTCAAGAATTACGGCGGCATTCGGAATGGGTGCATCAACAATCGGTGTTTACTTTGACAAAGAAGCAAGCGGAAAAAGAACTGCTACACCGGGTTTTTATAATACAAGAACTTTTGATGAAATGGCACAGAATGAAGGTTTATATAGCAAATCGATTAACGGCGATGCATTTTCATTAGAAATTAAGGAGCAGGTTATTCAGTTAATTAAAGAAGATCTCGGACAGGTTGATTTGGTTGTTTATTCTCTTGCATCACCAAGAAGAACAACAGCTGATGGCACGAATTATGTTTCTGCCCTTAAGACAATCGGTTCGGATTTTACACAGAAAAACTGGAATCTTCGCGATAATACAATTTCGGAGGCAACTCTTACTTCTGCTACAGAGGAAGAAATTGCTAACACAGTCAAGGTTATGGGTGGAGAAGATTGGTCAGATTGGATGAATGCATTGGCAGATGCAGATGTTTTGGCAGATAACGCAATTACGGTTGCGTATTCCTATATTGGTCCGAAACTTACATATCCGATTTACCATGAAGGAACAATTGGAAGAGCAAAACAGCATCTTGCAGATACAGCTGTTTCTATTTCACATCAGTATGCAGATAAAGGAATCAAAGCATTTGTTTCCGTTAATAAGGCGTTGGTAACACAGGCTAGTTCAGCAATTCCTGTTGTGCCGCTTTATTTGTCTGTTTTATATAAGGTTATGAAGGAAAAAGATATTCATGAAGGTTGTATCGAGCAGATGTATCGTTTGTTTGCTGATAAGGTATTTGGTACAGATGGTATTCAGATAGAAGCTGATGGTATGCTTCATGTGGATGATTGGGAGATGCGTGAAGATGTCCAGAACGAAGTGATGGAAATCTGGGAAAAGATTGATACTGAGAATCTTTTAGAACTTGCGGATACAGAAGGTTATTGGTTGGATTTCTATCAGATGTTCGGATTCAAAATGGATGGTGTCGATTATTCGGCTGATGTAGAAGTATAATGATATAGTATGAAAAAAGTGCCGGAGTTCTCCGGCACTTTTTGAGTGATATTGTTTTAATTGTAAGTCAATTCGACAGAGAAACCATTCTTAATCTGGAAATTCAACAGATTGGTAATCTCCGTAGCGGCATGAATTAATTCATCTGTCTTCTTGGCAGAGTAACCAACATATCGCATAATCATATGAATGTGCATGGCAATCATAGAATTGATGTCAAGGTTGTTCTGGTCGTTCAGCAATGCAATACATTCTTTTTGCATACCGATATGCATCTTGGAAAGGAGATAGAGTTGGTCTTCCGACAAATTAGAAAATTTGCTTCCAAGTCCTGTTAGCCACTGTATTTCTTCTTCTGATGTGAACAAAGTTGCATTCTCATCGGCCTGTAGTTCGGAAACAAATTGTAAAAGATGTCGGTTGCTTGATAGCAGACGATAATATGCAACAGTATGCAAGATATTAACGAAATCTTTGTCAAATTGTGTTGTGTCTAATACATTATCAATCAAGGAATAGAATTCAGTGATGATTTGATGATAGATTTCTAATCCCAATATCTGTTTGTTCTTAAAATGGTACGGAATCAACGCACGGTTGATTTTCGCCACAGTGCTGATATCACTATATGTGGTTTCTGTATATCCTTTTTTGTAAAACAATTTCTTACTTTCTCTTAAAATTGTTCGCTTTGTCTGTTCTCCGGCGAGATAGGTTGTTGCCATGTGTTTTTCTCCTTTGTACATTTATTATAAAAACAGAATGTTCTTTTAGTAAATTAGATTATAAATGATTTGAAACTTGCTTGCAACTAAATCTAGTATATAGTAAAATATATATAATTGAGAGTGCAGAATATCTAGTGGTTAGAATCTGCCTTCAGCTAGATTGTTACAAAAGAGAGGAGAAGATGTTATGCAGGGGTCGTACATAAATAGAATTAGTAAAGTTATTATGAAAATAGTAACGATTTTGCTTGTTGGCTTAGGGGTAGGAACTATTCTTGTGACATTGATATTTGCTACACAGTTGAGTCAATATCGGATGAAAGCAGGTGTCTTGGAGTATTCTGCTAATGTGAATGAGCAGTTTAGTAAAAATGTATCTCAATTAGAAAACTTGGCTGTTGTGATGGAGAATAAGCAGATAAAAGGACGGGCAGCTACACTCGCATATGTAGATACAATTGTTGCAGCTAATGAGAATCTATCTGCAGTATACGTTGCATATGATAATAAGGAATTGGTTATGAGTGGAGGTTGGATACCACCGGAAGATTTTGATCACAGAACCCGTGATTGGTACCTTGCTGCTAAAGATTTAGAAGAGGGTGTTTACGTATCAGAACCATATCTTGATGTGCAATCCGGTGGATATTGTATTACATTGGCAAAACCAATGATAAGTAATGGAACATTTATTGGTGTCTGTGGAATGGATTTGTATATGGATGATATGGTGGCTTTGATGGAAAGTAGTTACCAGGGGAACGCTTATGCATTCTTGGTGTCCGCAGAGAATACGATTATTACGCATCCGAATGAAGAAATTATGATTCAGGGTGATACTTCATATACTTTGGAGACAGCATTCAATGGCAAGATGAAAAAACTTGTTGAAACAGATAAATGTTTCTTGGTGAAGGATCATACATTTGGTACAAAATCAGCTATGTCTGCGGAGGTTCCGTCTGTAGGTTGGAAGGTTGTATATATTATGCCAACGGCAGAGAATATGAAAATTACAATTGTTGTGATGATTTTGTTAGTTATTCTCTTGTTTGTGGCTAGGAAATTTATTAAGAAATATTGTAATAACGAGATGGATCGTTGGTTCCGTCCGTTAGGTTCTATCAGTGAGAAGGTAATCCAGATGTCAGAGGGCGATTTGGATGTTGTGTTCAATGAAGATCCGTTGGCAGAAGAGATTGCAATGCTTACGGTTTCCTTGAATGAATTGGTTACCAATTTGAAAACCTATATTAGTGATATAACATTTGTTGTCAACAATATTTCTAATAACAATCTGGCTGTGGTTTCTGATATAGAGTATCAAGGTGCATTTATCGCAATTCAGAACGGATTGAATACCATTGTGGATAAGTTGAATGTGGCATTTGGTCAAGTGAATGAGCAATCAGAGATTGTTGTGAATTTCTCAGGACAGGTTCAGGAGAGTACGATGCAAGTAGCACAGGGCGCTTCAGAACAGAATCTAGCTATCCAGGGTCTTGTATCCAATATTGAGGTGTTAGCAGATCAGATTCAGCGCATTACACAGAATGCCGAAGCAGCAAGTCAGGTTTCAGAGCTTACCAATGAACAGTTAGCACAGGGTAATGCAGAGATGAAATCATTACTTGCGGCTATGGAGACGATTGAGGATACATCTAAGCAAATCGGTATGATTATTACAACCATTAATGATATTTCGGAAGAGACGAACCTGTTGGCACTGAATGCTTCTATCGAAGCTGCTAGAGCTGGTGAGGCAGGTCGTGGATTTGCAGTTGTTGCGGATGAGATTAGTAAGCTTGCTACAGCGTCTGCGGAGGCAACTGACAATATTACCAAGTTGATTGAAAATTCTATGCAGGCGGTTGATACAGGTAAAGAATTGGCAGATAAGACATCTGTAACATTGCAAACAGGTATTAACAATTCTTTGAAATCTAATGCTGATATCATGCAGATTACAGAGTTTGTTAAGAGTCAGGCGGATGCAGTGGATGAAATTGAAAAGAGTATTAATGAGATTGCTAGCATTATTGATTCTAACGCAGCTACATCTCAGGAAAATGCCGCTATTAGTGATGAGTTAATTAATTGTGCAAATGCTTTGAAGGAAACGGTAGAAGAGTATAATTTGAGAGAAGAATAATCTCGCAAGTGTATATTGTAAGAATTAGGAAGCTGTTACAGAGTACTGTGACAGCTTCTTTTATACAGAAAGAATCTGTGGTAGAATAGTACTAGTTTTGAGAACGTGATAGGAGTAATTACATGCGTTACTATTCCCTGAATCAATATCTAAAGGATACATTTGGTGAAAAAGTTTATAAGATTGCATTAGATGGCGGTTTTACTTGTCCGAACAGAGACGGAACGATTGATACAAGAGGGTGTATTTTTTGTTCGGGAATGGGTTCCGGAGATTTTGCCGAAAGCCGAAATGATTCTATAACTAAGCAGATAGAAAAAGGGAAACAGCGTTTGTCTGGTAAGATGTCCGGAGGTAGATATATTGCATATTTTCAAGCATTTACCAACACCTATGGACCGGTAGAAGTACTACGGGAAAAGTATATGGAAGCAATCAATCATCCTGATATTGTAGCATTATCTATTGCCACTAGACCGGATTGCTTATCTGAAGAGGTGGTTTCTTTATTGCAGGAATTAAATGCAATCAAACCGATATGGGTAGAATTAGGATTGCAGACAATACATGAGAGAACTGCGACATATATAAGAAGAGACTATCCGTTATCTGTATATGACGATGCAGTAGAACGATTGCGACGTATTGGTGTTTCTGTTATTGTCCATGTGATTCTTGGTCTTCCGGGAGAAGACAGAGAAGATATGTTAGAAACAGTTCGGTATGTAGGCAATAGCGGTGTGGATGGTATCAAGTTACAGTTGTTACATGTGATTCGAGGTACGGACTTAGAGAAAGAATACAGGCAAGATCTGTTTGATGTAATGGGAATGGAAGAATATACGGATCTGGTCGCAGATTGTATTGCAGTGCTCCCAAGTAATATGGTGATTCATCGGATGACCGGAGATGGTGATAAAAAGACGCTTGTTGCACCTCTTTGGAGTGGCGATAAAAAAAGAGTGCTGAATATGCTGAATCAGAAAATATCTGCAAAAGTAAGAATAAAAGAATAACGGACGGTGAATTATATGAAAACATATCAATATGACGTAGTTGCTTTGGGAGAATTGTTGATTGATTTTACAGAGAGCGGAATAAGTGAACAGGGAAATCCAATATTGGAAGCAAATCCCGGTGGTGCACCGTGTAACGTGCTTGCCATGCTGGCAAAACTTGGACATCAAACAGCATTTATCGGAAAAGTTGGAAATGATATGTTTGGAAAGCAATTGCGCGATACCCTTGTTGAAGCGGGAATCGGAACAGACGGACTTTTGATTGATGATGCGGTTCACACGACATTGGCTTTTGTACATACCGGTGTTGATGGAGACAGAAGTTTTTCGTTTTGCAGGAATCCGGGAGCGGATATGATGTTAGTACCGGAAGAAGTGGATACAACTATGATTCAAAGCAGTCGTATTTTTCATTTTGGCACATTATCGATGACCCATGCATCATGCCGTGAAGCTACGAAGAAGGCTTTGTCCATTGCAAGAGAATCCGGTTGTATTATTTCATTTGATCCTAATTTACGAGAGCCTTTGTGGGAGAACTTAGAGCAGGCTAAGGAACAGACTTTATATGGCCTTTCCTTTTGTGATGTGTTGAAAATATCTGATAATGAAATCAGGTGGCTTACCGGAGAGCAGGATTATGACAAAGGGGTTGCATGGATTAGAGAACGCTTTGATATTCCGTTTATCTTGGTGTCTCTTGGAAAAGAGGGAAGTATGGCATATTCCAAGAGCGGTTTTGCAAGTGTTCCGGCATTTATTCGAGACGATACAATTGAAACGACAGGTGCAGGCGATACGTTTTGTGGCTGTATCTTACATTCTGTGTTACAATATGGATTAATAGATTATACGGAGAAACAACTTAGCAATATGCTGACGTTTGCGAATGCGGCAGCATCCATTATCACAACAAGAAAAGGTGCATTGCGCGTAATGCCGGAGGAGTCGGAGGTTTTGCATGTGATGCAACATGGAAAAGCATTATTGAATCCGAACGATGAAAATGCGTAGATGACGGCAATGTATGAGTGATAGAAATGTATAGATAACGAAATGCATAGGAGGTGCGGAATGACTTATCAGGAAATTAAGAATCATGAAGAAGTGAATGCGTTAATAGAAAAAGGCAATGCGAATCTTGCAGTGCTTGGGTTTACAGATCACTCGAAAGCACATACAGCATTTGTAGCTGAACGGGCAGCTTATATATTAGAGCAATTCGGCTATTCGGAACACGAGATAGAATTGGTAAAGATAGCGGGATACATGCATGACATAGGCAATGCTGTGAATCGTACCAGACACGCAGAATATGGTGCGATATTAGCAAATGATATTTTAAAAACTACTGATATGGCTTTAGAGGATAGAATGACAGTGATGGCAGCCATTGGTAACCATGATGAATCTACTGGTGGGGCGAAGGATGCGATTTCGGCAGCTCTTATTATTGCCGATAAGACAGATGTGCGACGTAGCCGCGTCAGCGAGCCGGATCAGACAAAATTTGATATTCATGATCAAGTGAATTATGCAGTGACGAAATCAGAGCTTACAGTGGATATAGAAAAGAAAACCATCACATTGAATCTTGAAGTAGATGAGAATATCTGCACTATGTATGAGTACTTTGACATCTTCCTAGAGCGAATGATGATGAGCAGAGGTGCTGCTGAGATGCTTGGTGCAATGTTTAAGTTAAGAGTGAATGGCGGAAAGGTGTTGTAAGTCATGTCATCGGAATGTGTATAATTTATGAAAAGACGGAGGAGAATACTGTGAAAGAAAGTAGAGGACAGCCAAAAAATGGCGCACTTCAATAAGCTGTCTCTTGACAGCAAATAAAACAGTATTGTTTTGTAGAGTTAAGAAGCTAGTTGCGATTCGGAAAGGATTCCT
>SVEJ01000022.1 GCA_015057435.1 Lachnospiraceae bacterium
TTGTATCCGCCTTCGCCATTAAGATACGCGGACACCACTTTCTTTTTAAATTCATAACTATATTTTGCCATGAAAAAACCGACCTCCCAATCGTTAGATTTTGGTCTAACTTTTGGGGGTCGGTTCATTGCATAGCCTTTTGTAGTTATGGGATTTATCTGTTTCGTCACTGCACGGAGTTTCACTACCTAGGTAGGTTGAAAAGAAATATTGTGTTGCAACTTTATGTCAGAATACGATGTGTATATAAAAGACCGTGCAATGAATGCATTGTTTAGATATTATTTATAGGGAAGGATTGAAAAAATGAAGAAATTATTAATAACAATTACGAGCATTATGTGTGCAATGAGTTTGGCTGCATGTGGAAAAGAAACATCACAGAATATGCCTGAGACATCAATATCCACTGAAAACAAGGAAGTCGCAGAAACAAAAACTGGAGATGGAATAGATGATATTACAGGCGATCCAAGCACAATTGTGGATGTAAATGTTGAAGAAACAGTACTTTTGGATGAAGGTGATTACAAATTAACCCTATCAGAATCTATGCGGAAAGAGACAGGGGAGAATGATGGGATACTTTTTAAGATAGATGCACAAAACAATACGAGTCAAAAAGTAGCAGTTTGTTTTAAGAAGATTAAGGTAAATGGTGAACCCATTCTTTTAACAGAGGCAGCCGCTTTGTCTGAGCGATATGGAGTAGAAGTGGATGCGAATGGCGTTGGGTACCCGGCTGTTATGATTCCGCTTGAAAGTCTTTATGCATCCGGAATTACTACCATAGAAAAAGTATCTTTTGTTGTAGAGATTTATCCGGTTACAGGTTCTTATGGTGAATTTGGAGATGTGTTATATACCTCAGATGAACTTACTTTTGAAACACTTGTAGGATATGGAGAATCAGCAGATGATAATGAAGAAGAACTGACGGATGAAGAAGATGTGTCTTTGTATGTACGTGATAAAGTAAGTGTGGATAAACAAGTTCTTTTGGATGATGAAACACTGAAAATATGTACAACCGGAGAAGTGTTTTGTGAAGATGGATATGCACAAAGAATTGGTATTACTGTTGAAAATAAAACAGATAACAAATGCATGATTAAATCTAAGTATATAGCTGTAAACGGATATGAACAGACAACGTATCTGATGGATGAAATAGCAGCGGGTGAAACGTTGGAGACATCGATTGATATTTTCTTGAGCGACCTGGAAGTTTGTAATATTGATAAGATTTCAACTATAGCGTTTGTTCTGGATGTGGGGCTGATTGATTTTGTTACATATCCTGAAATTACAATTCAGATATCTGACACAGAGTCAGAACAATCATCTTCTAAAGAAGGAACGACGGTTTTGAATGAAAATGGAATTGAAATCATTGCTTTGGATTGTCGATATAATCAAGATGGTGCTGCTGGTCCGGTATTTGTTATTAATAATCATAGCGGTTCTTTCATTATGACAAGCTTTGAAAATGTAACGATTAATGGTATTGAAGTAGGTATGCAGTCTCATATGATTGCGGATGGTTTAAGTGAGGTTTCTTTATTTGATTATAGTGATGATATGGAAGACAACGGTATAGAATCAATTACAGAGTTTCGTTGTACACTAATAATTTGTGATGATGAATTTAAAAAGATTGTGGACAATGCTAAAATCGAAGTTTCATATTAAGATATGTACTTTTAATAGCGCAATCAATAAAGATAAAAAATATGAATTTTTCTAGTGTTTTCAATGGTTGCAACCTTAAGTTGCTCATTTGGAAACGCAAATTGCTAGAAAAAAAAAGAGAGAATTGCTACTATTCGCATCAAGAACAGAAAGGAGGCGAATGGTAGCAATACTATTTTTAGGAAACACTTATCAAATTATTCAGGTAAGTAGAATGAAATAATTGAATGAAGGAATAGGAGATACAAAATTATGAAAAAAATGATATTAACTTTATTATTATGCATGGGATTATTGTTTTCGAGATGTACTCCGGTGCAGGCATATTCGATTGATGACAATATTTCTGTTACCAATATTACATCTACATCAGCTTATGTTGATTGGTCTAGATTGGCCACGTATTGTACAACAGGTGCATATGAAGGTTCAACAATTACAGGATATGACTTTATTTTGGGAGACGTAACGCTTGTTAGTAATGCAATGGTTACTTCTTATCAATTAAAGAATATTGCACCCAATACAACACATATATTTTATATCAATGTATATTTTATTGATAGATGGGGTGATGCTGATAGTTATTCAACCATGGATTTCTTTTCGACAGGTTATCTTCCAGGTGATGTAAATGATGGTGATGGTGGAGATGCCAATAATCCTACTAATCCAAGCACACCATCGCAACCAAGCACACCATCGCAACCAAGTACACCTTCAACACCATCTACACCGACATCCTCAGCAAAATTGTCAACACCAAGTGTAGCAAAGGTTGAAGTAATAGATGGTGTGGCTTATGTAACTGCTAAGAATATTGATCCTTATACACAGAAACTTGAATGGGAAATCTATAACAAGAAGGGTAAATTAATTAAAAGAGAGAATTCTTACTATACAAAGGATACCATTTATGGCATTACAGGTAGACAGGTTTATTATGCAAGAGTAAGAGCAATTGGGCAGGATAGTAATTACAATGATGTGTATTCGGCATGGTCAGCTAAAAAATACTTTGTAACACAGCCTAAGATTACAACAAAGAGTGGTAAAGGGTATATTAAAGTAAATTCTGTATTAATTAAATGGAAGAAGGTTACAGGTGCTAAGGATTATACTGTTTACGCGAAAAAAGCGAATTCGAAGAAATGGGTTAAAGTAAAGACAACCAAGAAAACATCATATAAGTTAACTAAAATCAAGGGTAAGAAATTGAATTTGCGTAAGAGTGATTACAACTTCAAGGTTGTGACGAATGCAAAAGTAGGGGGTAAAAAGATTAAGTCTTCTGATGGAGAGGCTTATAAAGCATACATATATTAATATGATATAGTGATTAAAATCCGGACCAAAAGTTCCTTTCATGCTGGATATGAGACAAGAAGGTTATGCATTTTGCGTAGCCTTTTTGTTTGTCGACATAAGAAGTATGATTATGTTGTACATTGCGTAAATCTTTAATAATAGCTATAATATAGCACAGGTTTTACAAATATATGTTACAGGTTAAGACACATTCTCATCGGAAAATGGAAGGAAAGTTTTATGTTCAAGATTTCAAATTATTTAAAAGAATATAAGAAGGAAAGTATCGTTGCGCCGTTGTTTAAAATGTTAGAGGCAAGCTTTGAGTTGTTGGTTCCCCTGGTTATGGCGGCGATCGTAGATACAGGAATTAAAAATCAGGATACAGGATATATCTTGAAGATGGGCGGCGTTTTGGTAGCACTTGCTTTGATCGGATTAATATGTTCGGTAACAGCACAGTATTTTGCGGCAAAAGCTTCTGTTGGCTTTGGCAAAAGCGTGCGACACGATTTGTTTGCACATATTAATTCCCTTTCTTATGCGGAGATTGACAAAGCAGGTACATCTACTTTGATTACCAGAATGACGAATGATATTAACCAGTTACAGTCCGGCGTGAATATGTTTCTACGCTTGTTTTTACGTTCACCGTTTATTGTAGTAGGTGCTATGGTGATGGCATTTACAGTGGATGTAAAGGCTGCTTGGGTGTTTGTTGTCGCGATTCCGCTTTTGTCAGTTGTAGTGTTTGGGATTATGCTCTATTCTATTCCGTTATATCAGAAGGTACAAAAAGCGTTAGATGATGTACTTTTGATGACAAGAGAAAATCTTGTAGGAGCTCGGGTGGTTCGTGCTTTCGGCAGACAGGCTGATGAGGAGCAAGATTATCGTGAAGGTAGTGAAACGCTGTTACATATGCAGACTTTTGTAGGTAAGATATCTGCGGTGATGAACCCTGTCACCTATATTATTGTAAATGCAGCAATTATTGCGATTATTTGGATTGGTGGCATACAGGTCAATATCGGCAATTTGACACAGGGTGAAGTGATTGCATTAGTTAACTATATGTCTCAGATTTTGGTAGAGCTTGTGAAGTTGGCCAATTTGATTATATTGCTTACAAAAGCATTTGCATGTTCTAAGCGCGTGGGTGAAATATTTGCTATGAAACCAAGTGTAGTTGAGAGTAACCAGGCAAAGGAAAGTATGAAAACTAATAATCAAAAAAGTGATTGCAAGGTGCTTTTTCAAAATGTCACATTTACGTATGAAGGTACCAAGGAACCGGCGTTATGCAATCTGTCATTTGCAGTGAAAAAAGGAGAGACGGTTGGTATCATTGGTGGTACAGGGTGCGGTAAGTCAACTTTGGTCAATTTGATACCAAGATTTTATGATGTCACAGAGGGAGAAGTATTAATAGACGGGGTGAATGTTAAGGATTACACCTTTGAAGAACTTCGAAACAGCATTGGTGTAGTGCCGCAGAAAGCTGTATTATTCAACGGAACAATTGCTGACAATATGCGTTGGGGCAAAGTGGATGCAACAAAGGAAGATATGGAAAAAGCCATTGCTATTGCACAAGGCTTGGATGTGATTGCAAGTAAGAAAGACGGACTTGATGAAATGATATTACAAGGTGGTAAGAATTTGTCCGGAGGACAAAGACAACGCCTCACCATTGCCAGAGCCTTAGTAAAGGAACCGGAGATTCTCATCTTAGATGATTCGGCGTCGGCGCTTGATTTTGCAACGGATGCAAAACTTCGAACTGCGATTCGGGAAGAAACGAAGGATATGACAGTATTTATTGTATCCCAAAGAGCTTCCTCTATTAAACATGCAGATCAGATTATTGTATTAGAAGATGGTGAGATGGCAGGAATTGGTACACATGAAGAATTGTTGCAGTCTTGTGAAGTATATCAGGAAATTGTGAAGTCTCAAGATGATACGCAAAATGGATATAATGATCCAATAAAAAAACAGGAGGGCAGATAAATGGCAGATAACAATACAAAATCAAAACAAATGCAGAAAAAAACCATTAAAAGAGTGCTTTCCTTTATTAAACCATATCAGCACTATGTATGGTTGTCTTTGATTTTTGCACTGATTACCGTCGTAACCACGCTTTATGCACCAATTGTTACCGGTGATGCAATCGATTTTATCATTGCAAAGGGACAGGTGGATTTTGAAGGATTGAAACCATTGCTTATCAAGTTTGGCGTGGTGATTTTAATTACAGCATTCGCACAATGGTTTATGAGCCTTTGCAACAATAAGATTACTTATCAGGTTGTGAAAGATATTCGTGTAAGTGCATTTGAAAAGCTAAATCACTTACCGCTTCGATATGTGGATAACAAACAATATGGAGAAATTGTTTCTAGAGTAATCAATGATGTAGACCAGTTTTCGGAAGGTTTACTCATGGGTTTTACACAATTGTTTACAGGTGTGATTACAATCGTCGGCACACTCATTTTTATGTTAACGATTAATGTGAAGATTACAGTTGTGGTTGTTCTTTTAACACCGGTTTCGCTTCTTGTAGCGAGCTTTATTGCAAAAAAGACGTACAATATGTTTCGTATGCAATCAGAAAGCAGAGGTAAGATGACTGCCTTGGTAGATGAGATGGTGGGAAATCAAAAAATTGTGAAAGCGTTCAGTTATGAGGATGATGCACAAAAGCGATTTGATGAGATTAATAAAGATTTATCAGCATATAGCCTACGTGCCATATTCTTTTCATCTCTTACGAATCCTTGTACACGTTTTGTGAATAGTCTTGTGTATGCGGGTGTTGGAATTGTAGGAGCTTTTATCGCAGTAAGAGGCGGGATTAGCGTAGGTCAGCTTTCTTGCTTTTTAAGCTATGCCAATCAATACACAAAACCATTCAATGAAATCTCAGGTGTAGTGACAGAAGTGCAAAATGCCCTTGCATGTGCGACAAGAGTATTTGAATTGCTGGATGAGAAAGAAGAGGTGCCGGATGCGAAGGATGCGAAAATGCTTACAAGAGAAGAAGTGGAAAAGGAAAGCAACTTTACGTTAGAACATGTTGCATTTGCGTATGATGCGGCAAGACCACTTATTAAGGATTTGAACCTGAATGTAAAGAAAGGGCAGCGTGTGGCAATTGTTGGTCCGACAGGTTGCGGGAAATCTACACTAATTAACTTGTTGATGCGTTTTTATGATATTGATAAGGGTGCGATTTGTCTAAATGGTACCAGCATTTATGATATTACGAGAGACAGCTTGAGGGATACCTATGGAATGGTATTGCAAGAAACCTGGTTAAAGTCAGGTACAATTGCGCAAAACATAGCCTATGGAAAGCCGGAAGCAACGAAAGAGGAGATTATAGAAGCAGCAAAGGCATGTCATGCCCATAGCTTCATTAAACGTATGCCACAAGGGTATGATACTGTGATAGGAGAGGACGGAGGTAGTCTTTCGCAAGGGCAAAAGCAGTTGCTTTGTATTGCCAGAGTAATGTTAGAATTACCGCCTGTGTTAATCTTAGATGAGGCAACATCTTCCATTGATACGCGTACAGAAATACGTGTGCAGAATGCATTTGCTAAGCTTATGAAGGGTAGAACCAGTTTCGTTGTTGCACATCGTCTTTCAACAATTAAGGAAGCAGACGTGATTTTGGTGATGAAGGACGGCGATATTATTGAACAGGGTAATCATGAAAGTTTACTTGCTAAGGGTGGCTTTTATGCGGAACTTTATAATAGTCAGTATGCGGTTTCTTAGTTGAAAATACTTACAATAATCTTAAAATATTGTGAATTTACTTGATTTTTTCCATAGTCATGGTATATTAGCAATGGTTTACGTCAGTTGTGATTATGCATATTATGGGACGATACGTCGCATGGTTAACGATATATAGAGAAGAGTAGAGAAGTATGAAGAATTTTGTCAAAAGTATAGAGCGTCAATTTCAAAAAGTAAAAACGGTTTGTAAAAAAGCAAAAGACAAGATATTAGAACCGTTTGTAAGATTGGGAAAAACAAAGCCTATGCAATTTCTTGGAAAGTGTTTAGAGCCTGTAATCAAATTGATCAAAATACCATTTTTTGGATACTTGTTGCTTGCCTGTGCAATGAATCTGTTATTGGAAGTGTTAAGCAGACATTCTCTGGCAAAAGCGCTGATCTTTATTACAGAGTCCCCAACGGTATTTTTCTATAATGCGTTTATTATATTTGTAACATTGTCATTGGTTTTATTCGCAAAGAGACGTGTGTTTGCAACGGTGTTTGTGTGCGCAATATGGGTAATATCAGCATTTGCCAATTTTATTGTATTGTTTTTTAGAACAACACCTTTTTCGGCAATTGATGTCTTGATGATACGAAATGTAATGACAATGCTTGATAAATATATGACAAAGTGGCAACTAGTGCTAAGTGCGGTCGGGATTGTACTAGTCTTTATTTTGCTGATATATTTGTATATCCGTCTTCCGAAAACGAAGCACAAAAGGCATCCGTTCCGTGCATCTGCGTATGTTATCATGTGTGGTTTTTTGATTGTTACATTAACCAAGGTTGCAGTTGAAACACAGACGGTATCAGATAATTTTGGTAATTTGGCATATGCATATAATGATTATGGTTTTGCGTACTGTTTCTCGAATAGTATCATCGATGTCGGTATTAGTGAACCAAAAGAATACACAAAAGAAGCAATAGAGAAGATTGTAAATGGCTTACATTATGATAAGAGTGAAGTCGTTTTTGAGTCAAAGCCTGAAGAAGAGAATACAGATGGCATACGTCCGTCAGAGACGGAGGATGCATTAGAAAATGAAAAAGAATACTTTGTGAATGAACCGGCAACAATTGAAAATCCGAATATTATAGTAATCCAGTTGGAGTCGATTTTTGACACAAAATATATGAAGGATTTTCGTGTGTCTGAAAAACCGATGCCAACTTATAGCAGATTAAAGAATCAGTTTTCTTCCGGTTTGTTTGTTGTGCCGGCTGTTGGTGCCGGAACTGCCAATACGGAATTTGAAGTGCAGACAGGAATTAGTACGAGCTTTTTCGGTGCTGGTGAGTATCCGTTTAAGACTGTTATGACTGATACAACTTGCGGAAGTATGGGCTATGATTTGAAGCGTCTTGGCTATGCAACAGCCGGGTTTCACAATAATGATGCTACGTTTTATGAGCGATATAGGGATTATGCTAATCTGGGGTTTGATTCATTTTCCGGCATGGAGCATATGTATATGTTGAATTATACACCGCGTGGTTGGGCAAAGGATGATGTGCTTGATGATTTGATGATTGAAAGAATGAAGCAGACAGAAGGTAGAGATTATATTACAACGATTTCTGTGCAGGCACATGGTAGATATCCTAAGAAGTATACACATACATTAACAGATGTGAATTGTCATTTTACGGGCAAATATGCACAAGACGAAGAGAAGCGTGTTGCATGGAAATACTATGTTAATATGTGTAGGGAAACAGATAATATGATTGCATCTTTGATTGATAGAGTAGAACAGTTGGACGAACCGACAGTTATCTTTATGTATGGTGACCATTTACCTGCGCTTAATATTGAGGAATCTGATTTGAATGGAATTGGGTTATATGAGACAGAATGGGTAATGTGGGATAACATAGGATTAGATGTTAAGAGAATGGACCTGGCAGCGTATCAGGCGAGTACCTATATATTTGAACGTTTGAATTTGAAGGGCGGATTGACACAGAGTTTCCATAAGAAATACATGAATATGGAAGATAAAAAGACTTATATGGATATGTTGGAAATGCTCGCATATGATACATTATACGGAAATCATTATGCATACGATGGTAATAATCCGTTCCCGTCAGCAGATATGCAGATGGGTATTCGTGAGATTACAGTGTCGGGGTATGAAATACAAGAAGATAAAGTATTGATTCAGGGAAATGCTTTTAATGAGTTTTCTGTTGTATATGTTGATGGCAAGTCGGTTGACACACAGTATGTTAATTATCAGACATTAAAGATTTCTTTGGATGATTTTGAATCCGGAACAAGTTTTCATGTAGCACAAGAAGGAGAAGATCATGTTGTTCTTTCTGTAACGGAGCCTGTTACGATTGGCACCCATGATTCTACAGAAGAATCAACTGAACAAGAATCTACAAAAGTATCTACAGAATAAGTATAAAATGATAGGAATTAGATATGACTAAAAAAGAATGGATTCGAACATTTTCTAAAATTGCGTTTGTGATATATATGATTATATTGGTATATTTTTTGTTGTTAAGTGATGGTTTTGGAAGAACAGTTCGTCATGACAGTTTTCATTATAATTTGATACCGTTTACAGAGATTATGCGCTTTGTGAAATATCGTGAGTATATCGGCTTTGACAATGTAATGCTGAATCTTTTAGGAAATGTGATTGCATTTGTCCCGTTTGGAGCTCTGGTTCGCTTTGTCATTAATCGAAGTGTCAGATGCTATGAAGTTGTGCTCTATACATTTTGCTTCAGTTTGTCAGTAGAATTGTTGCAATTGGTAGCCAAGGTTGGTTCGTTTGACGTGGACGATTTGATTTTGAATACATTAGGTGGATTAATTGGATATATTGTATATTATCTTATTAAGAAAATAGACCAATTATCGGATGACGTGCAGGGAAAGAGGGGTTGAGAAGATGCTAAAAAATGCATACAGCGTAAAAAGTGTCAGCTCAGATGCAGTGATATCGTGTGTTTTGGGTGCATGCGCAATATTATTCATGGTAAGTGCCGTTGCAGCATCTTATCGCTATGATGGTAATGGTCCTGCCATTGTCGGATTATTAGGAATCGGAAGCCTTATATTGTCGGTGACCGGAATGATATTTAGTGTTGCTGCATGGAAATCACAAGACGGCGGATTTTTGATGAAAAGAATTGCCATGATTTTGAATGTCATTCCGTTAGCGGTAGCATTTGTTTTATATGTAATAGGATGGATTATATAGGAGTGTGTGATGTCACAGGAACGATTAAAAAAGCAGTTAGCATTTACTTTAGAATTGGACAAATTGAAAAAGATTGAAAGACAGTCATATCTTTCGGATAGCAGTCGCCATGAAAATGATTCCGAACATTCGTGGCATCTTGCTTTGATGGCAATGCTATTTGGCGAATATGCGAATGAACCGGTCGATATCTTGCGTGTTATGAAGATGGTTATTATACATGATACGGTGGAGATTGATGCAGGGGATACATATGCATATGATACGACGGGAAATGCAACCAAGCGTGAAAGAGAAGAAAAGGCCGCAGACCGTATATTTAACATTTTGCCTGAGGATCAGGCAAAGGAAATGAGAGCGCTTTGGGAAGAATTTGAAGCAGGAGAAACTCCGGAGGCAAAGTTTGCAAATGCATTAGACAGAGTACAACCACTCATGCTCAATGATATCACAGACGGAAGGGCATGGAGGGAGCACGGAATCTCTGCCGAGCAAGTACTGACTCGAAACAAACATGTCAAGGATAGTTCTGAAGAGTTGTGGAACCATGTGCAATCTTTAGTAGAGAAAAATGTCGAGTTAGGCAACTTGAAAAAATGATAGAAAAGAGGATCAGTTTTGGGATATTGTGAATTGTTGAAAGAAGTCAATGATAGTGTGAAAGAACGATACGAACTTGCTATTAAGCGGGTTCGTATGTTTTTAGATGGTGAAACGAATATAAAAGAACCATTTCTGGATTATTTTAAAAGAACCGGATCATTTCTTTGTGAAATGGATGCATTAAAAAAGAGAGTTGATAAACAGATTGGTAAAGATGATACGTTTGAGGAATTGAAACAATACAATACAAGTTTGTATCAAGATGTTTTGCCGGGAGTTGCCGGATATGAAAGAAGTTATGCGAATCCGTCATATGCAGTGAGAAAGCTGGGCGATGAATATGGACAGCTTTTATCATTTGTTTATACTGAAATACGCGGAGATATCATTTACGCTGTAGAGCAACGATTGTTTGATATGACGATACATGCCGAGCTTTTTGTGGAGATTCTATGCATGTTTGAGGATGATATACCGTCTCGGAAGGAATTGAAGAAAACAATCTATTATTTTGTGAGCGATTATGCGGAAGATACAATAGATTACAGGACAAGGGAGATATTAGATCCTGATTTGTCTTTTGCAACGGATATTATTATGCAAAGCAATTTGAATGATTTGCGATATCTGTTTTGTTATGGTGAGTATATAACCGAGAATGAAATTCGTATGGCAAAGTTTTTGAATGCAATGTCGCAAGAAGATATTGATGCAATGGCGTATACCTATACCCATGGTTATGAAGAAGGTTTTCGGGTTGCAGGTATTGATTTGTCTAAGAAAAAGACGGTGAATATTCGTTATGCGATTGGTCAGGAACGTATGATAAAAGCTGCAATTTTACAATTTGAGGAAATGGGATTAACACCGGTCATTTATCGTGCACCGATTGCAAGAGTGAATCGTCGTCAGACGATGAAACCGGGTTATACAGGTACAAGTGCCAATAAGCAATATGAATACGATCATAGAGGAGACGATGCTCTGTTTTTAGATAAAGCATTTGCGGAACGAAAAACAGCAGTCTTAAAAAATGCTTATGAAACCAGAAAACAGTTGGCAAAAGAATATGCCGGACCTGCAGTAGTAGAAGTGTTTGGAGAGATACCGTTTGAACCTGTGAATAAAACGGAAGCAATAAAGCTTGACAACAAACAACAGGAATTATCAGTTACGGTTACTTCAGAATCTGCAAAAATTCTCAATGAATATATACCACAAAGTGAGTATAGCTTCACGATTATTGCATATCCTATTCCTGAAATAGGAGATCATTTTGAAGAAATATTCGAGAGAATTGTTGAAGTGAACACGTTAGATAGCAATGCATACAAACGTGTGCAACAGGTTTTGATTGATGAGTTAGATCAGGCAATTTATGTTAAAGTGAAGGGTGCGGGAAGAAATGAGACTGATATGACTGTTATGATGCATCAGTTGGAAAACCCGGACAAAGAGACCAATTTTGAAAATTGTACGGCAGATGTGAATATTCCGGTTGGTGAGGTCTTTACGTCACCGCGTCTTACAGGTACATGTGGCGTCCTACATGTTCCGGAAGTATATTTGAATGATCTGAAATATCGCAATATGCGTTTGGTATTTGAGGATGGCAAGATTATAGATTATACCTGTGATAATTTTGAAACGCTTGAGGAAAATCGCAGATATATTAAAGAAAATGTATTGTTTAACCGTGATACATTACCGATTGGTGAGTTTGCAATCGGAACGAATACGACAGCATATGTTATGGCTAATGAATATGATATTGTATATCAGTTACCGATATTGATTGTTGAAAAAATGGGACCGCATTTTGCGGTAGGAGATACCTGTTACAGCCATAGCGAAGAAATTCGTTTGTATAATCCTGACGGAAAGGAAATTGTAGCAAAGGATAACGAATGCTCAATCCTTAGAGATAGCAAGGAAGACGAAGCCTATTTTAATTGTCATACAGATATTACAATTCCGTATGATGAAATAGCAAGTATAACTAGTGTTCATGCAGATGGAACACAAGTAGACATTATCAAAAATGGCAGGTTTGTATTAAGTGGGTGTGAGATGCTTAATGAACCTTTCGAGAAATAAAAGACAAAGATGCACATTCGATAAACTTTTGGTTGAAAAGTTTGAAGTGCATCTTTCTTTTATATTATTCATCTTCAATGTCAAATAATTTGTTAATCGCAGGTCGCAGTTTTTTATTTTCGCGATATTGTAGTATGATACGCTCCTCGTTCTCAGTAAGAATAAGAGGTCCTTTGTCGGATTTGCAAGCGTAATTCATAGATTCAATTATATTATGAATATCGTATATTTTACAAAGTGTTAAAAATGTGTCTGCGGATGGTTGAGTATGTCCGCTTTCCCAACCATATATTGCTTTGTTTGTATAATGAATGTCATATTCTGTTTGAAATATTTCAATTACATCAGCAATAGATAATTGTGCTGCTTTTCTATAATATCGTAAAGTTCTTCCTATACTTTTATCACGCATATCAATCACCATTCCTCTAAACACAGTTTTTTTAGTATCTTATAAAATCAAGGGTTTAGTGTCAATCAAAAACAAGACAAAAACGAAAAAAATAATTGAACTTCTTCTGTATATAGAATATAATGTTGAAAATGATGCAAAATCCTATCGAGAATAGAATAGGAAGGAGACTGATTTGTATGAAAGCAGAGAAATATCTGTTGGAATATATGATACGATCGAATACTAATCTTTGCGATGTTCAAGATGAGTTGGGAATAGATGTTAAAAAGTTAGAAAATAATGAGGAATTATTTGCAGATGAATTTGTGAGATTATGTGTTTATCTCGGAATTAATCCGGATGATGTGATGAATGAGATGTTTTCCCGATAGACATGTGGGATTTAAGTTTAATATAATTTTTTGTGTGCTGTCATGTTTTCATGGCAGCACTTTTTGTATGATAACAATAACCGGTTAACAATTATTTTTTCTGAGTAGGAGGAATTCGATATGATTATTTTTTCTCGACGTACAAGAAGTTTTTTGTTTGTATTAGGCATTGTTATCATAATGTATGGTTGTATTTTACACGATAGTGTATCTTACGCAATGAAGTTTCCGCGCGGAGTTCGTGTTGTTGCTAGTGAGAAAGAGATGATAAAGGACATGGTTAAGAGAATGAAACAACATCCGTCTTCGCTGTCATATTACTATCCGGGAATAGAATCTGATATGAAAAAGTACAAAAAGGGACACCCACCGTATGTGGATTTTTTTGATGAGTTGGCAAAAAAAGATGGATATACGATGGGAACTGTATCCGGTTATTGTGTTACCATATCAGGAGAAGAGGAACGATATGTCACATTTCAATTTGGGTATTTAACAACAAAACGGCAAGAAAAAAGAATTACAAAATTAGTCAAACGGCTTGTGAAAAGAATTGGTCACGGAAGTCGTTTGCAGAAAGTTAAAAAAGCACATGATTATCTGATTGAACATATGCAATATGATGCGCAGTATTACACACCATATTATGCGTTTGTAAAAGGGAAAGGTATGTGCATGTCATATGCTTTGGCGTTCCAAAGAATTATGCAGGAGATGAAGATTCCGTGTATCTATGTGAAAGGAAAAGAACATGCATGGAATATGGTTAAGGTTGGCGGTTATTGGTATAATGTGGATGTTACATGGGATGATAATTCATATGCAAGATATCGCTATTTTATGAAAACAGATAAGGATTTTTTTGGACACAAAAGACCGAAGAGTCGATGGTTTAGAAGTCTCAAAAAAGCCAAGAAGTCATATCAATGGTAATCCGATTCAAATCATTTGAAATATTAATAGGATTATGCTACAATGGTCTCCGATTCATGTTATGCTACACGAGATTATATGATTGATTTTCGCGTGGCAACGGTTCACATCACTAATATATTAGGAGGATACATACGTGATTAAGTTATACGAAGGTGGCGCATATCTTTTGAATGGTACGGAGATCATCGAAGATGGTGCGAATCAGGAAGAGATTTTAAAAAGTAAAACAGGAATGTCTGTAACGAAGGAAGAAGCTGCGAAGAATACAATTGCATATGGTATTTTGAAGGAGCATAATACAGCAGACAATATGGATAAGCTTCAGCTTAAGTTTGATAAATTGACATCGCATGATATTACATTTGTTGGTATTATTCAAACCGCTCGTGCATCAGGATTAGAGAAATTCCCGATTCCTTATGTACTTACCAACTGCCATAATTCTCTTTGTGCAGTAGGCGGAACGATTAATGAAGATGATCACATGTTTGGTCTTAGCTGCGCGAAAAAGTATGGTGGTGTCTATGTTCCACCACATCAGGCAGTTATTCATCAGTATGCAAGAGAAATGCTTGCAGAATGTGGTGCGATGATTCTTGGGTCAGATTCACATACGCGTTATGGTGCACTTGGTACAATGGCAATCGGTGAAGGTGGCGGAGAACTTGTTAAGCAGTTGCTTTGTCAGACATATGACGTGAAGATGCCGGGTGTTGTTGCTATCTATTTGGACGGAAAGCCACAACCGGGTGTTGGACCACAGGACGTTGCATTGGCAATTATTGGAGCAACATTTGGTAATGGATATGTTAAGAACAAGGTTATGGAGTTTGTTGGTCCGGGTGTAGATAACTTAAGTGCTGATTATCGTATCGGTATTGATGTAATGACTACTGAGACAACTTGTCTTTCATCTATCTGGAAAACGGATAACGAAGTGAAAGATTTCTATGAGATTCATGGAAGAGGTGCGTCATACAAGGAGTTGAATCCTGGTACAGTAGCGTATTACGATGGCGTTGTTTATGTAGATCTTAGCAAAGTGAAACCTATGATTGCTATGCCGTTCCATCCGAGCAATACTTACACAATCGAAGAATTGAATGCAAACTTAATGGATATTCTTGACGATTGCGAGAAGAGAGCTTTAGTAAGCTTAGACGGCAAGGTCGATTTTACTTTGAAAGACAAAGTGCGTAATGGTAAGTTGTATGTTGATCAGGGTATTATTGCAGGTTGTGCAGGTGGTGGTTTCGAGAATATCTGTGCGGCTGCTGATATATTAAAGGGCGCAAGCATTGGTGCAGATGAGTTTACATTAAGTGTATATCCTGCTTCTACACCGATTTATATGGAATTAGCGAAGAATGGAAGATTAGCTGATTTGATGGCAACAGGTGCAATCGTGAAGACTGCATTCTGTGGACCTTGTTTTGGTGCCGGTGATACACCTGCTAACAATGCATTTTCTATTCGTCATTCAACAAGAAACTTCCCGAACCGTGAAGGTTCTAAAGTACAGAACGGACAGATTTCATCTGTTGCATTGATGGATGCACGTTCGATTGCAGCAACAGCAGCGAATAAAGGATACTTAACCGCAGCAACAGATGTGGATGCAAGTTTCACAAATCCAAAGTATTACTTTGATAAGACAATTTATGAGAACCGTATCTATGATGGTGTTGGCAAAGCTGATCCGTCTGTAGAGATTAAGTTCGGTCCGAATATTAAGGATTGGCCGGCGATGGTAGCATTAACGGATAACTTGATTTTGAAGGTTGCATCAGTAATTAATGATCCTGTTACAACAACTGATGAGTTGATTCCTTCAGGTGAAACATCATCATATCGTTCGAATCCGTTAGGACTTGCTGAGTTTACATTGTCTCGTAAAGATCCTGAATATGTGGGTAGAGCAAAAGCTGTTCAGGCAGTAGAGAAGGCACGTGAGGAAGGAAAATGCATGTGCGAATATGATGACAACTGGAAAGAAGTAATGGATACAGTTAAGACACAGTTCCCTAACGTGACACATGAGAATGTTGGTGTTGGTTCTACAATCTTTGCTGTAAAACCAGGTGATGGTTCCGCACGTGAACAGGCGGCTTCTTGTCAGAAGGTGCTTGGCGGTTGGGCAAATGTTGCCAAGGAATATGCAACGAAGAGATACCGTTCGAACTTAATCAACTGGGGTATGCTTCCGTTTGTTATGCCGGAAGATTATGCATTTGATATTGATGATTATATCTTTATTCCTGATATTGCTAAGGCTGTTAAGGATAAGAATGATGATATCAAGGCTTATGTGGTGAATAAGGGTATGAAGGAACTCACATTCCACTTAGGAGACCTTACAGATGATGAGAGAGAGATTATTTTGAAGGGTTGCCTCATTAACTACAATAGAAGATAATCCCCCATATTAAGATAGTAAAATTCGCTGATTTGTGTATATGTTCTTTTGCACAAATACAGCGAATTTTAAATTGGAAAACAATTGCTTGACGCAAATTTAATATATTATATAATATTAGTAATTGTTGGTTTGTCACAATCCGTGATACAATGATACAATCTTATTGATAAGTTTGATGAGGAGGAGAAACATAATGAGAGAAAGACACATGATGAAAAAGCTGTTGCTTTGTGCATTGATGGTGTGTGGTCTGGTTTTTTGTGGTACTAAGGCATATGCGGCTGAGACACAATTCACACCGGGAGCAACAAAAGAGAAAGGTCCGCAGCTTGGAATGAACAATGACGGTTACTATGCTGTAACGAACGGAGTTGGTTATGCTCGCTTTACGACACCGGCAGAAGGCGGATATTTAGAGATCGAGTATAAGAATATTAGTCTTGATGACAGACCGTATGTGAATGTTCTTTCGATTTCTGAAGAGGTGGTTGGTCGTACACGTGCATGGGCAGATGATACGGCTGTAATGCAATTTAGAAGTGCGAAAGATGGAATTGAAGGTGCGAAATTGGAGCCGAATACAACATACTATCTTCAGTTTGGAGAGGCCGGCAAATCCGGTAATGTTAAGTTTGTACTTAAATTTACAAAGGATGCGAATCCGGATGCGAAGAATCAGGCTGAGACAATTGCTTTCAATAAGGAATATACAAGAAGTATTGACGGTCATGTTGGTAATGATTCGGATGATGATTATTTCAAGTTTACAGCAGCAACTTCAGGTGCATGTCATTTTAAGATGGTAAATGCTACTAATGGTACTCTTTATTATTGTGTACGTAAGTGGGGTAGTGATGAGTATGTAAAAAAGACGGATAATCGTGATATGGATAATCGCACATACGGTAATGAAACTTCAGAGTATGACATTGTATTAGAAGCAGGACAGACATATTATCTTGATGTATGGGGAGATACAAAAGGTAATTATACATTTATATTCAATAACCAGAGTGTGAAGAGTATTACAATGCCTTCGGCTTCTATTACATTAGCACCGGGTAAAGAATATACATTGAATCCGACTGTTGCACCTGCAACCGCTTATAATAAGACATTGAAGTATACATCGAATAACACAGATGTGGCAACGGTAAATGAAAAGACCGGTGAAGTATATGCACGTAGTGCAGGTAAGACAGTTATTACTGCAACAGCAACAGATGGAAGCAATACAACAGCTACATGTATTGTATATGTTACACCAGGTAAGCCATCTACACCGTCTTATAGTAAGGTTTCTACATCTTATATCACACTCACATGGTATGCTACGAGTGGTGCTAATGGATATACGATTTATAGAAAATCCGGTAAGACCTGGAAAAAGGTAGCTGATACGACAAAGACCACATACAAGGTTAAGAAATTAAAAGCAGGTACGAAGTACCAGTTTAAGATTAAGGCATACGTGAATGCAGACGGAAAGAAGTATTCTCCGGATTCAGATATTGCATACCTTGCTACTGCACCTAAAAAGACATCTATTACAAAGATTATAAGACAGAAGAAGACATCTAATGGTTATCAGACTGTTTATAAGGCAAAGATTAAGTGGAAAAAGGCGAAAGGTGCAACAAGCTATAAGATTTATTATAAGAAATCAGGGTATAGTTCAAAGTCTTATTTTGGCGAATACAAAGGAACTTCCGCTAATGTATACTTAAGATATGGTAAGTATTCAAGAGATACCAAGACATATACATTTTATGTAGTACCGGTTAAAAAGTACGATGGAAAAACGTTTGAGGGTCCTATGTCAAAGGGTAAAAAGTACAAATTCAGATAATACATAAAAAGAGTCGTCGCACAGGTTATGTGTGACGGCTTTTTTATTGAAATACTTTTATTAAGATATTAAATGTGGTATAATTCAAGTAAGTATATTTTTTGGTGAGAAATGTGCATAATGAAGAATGAGAGTAGCATGTATTACATGGAGTCACGTTCAATGTGCCCATAGTAATAGCTACTTTTGATAGTTTATAGAGATTGGACGAAGATATGAGTGATAATAATAAAGTAACAAAGAGTTTTGCTGTGCAGGCATCGATACTTGCAATTGCGAGTGTGGCATCAAAGTTGATTGGTTTTGTATATGGGATTCCGCTTGCGAATATTATGAAGAATGAAGGAAGCGGATATTATGGTGCGGCACAGACTATTTATGCTTTTATTTTATTGATTGCAACATTTAGTATTCCTGCTGCAATTTCTAAGATTATGGCGGAGAGGATTGAGAAAGGCGAATATCGTAATGTTAAGCGCATATTCAATGGTTCAATGTTGTATGTATTACTTGTCGGTATTGTTGCATCTGTCATTACGTATGTGGGCGCACCATTCTTTGTTACTACGAATTCTGTTATGGCACTTAGAGTGTTAGCACCAACGGTGTTTGCTTCCGGTTTTTTGAGTGTATATCGCGGATATTATCAGGCGTATGGAAATATGGTTCCCACATCGGTATCGCAGATCGTGGAACAGGTTGTCAATGCTGTTTTCAGCATTGTTGCAACACTGTTGTTCATGAAGTGGGCTGTTTCATTGGGATATGATGAAAGTACAACGACTTATTATGCATATGGCGCGGCAGGAGGAACTGTCGGTACCGGTATTGCGTTAGTAGCCGGGCTTGTCTATATGTTTGTTTTGTTCCGCAAGGAAAGAAAAGAATTATCGCAAAGAATAAAGGCAGACAGGACGGAGCATGTTTTGTCTTATCGTGAAGTGTTTAAGCTTTTGCTGATGATTGCGACTCCGATTATCTTAAGTTCAGCAATATATAATGCGAATGTCAGTATTGACATGACGATCTATCAGAAAATGATGGCTTCCATGGGGATGGGAGGAGATGTGATAGATGGTCAGTATGGAATGTATAGCAGAATATATCTACCGCTTGCCAACGTTCCGATTGCTATGGCGGCAGCAGTGGCTTCGGCGGTAATACCCGGAATTTCTACAGCATATGCTAAGAAAGATAAGCAAGAGTGTAATCGCAAGATTACACAATCTATGCAACTGACATTTGTTTTGACGATTCCGTGTGCGGTGGGATTTGCGGTGCTTGGCAAGCCGATTGCGAGAATGTTATATCGTTACTTATCTGAGGCGGAGAATAGTATGGTTGGTATGTTCTTGTTATTAGGTGGTATTTCGATTGTGTTGTACGGTTTTTCGAGTGTGCTGAATGGTGTTTTACAGGGGATGGGTAAAGTGAATGTGCCTGTAGTAAGCGCAACGGTTGCGTTAATATTGCATGTGGTTTTGTTGATCGCCATGCTTAAGTTTACCGAGATAGGTATTTATGCTTTGATTTTAGCTACTGCATTTTATGCAATTATAGTAGTAATTATTAATTATTGGGTTGTAAGAAAAGAATTGGATTATCGAATTGAATGGAAACCGATTGTTGGTGTACCTCTTCTTTCTGCTACTGTAATGGGAATTGTTACATTTATAATCTATACAGGGGTGAATTTTGTGGCCAATAGAATAATGGATGCATATGTTAGTAATGTGATTGCTACGCTTGCTGCAATATGTATAGCAGTTGGGGTATATTTTATTGCTATGATTAAGGTTGGTGGCTATACCAAGGAGATGTTGTTAGAGTTTCCGAAAGGAACATTGTTGGTTAGATTTGCACAGAAGTTGCATTTAATATAATAGCGTGATTCGCGCTAAAAGGGGAAGTATCAATTGTGAACTTGAAAGGGGTGCGTTGCAATGAAATTAACATTTATTGGAGCAGATCATGAGGTAACAGGAAGTTGTCATTGTTTGCAGGCATGCGGAAAGAATATTCTTATTGATTGCGGTATGGAACAGGGCGGAGATGTATATGAGAATCAGGAGATTCCGATGAATGCATCAGATGTGGATTTTATTCTATTAACACATGCACATATTGATCACTCGGGATTGATTCCGCTAATGTATGCAAGAGGATTCCGAGGACAGGTCTATACAACAAAAGCAACCACGGATTTGTGTGACATTATGTTAAGAGATAGTGCACATATTCAAGAGTTTGAAGCAGAGTGGCGTAATCGAAAGGCTAGACGTTCGGGTGAGAGCGAGTATGTACCACTATATAGTATGAATGATGCCATTGGGGTAATGGAACATTTTATTCCTTGTGAGTATGATGAAAAGATTGAGATTGCAGAAGGTATTCAGATTCGTTTTGAGGATGTTGGACATTTACTCGGTTCAGCCAGTATTGAAATTTGGTTAACTGAAGGCGATGTTTATCGGAAGATTGTATTTTCCGGAGATATCGGTAATTTGAATCAGCCGATTTTGAAAGATCCGAAGTATCTAAAAGAAGCAGATTATGTTGTAATGGAATCAACATATGGAGATAAAACACATGGAGGTACACCGGATTACGTTGCAGAACTTAGTAGGATTATAAAAGAAACATTTGATAAGGGCGGTAATGTGGTGATTCCTTCTTTTGCAGTAGGCCGAACACAGGAATTGTTATATTTCATTCGTAAAATCAAATACGATAATTTGCTACCGGAGTATGATGGGTTTGAGGTTTATGTGGATAGTCCGCTTGCGGTAGAAGCTACGAATATTTTTAATAAAAACACAGAGAATTGTTTTGATGAAGAAGCAATGGAACTGATTCGTCAGGGAATCAATCCAATCGCATTTCCGGGGCTTAAGACATCTATAACAAGTAATGATTCTAAAGCAATTAATTTTGATACAAAACCGAAGGTGATTATTTCGGCATCCGGTATGTGTGAAGCCGGTCGTATCAGACATCATTTAAAACATAATCTTTGGAGAGAAGAGTGTACAATTCTATTTGTTGGATACCAGGCACATGGTACATTGGGACGTAGCATTTTAGAAGGTGCTACAAGTGTTAAGTTGTTTGGGGAGCAAGTGGAAATCAAAGCCAGAATTGAGAAGTTGGACGGTATTAGCGGGCATGCAGATCAAGAAGGATTATTGACATGGTTACATTCTTTTGAGCCAAAGCCAACTGTGTTTGTTGTTCACGGTGAAGATTTGGTATGTGAGCATTTTAAGGTAACAATTCAGGATGAAGGATATGATGCAATTGCCCCTTTCTCCGGTGCAGAGTATGACTTGGCGGCTGAAGAATTGATCTTCCCTGGATTTGCAGTTAAGAAAGTGAAAGTAAGTCAGAAGGCACATCGTGCACAGGCAATCTTTGATCGATTGGTTGCTGCAGGTAATAGATTGCTTACTGTGATTGCGCATAATAAGGGTGGAACGAATAAAGATTTGATTAAGTTTACAGATCAGATTAATAGCTTGTGTGATAAATGGGACAGATAAAAGAGGTTTATTATGGAGAAACGAAAGCGGATTGCGCTGTTGCTGGGACAGGCAGAGGAGAATTATCAAAAGTTATTCATAGAAGGTTTTTTTAAGCAGGCGTTTGCATATGATTATGATGTCTGTGTATTTGCGATGTATCAGAAATACCAAGAGACAACGGCAAGAGAAATTGGTGAGTCTACTATCTTTACGCTTGTGAATTATGAATTGTTTGACGCAGTGGTAATTCTGTTAGATACTCTTCAGACACCGGGTGTGGCCGAGATGGTGGAAGATAAGATTAAGCAATGTTTTGATGGTCCTGTATTGTGTGTTGATAAGGAAAGTAAGTATTTTTCAACCCTGATGACAGATCATTACTCAGTTGCTAAAAAAGTGATTTCTCACTTGATAGAAGTACATGGATATGAAGATATTGCCTATCTTACCGGTAAGAAATGGCATCTTCATTCAAAAGAACGTCTTCGTGCTTACAAGGATGCGATGAGTGAACACAACTTGTCAATAAGAGAGAATCGCATTTTTTATGGTGACTTCTGGTATAGTAGTGGAGAAACGATGGTTGAGAAATTATTAAAAGACCGTGATCATATGCCAAGAGCAATTGCGTGTGCCAATGATTGTATGGCGATTGGTGTGGCAAAGGCCTTAGATGCGAACGGCCTTAGAATTCCGGAGGATGTTGCTGTTGTCGGTTATGACTCTGTTGATGAAGGTCGTACAAGTCCGAAGCCAATTACTTCCGCACCTATTCCGGCGAGAGAATGTGGAATACATGCAGCGTTATCCATTCGTGCTATGTTAGAGAACGAGCCGATACCTGAATTTAAAGCAGACGTAGATTTGTTTATAGGCAGTAGTTGCGGATGCCATAATGATAGTGTTATTCCAAAGGTTGAATTGCGTGAGAATTGGGATACTGACATATCAGGTGGCGGTTTCTATTCTTGTTATAATCATATGATGGAGGACATGTTATCAAAGTCTGATTTTCAAGATTTGATGAATACGATTTTTACATATGTCTATCAGATTGGAGAGTTTGAAAGTTTTACAATTTGCTTGAATTCTCAATGGAAAGATTTAAAGAAATTGACTGAAAAGGACGGTAATTGGCGAGGTTATACCAAGCAGATGTTGCCAATATTGCAGTGTGTGCAGGATGACAATGTGCATAATCCTTTGAATTATGAGATGACCTTTGATAGGGAAGAACTATTACCGATTCTATTTGAAGAAAGAGTCAATCCAACAGCATTTTTCTTTACGCCAATGCATTTTGAAGAACGATGCTTGGGATATGCAGTGATTAGTTACGGAAATGCAATTCGAAGCTATGATGATACGTATCGTCTGTGGTTAAGGAGTGCAATGCAGGGTTTGGAGTGTTTTCGACGGATTGAAGCATTGCAACAAAGTAATACGTTATTACAGGCGAGTCAGGTCCGTGATTCTTTGACCGGTTTATATAATTATCAAGGTGTATTGCAACATTTAGACCGTTATTATGGTAATTATGTAAGTGCAATTGCCATTGATATCAAAGGGTTGGCAAACATTAATGAAAAGTACGGAAGAGAAGAAGGTAATCGTGCAATTAATGCCGTTGCACATGTTTTGAATAATTGCATAGATGGTGGATTAAGTTGCCGACTTGGAAATGGGGAATTTGTTGGATTCGTTATTTCTCAGGATGGTGATAAGAAGTATATTCAGTCGATTAAGAATCGCTTGCTGGAACAATTGGGTTCGTTGGACGGCTTTATGTATGATTTGGCTGTTTATGTTGGATGTGATATTGCACAAGTATACAAAGTAGAAGATTTTGAACACTTGATCAATGGTGCCGTAGGACAGAAAAATGGTAATAAGATTAATGAGAGGAAGTTACAGAATACAGAAACGTTAACAGCAGATGAGCAAAAAGAAGCAGCAGTCGTGAGTGATATTCTTGACGAGAATCGCTTCCATTATCATTTCCAACCGATTGTTAACGCAAAAACCGGTGAGATTTACGCGTATGAAGCGTTGATGCGTGCAGATGTCACACCATATTTATCACCACTCAAGATTTTGAAGTATGCCGAATATTTAGAACGTTTGTATGATGTGGAACGTTCAACATTTTTTAATGTTTTAGATTGTGTGGGGAATGAAGAATTAGTACTTGAAGGAAGAAAAGTATTCATTAACAGTATTCCGGGTAACCATTTGCACGGCGAAGATGCGAAGCTTCTTGAGGACAAAATGCAAGAACATGCGGGTTCTGTTGTTGTAGAACTTACAGAGCAGACCGAAATTTCGGATGATGAGCTTGTTACCATGAAGGAAAACTATGCCAAGATGGGAATTGAGACAGCAGTTGATGATTATGGTACAGGATATTCCAATGTAACTAATCTGTTGCGCTATATGCCGAATTATGTAAAGATTGACAGGATGCTGCTTACTAAGATTCAGGAGAGTCCACAGAAACAGCATTTTGTGCGAGAGATTGTAGAATTTGCGCATGATAATAATATTAAGGCTTTGGCAGAGGGTATTGAAACAACAGAAGAACTTGAGATGGTTATACATCTTGGGGTAGATTTGGTTCAAGGTTATTATACGGCGAAGCCGGCGAAAGATATTATTACGAATATTGATGAAAAGGTAAAAGAAGAGATTCTGCGCTATCAACAACAGGAAATGGCCAATAAGGGAAGAAAAGTCTATGTTGCAGGTAAGGAAGGTAGAATTTCCCTTGCAAAACTTGTAGCTGATAAGTATGCAAGTATAGAAGTTGTTTCGGACAAGACAACATATCGCGATATAACAATCGCAGGTGTTCCGGGTGTAGCAACGAATCTTTGTCTGGATATTAAAGATGGTTATCAAGGTAGAATTGTATTAGACAATGTCAGTTTTTCGGCTAAGAAGAGAAAGAGTTGTATACAACTTGGAAAATCATGTGAAGTCACCTTGGTACTAAGAGGAGAGAATCATTTGGTGGACGGTGGTATCTGTGTACCGGAAGGTTCTAAGTTAGTTATAGAAGGCGATGGAGACCTATCAATTAATATAGGTAGAGATGATTTCTTTGGAATTGGTAATGATTTAGATGCGATTCATGGCACTATCATTTTTGAACAGGATGGTTGTGTAGAGATATATGGTAGTGGCTACCGCGGAATCGGCATTGGTTCTGGAAAAGGTGGTATACTGGATATCAAGAAAGGTAAGTATGTCGTTGAACTGATAGGAGAAGAAGGGGTAGGAATTGGTACTTATGAAGGCGATTTGAATTTGCAGATTGCAACGTGTAGTATTAATTTGAATCTTGTAACAACGAATAATGTAGGCATCGGTTCATTGGATGGTAACGTCAATGTAGCAATTTCACATATTATGCTGAAAGGTATTTTTGGCGGAACAAGGAGTGTCGGAATCGGTAGTTTACGTGGAGAAAAGACAAGACTTGATATTTCTAATTCGAATGTGAATCTGAATATGCGGGCGAATAAGATTTGCGCACTGGGATTGGGTGAAAAAGAATCGCTGATTGTCTTAGAAGAGGCAGGTGTTCATATCAAAGCAGAAGGCCGTAATGCAATCGCAATAGGTAATTATGATTGTACCGCGAAAGTAGAGATGATTAATGCAGATGTGGAGATAAAACTGAAATCTGATATGCAGATGGATATTGGTGCACAAGAATCAGATATTGTTATTGCAAATGGTCGGTGTCAATTCATATTGAATGGTCAAGAGATTGAAAGAATTACACAAGATGGAGCATTGTAAAATATTTTAATAATTGCGCAACTTTAATCATAGTGTCTGTTGCTTTGTTAATTGAAACAATAGACATTGTGTCGGATTAGAGTTGCGCAATTGTGTTGTTACGCGAATTAATTCGCGTCAAGATGTTCAACTGATAGATAGGTTGGTAAACCATCTGCGTATGCAATTTTTGGTTCACCTTTGATTAATGGTGCCATATACGTATATAGGACATCTGTGATATCATTACCTGCTTCATTAATCCATTCACGAGGAATAGATTTTGCTTCATTTGCAATCTTTTTGATATCTGCAGTACCAATTGAGATTTCATATGGCTGATTTGATGTTCTGTTCAATGTTAACATACATTTTGTCAATCCGTTTTCGGCAAGTGATACTGCACGAGAACCGAGTTCAAATGATTCATTTAAGTCTGTCAGTGATGAAATATGTGCAGCACATCGTTGTAATACATTTAGCTCGACAGAACGTACTTTTACATGAATGGATTCCTTGACAATATATTCTAAGCATTTTCCTGTACCACTTAATTGTGAATGGCCGAACTGGTCATTCGTAGCAGTTGAAGCACTAATATATTTACCTTCTTTGTCGCGGATACCTTCCGATACCGCAATGATTACATTATTGCGTTTTGATAATTGTTCTTTTACATCGGCAATAAACTGTTCTTTATCAAATGCTACTTCTGGAAAATAGATAAGATGAGGGGCTGTATTATAAGCATTTCTTGCCAATGCAGATGCAGCGGTTAACCACCCGGCATCTCTTCCCATAATCTCTACGATTGTAACACTTGGTACACTATATATAAACGTATCGTGTGCGATTTCAAGAATGGAAGCAGCAACGTATTTTGCAGCAGAACCATACCCTGGCGTGTGATCGGTAATACATAAATCATTATCGATTGTCTTTGGTATTCCGATAATACGGATATCACTGCCTATCTGCTCTCCGTAATGGCTAAGCTTTAGTACAGTATCCATAGAGTCGTTACCGCCAATATAGAAAAAAGCTCCGATATTGTATTTTTTGAATTGATTAAAAATAAATGCATATGTTGCATCGTCATCCTCATAGTCAGGTAATTTGTAACGGCAAGAACCTAAATACATTGCAGGACTGAATTTTAAAGTCTCAATAAAATTAGGAACAGTAGATACTTTTTCGCTTAAGTTCATAAGTCGATCTTCTAAAATGCCTAAAATTCCGTAAATAGAACCATATATCGTTTCATATTGCTCTGATTGGATTGCTGCGTCAACAACTCCGGCAAGACTTGCGTTAATGGCAACTGTTGGGCCACCGGACTGTGCAACAATAACATTTTTCTTTGTCATGGATACTCTCCTTTGTATTTGCATATTTCACCTTATGATACTTTATATAATATCAAATTTCAAGGAATATTTTCTTGTGTTTTATTCTCATATGGTGTATAATCTAATTACATTTAACATAAGATAAAGAGTAGAACTTCTGGGGTGCACGACAACTCTTGCTATTTTGAACCTACATTTATTTTTATGGGATACCGATATTTATGAGCGGATGTCATGCCTGCTATGACTGGACGGCAGATTCTCATGTGAGGTCACCCACCTAGCTAGGCTAGGACTCAAAATGCGGGAACCGGCATTTCCGGTTGTTCTACTGAATGAGAACGAGACATTGAAGCAGCATTAGATGACGAAGAGCGTAAGCTTTGGTCAGGATGCTGCTTTCTTTACGATATATTATAAGGCAGATTACAAGATGGGAAAGGAGTACATGTATATTCATTGCATGTAAAAGATTCATGAAGAAACAGGGAAAGGGAATGAAAAAAAGATGGTTTGTTGTACTACTTTTTTTCGTGTTGTTAGGAATAATCGGAGGTTTACTTATTAAATATGTGTTCTATGGTCATGTTGGTAATGGAACAATGAAACAGACTGAGGCCAATCGTTTGATTAGTTATCTGGGTGTGAGTGAGTATGAGTATAGTGACAGACTGGGGTCTTTGTTTACAGTTGGTGATGCTAAGGATTTGCTTGAATGTGCAGATGTTTCGCTTGATCAATTAGAATTTAACGTATCATATCTTCCAAGCTTTGTACCGCTTACAAAAAAACAATTCGAGAGTATGTATGCATCGCTGATTCGAACATTAGAGTTGGATCGATTGGCGTGCGTGAATTTATATATATTTGATATTGACAGAACAAGAGAAGAAGAGATTGACGGTATCATTTACGAGGTGATAGAAACACATCTTGGAGAATATTACATGGAAAAGGATTATGGAATGGACCATGCATATATCGGAAAAGTTGTGAAGACGTATGTTTCTAATAATGAGATTATTCTGTGTCAGGGTGAAAGCAATGAGACTGTAACAATTCAGAATGCTTACATGTTAAAAAGTGATAAAGAGGATTCTGCGAACAAGAACATGTTAATTGCAGTGAACGGTAATACATATGAGATGATACCGAATAAGAAGATGAAAGGTATGCAAGAAGAATCCGGTCTTTGTGATTTGACATTGAGCAATGAAGGAGTTTTGGAGTTGATAAGTCATACAAAAGACTTGGTGGAGACAAGGGTTATGTCTTATCATGATGGAGTGATGAATGCAGACGGATATGAGGAAGAGTTGTACCTGTCGGAATTTTTCAATGTATATAAAGTAAAGGGTTCATTTAAGGCGACACAATCAGCAGGAATGCTTATTGGATATGAAAAGGTTTCTTTGTATATCAAAGACGGAATTGTTGAGGCAGCATTGATTCAAGATGATATCTATGCGAAGAATATAAGAGTTTTGATTAATGATTCCGAATATTCAAGCTTTTATCATAATAGTGTAATGATAACAAGTGATACGGATTTTACAATTACATATGATGATGTAGTGAAAGAATACAAAGCATCTGAAAAGGTGGAATTTCGAAATGGTAGCGAGGAATTGAAAAAAGGACCTGCAATTATTCAGTCGAAATCAGAAGACGGAAAGATTGAAATCAAATCTTTGAATAGACAGGGCGGAACCCCCAAGTATCGTGGAAAATTAGAGCTTACCAGAGATGATAAAGGTGTTCTCGTGGTGAACGAGTTGTCGGTAGAAGAATATCTTTATGGTGTTGTGCCAAGTGAAATGCCGGTTACTTATGAAATGGAAGCATTGAAAGCACAAGCAATTTGTGCAAGAGCATATGCATATCGACAGATGGAGAGTGAAAAATATGCATCGTACGGAGCGCATTTGGACGATAGTGTTTCATGTCAGGTGTATAATAATGTTGCAGAAGATGAAAGAGTCATTTTTGCGGTAGATGATACATATGGTGTTGTACCGTGTTATGATGGAGAAGTGATTGAAGCATTTTTCTTCTCGACGTCGTGTGGAGCGACTAGTAATAATGCTTCTGTATGGGGTGGATATCAAAAACCATATTTATTGGATTCCATGCAGACTGAATACAATGATATTGCGAACCTTAGTAGTGAGGAGAATTTCCGTTCCTTCATGAAAGGGGAACTTGGAACAGATTTTTTGGAAGAATCAGAACCATTCTTTAGATGGACGGTAGAGTTTACTCCACAAGAGATAACCAAAGCGGTAAATGACAATCTGTATAATAGAATACAAGCAATGCCGGAATATATATTAACGAAAGAAAAGAGTGGAGCTTTTGTAAAAAAGGATATTGCAAGTATCGGTGATGTTGTAGATATCGAAATTAAAAAGCGAGGAGACAGTGGTATTATCGAAGAGATGATAGTTACCGGAACACAAGAAACGATTTTGGTAAAGGGACAGACCAATGCAAGAGCATTGCTTGCACCAACAGCTGTCACGATTAAGAAACAGGATGGATCTACGCTTACAGGATGGAGTAGTCTTCCGAGTGCATATTATTATGTGGATTATAGTGAAAGCGATGGAGGAACATTTATTGTATCCGGAGGCGGATTTGGTCATGGTGTAGGTATGAGTCAAAATGGTGCAAACCAGATGGCAAAGCTTGGATATATGGCTTGTGATATTATTACACATTATTATACAGCAGTGGAGTTGAAGGATATGTACGAACTGCTGGGAAAGTAGGTGTATGGAAAAACAGGATCAATTAACGCGAGTAGAAAAATTAAAATTATTAGTGCATTTTGGCAAGAAATTTGCGGAAAAAGTAAGTGACCGTTATACGGCAGCTTGCGCCGCACAAGCAGCATTTTTTATTATGCTTTCTGTAGTTCCGATAATTTCGTTGGTGTTAGCAGCAGCGACATATCTTCCGTTTACACAGGAAGATGTATTTGAATTGACGATGAATGTAATTCCGGATGCCTTTGGTGTTTACGTTTCGGATATAATCAATGATTTGTATGCAGGTGCAGGCAGAGTGGTCATTTCTGTTTCGTTGATCGCAACTTTGTGGTCTGCATCGACAGGAATTATGTCTTTGATGAACGGATTTAACAGCATGTATCAGGTTCGACAGGATGTTGGATATGTAAAGCTTAGATTGTTGGCATTATGGTATACAGTGATTGTGATTGTGTTGTTAGCAATTACGATTTCAATCTATGTTGTGGTTAGTCATTATTATGGTGCTTATATTCATGCAGTTGTTGCAAAAGGATCCACGATGGGAAATGCATTATGGTTTATAAGATATATATTGGGATGGCTATTGTTTTATAGTTTTATTCTGATGTTGTATGTGATTTTACCGGGAGGTTTTGGTCTTCCGAAGGATAAGGAGGAACACCTGAATCTGGGAAGACGTATCAAATCCCAAATGCCCGGAGCAGCATTTTGTTCGGTGGCGTGGTTGTTGATTTCCAGATTGGTAATATTATATATGCAGCATTTTTCCAATATTTCATTGATGTATGGTTCCTTAGCCGGAATTGTTATTTTGATGTTGTGGTTGTATTTTTGCATGTTCTTTTTGTTTATCGGTGCAATAATTAACTATTTATTGTCAAACGGATACTTGACACGCGTTAAAAAAATGTTACAATAAGTTTGTTATAAGAATAAGGCAATGATGGTGCAAAAGAACGATATGTTCTGTCAGAGAGAGGAAGTCACTGGCTGAAAGCTTCCTTCAGTTCACATAGCGTTTGAATTTCACACCGGAGTTTCAAAATTGAAGTTTCGTAATTTTTTGATGTGTATGAAATGGTAGATTTTGACGGGTCATGAACGTTAACACATGATGAGAGCTAAGATGATGTGATAAGTTTACATAATCTTGGAATTAGGGTGGTATCGCGAGCAAGTCGTCCCTTTGTAGGGGTGACTTGCTCTTTTGTGTTATATGACTTGTCAAGCGCATGTCCTACAAGCAAGCGAAGCTTGAGAAGAAGGACATGCATTTGACAAGTTAAGCATCATGAGCATGAAGACTGATAAGTCGGAATGCGAATGATGAGGAACGATTGCGGGAGTGCGAAGCACGAAGCAATCGATATATAACACACTATATGATTAGTCAAGCGCATGTCCTACAAGCAAGCGAAGCTTGAGAAGAAGGACATGCATTTGACAAGTTAAGCATCATGAGCATGAAGACTGATAAGTCGGAATGCGAATGATGAGGAACGATTGCGAGAGTGCGAAGCACGAAGCAATCGATATATAACACACTATATGAACTTGTTAAGCCATTTTTAACAAAAACACAAAATAAAGGAGATAAATCATGAAAGAAAAGTTAGAAGCGATTAAAGCAGAAGCACTTGCGAAAATCGAGAACGCAAATGATCTCGATACTTTGAATGACATTAAAGTGGCAGTGCTTGGTAAGAAGGGCGAGTTGACAGCAGTGTTAAAGTCCATGAAAGATGTTCCGGCTGAAGAAAGACCGATGGTTGGTCAGATGGTAAATGATGCCAGAACAGCTATTGAGGAAAAGTTAGAGGAGAAGAAGACTAGTATTGCGAGACTTCTTCGTACAGAGAAGATGAAGAGAGAGACCATCGATGTAACACTTCCTGGTAAGAAAAATCTTCGCGGTCACAGACATCCAAACCAGATTGCGTTAGAAGATCTTGAGCGTGTATTCATCGGTATGGGTTATGAAGTGGTAGAAGGTCCGGAAGTAGAGTACGATCGTTACAACTTTGAGTTACTTAATATTCCTGCTAATCACCCTGCAAAGGATGAGCAGGATACATTCTATATCAATAAGGAGATTTTACTTCGTACACAGACTTCACCTGTACAGGCAAGAATTATGGAAAAGGGCAATCTTCCAATCCGTATTCTTTCTGCCGGTAGAGTGTTCCGTTCTGATGAAGTAGATGCAACACATTCACCATCCTTCCATCAGGTAGAGGGATTGGTTGTAGATAAGAACATCACATTTGCAGACCTTAAAGGAACATTGGAACAGTTTGCGAAAGAGTTCTTTGGTGAGAAGACAAAGGTTAAGTTCCGTCCGCATCACTTCCCATTTACAGAGCCATCTGCAGAGGTGGACATCACATGCTTCAAGTGTGGAGGCAAAGGCTGTCGTATGTGTAAGGGAAGCGGTTGGATTGAGATTCTTGGTTGTGGTATGGTTCATCCGAACGTATTGGAGATGTGCGGTATTGATTCGAAAGAATATCAGGGATTTGCATTTGGTATCGGATTAGAGCGTGTCACATTGCTTAAGTACGAGATTGATGACATGAGACTTCTGTATGAGAATGATGTGAGATTCCTTAACCAGTTCTAAGGAGGATGATATGTCAATGATAGGAATTACATTCTTAATTATAAGTATTGCAGTTTTGGTATTCCTTTCTCTTTCTGTGTTTTTCCTTATTTTTGGTATTATGAAGAAAAGGAAAGGATTTGTGATTGCCGGTGCAACACTACTCGTATTATTTGTGGCATGTTTTGTGATGATGTTTTTGATGAATTTTGCAACGATGTAAAAGAAAGGAAAGAAAAATATGAATACACCGATTTCATGGATTAAAGCGTATGTCCCGGATTTAGATGTGGATATACAGGAATTTGTAGATAAAATGACCTTGTCAGGTTCGCATGTAGAGAACTATGAGAAGAAGGATAAGAACTTAGAAAAGATTGTAGTAGGTAAGATTGAGACAATGGAGCAGCATCCGGATGCAGACAAGCTTGTGGTTTGTCAGGTGAATGTAGGTTCTGAGAACTTGCAGATTGTAACCGGTGCTAAGAATGTTAAGGTTGGCGATATGATTCCGCTTGTATTAGATGGTGGTAAAGTAGCTGCAGCACACGGCGATGATACAGAATATCCGGAAGGTATCAAAATTAAGAAGGGTAAGCTTCGTGGTGTTGAGAGTAATGGTATGATGTGTGGTATTGAGGAGTTGGGTTCATCGAGAGATTTCTATCCTGAAGCTCCGGAAGACGGCGTATACGTATTCCCTGCAGATGCCAATGTGAAACCGGGTGACGATGCAGTGAAAGCCTTGGGCTTAGACGATACAGTGGTTGAGTATGAGATTACATCCAACCGTGTGGACTGTTTCTCTATGATTGGTATGGCAAGAGAAGTGGCTGCAACATTTAATAAGCCATTCTACCCACCGGTTGTTGAGGTTAAGGCAAATGATAAGGATGTAAATGATTTTATCAAAGTAACAGTAGAAGATACAGACCTTTGTACCCGCTATTGTGCAAGAGTAGTTGAGAATATTAAGATTGGTCCATCACCTAAGTGGATGCAGGACCGCTTGAAAGCTATGGGAATTCGTTCTATCAACAATCTTGTAGATATTACGAACTATATTATGGAAGAATATGGTCAGCCAATGCATGCGTTTGATCTTGATACAATTGCAAATCGAGAGATTATTGTAAAGCGTGCGAAGGATGGTGAGACATTTACAACATTAGATGGTCAGGAAAGAAAATTAGATTCAGGTGTTCTTATGATCTGTGACGGTGAGAAGGAAGTTGCTATTGCAGGTATCATGGGTGGTGAGAACTCTATGATTACAGATAATGTAAAGACAGTGTTGTTCGAGGCTGCTTGTTTTGATGGAACGAATACACGTCTTGCGTCTAAGAGAATTGGTTTGCAGACAGATTCTTCATTTAAGTTTACAAAAGGCTTAGATCCTAATAATGCCATTGAGGCAATCAACAGAGCTTGTCAGCTTGTAGAGGAAATGGGCTGTGGTGATGTCGTTGGTGGTGTTGTGGATGTATATCCAAATCCGGTTGCACCGAAGGTGTTACCATTTGAGCCGGAACGCTACAATGCATTACTTGGAACAGACATTTCTAAGGAAGATATGTTAGAGTACTTCAAGAGATTAGACTTGGTATATAACGAGGCAGATAATACATTAACAATTCCTACATTCCGTCAGGATCTTGGATGTATGGCTGACCTTGCAGAGGAAGTTGCAAGATTCTACGGCTATGACAACATTCCGGTTTCTTTACCAAAAGGTGAAGCAACAGTTGGTAAGAAGCCGTTTAACCAGAGAGTGGAGGATATTGCAAGAGAGATTTGTGAAAGAAATGGTTTCTCAGGTGGTATGTCTTATTCTTTCGAGAGTCCTAAGGTGTTTGATAAGTTGTTGTTACCAGAGGATGCAAAGGAACGTGAGGCAATTGTAATTTCCAACCCACTTGGAGAGGATTTCTCTATTATGAGAACGGTATCCTTGAACGGTGTATTGACATCTCTTGCAACCAACTACAATAGAAGAAACAAGGTTGCCAGACTATACGAGTTCGGTAACATTTATTTACCAAAGGCATTGCCGCTTACAGAACTTCCTGAGGAGAAAATGAGACTTACCATGGGTATGTATGGTGAGGGTGATTTCTTCACTATGAAGGGTGTTGTAGAAGAATTGTTTGATAAGCTTGGTGTTGTTGGCATCGAGTGCGAGCCAACTAGCGAAATTCCATATTTACATCCAGGTCGTCAGGCATACCTTAAGAAGGGTAAGCTAGACATCGGTGTAATTGGTCAGATTCATCCGGAGGTTGGTGATAACTATAATTTGAAGGCTGAGGCTTATGTGGCAGTACTTAATATGGAGGTACTTACTATGCTAGCATCCTTCGACCGCAAGTACGAGGGAATTGCGAAGTTCCCAGCTAGTACCCGTGACCTTAGTATGGTAATGGATAAGAGCATGTTCGTAGGTCAGATTGCGCATGTAATCCAGAAGAATGCAGGCAAGATTTTAGAAAGCTGTGAACTCTTTGATGTATACGAAGGTGAGCAGGTAGGCGTTGGCAAGAAGTCTGTAGCATTCTCATTAATCTTCCGTGCAAAGGATAGAAACTTAGAGTCTGCTGAGGTAGATAAGGCAGTTGATAAGGTTCTTGGTGCATTGAAGGAAATGGGAATTGAGCTTAGAGCGTAAAGAAAGATAATATGAATATAAGAGAACATTTTTAGGAAAAAGATGAACATCCCAATACTTACGTACATAGTAGGTGTTGGGATGTTTTTCATAGAAAAAATAATAAGCTGTATTTTTCCAGAGTCAATAAAATATGAAAAAGAGAGATGGAGTTTGACAATGGGAAAATAATGGTATACATTGGTATGGGGGATATATCTACAAGGAAAGGAATAAAAATGGAATGGAGGTATTATTTAATGAAAACGAAAAAAAGATTCATTTCTTTCATTGTTGGTGCGATTTTTGCAATCTGCATATGTAGCTTTTCTCCGATTATGAGCATGCAAGCTTATGCAACCAGTCTTGTTTATGGAGACTTTAATTATGTAATTGAGGAGAATGATGAAATTACCATTATAGGGTATAATGGAACAGGAACTTCTGTAGATATTCCACAGACAATTGATGGAAAAAAGGTTACGCGAATTGGAGCATGTGCATTTGAAGAAACGGATATTGTTCATGTCAAACTTCCGGATTCAATAACCACAATCGGGTATAAAGCTTTTTCACGCTGTAAAAAGCTTGAAACAATCAATTTTCCTGACAGTCTTAAAGTGATTGATGAATATGCATTTACAACATGTCATTCGCTAGAAGCAATTGAACTTGGTAATCAGGTTGAAAGTATAGGAACCTGTGCATTCCAACTATGTATATCACTTACTGAGATTACTGTTCCGGGGACTGTAAAAACTATTAATGGCAATACGTTTCATGGATGTTATTCGTTAGAAGAATTGATTTTTGAAGAAGGCGTTACAACTATCAAGAAAGAAGCTGCACTCAATCTGTATTCGATTAAAAAAATTGTTATACCAAAATCTGTTACAGAGATAGGTGAACATGCGTTAGGATATGCATATTATTATCCTGAGTATACAAGGATTGACACGACAATGTATGGATATTCAGGTTCAGTGGCTGAAACTTATGCAACTGCGAATGGATTTGATTTCATACCATTGGATAAAGTGATAGTAACAGGAGTTGCTTTGGACAAAACATCAGCAATGCTGAATGTGGGAGAGAATCTTGTGTTAACAGCAACTGTTGTGCCCGATAATGCAGATAATAAAAAGGTGATTTGGAGTAGTAATAACGAAAATGTTGCAAAGGTAGAAAACGGAGTTGTTACTGCTGTGGCAGAAGGTAGTGCTACAATTACAGTTACGACAGAAGATCGTAAAAAAACAGCAACTTGTACGGTTAGTGTCACTTGCGACCACAAGATTGAGATTCGTGATAAGAAAGAAGCGACTGAAACAGAGGCGGGATATACCGGTGATGAATACTGTACTATCTGTAAAAAAGTAATTAAGAAGGGTAGTGTGATTCCGAAGGTTCAGCCAAGCACACCGGAGACACCGGAAACACCGGAGACACCAGAGGCACCGGAAACACCTGAGACACCGGAGACACCAGAGGCACCGGAAACACCAGAGGCACCGGAGACACCAGAGGCACCGGAGACACCAGAGGCACCGGAAACACCAGAGACACCGGAAACACCAGAGACACCGGAAACACCAGAGGCACCGGAGACACCTGAGGCATCGGAAACACCGGTAGAAAAACCGGCGCCTAAGGGAGAGAATATCGTTGATCCCGTTACAAGCGTTACATACATTGTTACAAAATCAGATGTTAAGAATGGAACAGTAGCATTTTCAAAGCCTAAGAATAAGAAAATCAAATCCGTGACGATTCCGGATACTGTTACAATTGACGGTGTAACATACAAAGTTACAAGTATTCAGAAGAATGCATTTAGCGGATGTACGAAGTTGACAAAAGTAACAATTGGAAAGAATATTACAACAATTGGCGATAAGGCATTTTACAAGTGCACAAAGCTTAGCAAGATTACCATTCCTGCAAAGGTTAGTAAGATTGGAAAGCAGGCCTTTTATGGTTGTAAGAAATTAAAGAGTATTACAATTAAGACTAAAAAGCTTACCAGCAAGAAGGTAGGTAGTAAAGCATTTACCGGAACACCAAAGAATGCAAAGGTGAAAGTTCCAAGTAAGTCCTTGAAATCATACAAGAAATTCCTTTACAAGAAGGGATTGCATAAAAAGGCAAAGATTACAAAATAGCCGGACTTATATAGTGAATCATATTATGAAAGAACTCTGTGCGAGTATGAATAGCTCGTACAGAGTTTTTTGTGTATTATATTACAAATTTTAAGAAATGCATTTTTTCCTACACTTTTATATGAAAATGGGTGGGGCGAAAGGATGAACTTTGTGGTATAATATACGACATGGGAGTTTGACTTATGCGTCTGTTTGTAATCCGGCAGACGAACGGAACGAAAATGTAGTGCAGATGAACAAGGAGGAAGGATAATGAGAAGTAAGAAGAGAATCATAAGTGTTATTATGACATTGGTTATGATTATGACACTCGTGCCGGTGCCGGGAGGGAAGGCGCAGGCAGCAAGTAATGTGATTGAAAAGACAATTGTTGAAGGAGAACAATTGGTGATTACGGCGGAGGAGTTGGGAGTAGAAGTGAATCCGTTGGAAACCACAACTTATATTTGGAAGATTAAGAAAGGCGATACAGACTATACAGGAAGCTCTATCGACGGAAAACTTCTGACAAAATCAGTTACTAATCAATTTGTTATTTTTGATGTGGATGGAAAATGCATTTTAGATGGTGCAACAATAAGTTTAAAATTGATCAGTCAAACGCTTGGGACGGTGGAATGGCCGACAACGGTACTCCTTCGTGCAACGCATACACCGAAAATGATGGAGTCAGGTGATACATGGGTTGTAGGAGCAACACAGCACTATCAAGTGTGTACTGACTGTAATACAGAATACGGACACACCGACCATGCTTCAGGTGATTGGATTGTAGATAAAGCTGCAACAGAGGAAGAAACCGGAAGTCAGCACAAAGAGTGTACTGTTTGTGGGAAAGTGATGGAGACAGAGGAAATTCCGAAGCTTGCTTGTTCTCATACGATTTTTCTTCCTACATGGAATTATAATGCAGAGGTTCATTCGCGAAGTTGCTTGTGCGGAAGTGCTTCAGCTTATGTAGGTGAACATACAGCCGGCGATTGGATTTTAGATAAGACGCCTACTGCAGAAGAGGACGGAAAGAGGCATAAGGAGTGTACCGTTTGTGGATATAAGATGGAAGAAGAAACGATTTCTTACGAAGCTTCTGTGATAAAGACAATTTCTGTTACAGGCATTGAGATACCGAAAGCCGGTCAGGATTATACAGATGTTGAGAATAAATCGGAAGCTTTGACTTATGGCGGAGCATATGTGATGGACTACATCAAATATGAAGTGTATGACGAAGAGGCAGAGGAATGGAGTGAACTGGCTGATGATGAAAAACTTGCTGTAAGCACAGATTATCGAATGAAAATTGGTTTGGTTGCAGAAACAGGATATATGTTTGATACAACAGTATCTAATATTACTGTTTCAGTCAATGGACTGGCTGGAACGATTAAGGAAGTGACGAATGAAAATACTTATGCGGTAATTTACCGGTCGTTCCGCCACGCATGTGTACACGATTTTAAAGATAAGATAGAATGTGATGAATATTTAGTGCCGGGCAGCGGAAGTGATTGTACGGATCCTTATGAATATTACTATGCTTGTGATGTCTGTGGCGAGAAGAGTCCGGATTTGACTTGGGAAAGTGATGTTTATGGTGCGCATGATCTAAATGAAGAAAACTACTGTGATACTTGTGATGCAACTATTTATAACATCTGGGTCGGTTCAAAAGAAATCACCAGCAAGAATGCAGCGGATGTGTGCGGAGATGAAACAGTTTCGTACAATTCGGAAACCAATGTGCTGACGCTGAACGGATACTGTAATGAAGGGGAAGTACATGAATTCGAAGATGATTATTATGCAGCAATATATAGTGAAGGTGATTTAAATCTTGAACTTAAAGGCGAAAATTATATTACAGAGAGTGAAGATTCGGAAGTGCCTGTATATGGTCTCATGAGTTTTGACGGCGATGCAACAATATCCGGCGAAGGATTTTTGAAGGTAAGTACTACTAGCATGATTTTTGCACCGAATGGAGGTGTTACTATTCGTGGCGGAAATATTGAATTGAATGGTGCCGGTACCGGTGTAGCAGGCTTAACTGTGGAAATTGCAGGCGGCTATACCTCTATAGCAGGCCAAGATATTTGCGTTCTTGTAGGAAATGAAGGAGAAACGCTGAAATTGACCGGAGGCAGCTTGGATATGTACGCCTATAGTCCGGGTGATTTTATATATAATGCGTCTGATCGTGAAAGAAAAGCCTTGGATTTGAGCAATTATCATGGATACATTGCAAGAGCAGTTGTGCCTACGATAGGTGGACCAAGGTATGTAACATATGATCCGGAGAACATAGAAGACTATGTGGAACTTTTTTTTGAGAAGGTTCCGGATAATATAGCGCTTGATTCGGTAGAAATCGAAAATGTTATTTTCCCAAAAGCGGGTGAGTTGGTTGATGATATTGAAAGTCCATGGGATACAGCTACCTATGGCGGAAATTATGAGATATGTGAGCTTGGTTGGTACTTTGAAAATGAAGAAGGAGAAATGGAAGGTATTGATTATGATGTTCCGATGCAGGAAGGAAAGGAATATTATCTGCATCTTACAGTTGAAACGCCGTATGAATCAGGTTTTCCTACCGATTTGGATAAAGAGAAGATTACCGTGAATGGAATAAAGGCACAAGATATTACGATAGTATATGGCCCACAATATTTGTCTTTCTATATACCATTTTATCCGGAGCATGTGCATGGTTTCGCAGATGTGTGGCAAAAAGATACTGCTAATCATTGGAAAGTGTGTAAGTGCGGTGAAAGGTCGGATGTTGCAGCCCATACCTTCGGTGAAGGTGTTGTGACAACACAACCAACAGCAACAACGGAGGGTGTTAAGACATATACTTGTACAGTGTGTAAAGCGACGAAAACGGAAGCAGTTCCGGTGGTAGAGAATGATGATAACAACAAAGAGAATAGTGGAACGGATGCAGTGACCAATATACCTGCAAAAAACACAGTTTTAAAGGATGAAAAAACAGGAGTTCAGTATAAGGTTACAACATCGTCTGCTACCAATGGAACGGTAGAATTTACGAAACCAAAGGATAAGAAAGTGAAAAAGGTGGTTGTACCGGATACTGTCACCATCAATGGTATTACATATAAGGTTACAAGTATCGCAAAAAATGCTTTCAATGGTTTCAAACGATTAGAAAAGGTAACCATAGGCAAGAATGTAATTACTATCGGAGACAAGGCATTTTATAAATGTACAAAGCTTAGCAAGATTACCATTCCTGCAAAGGTTAGTAAGATTGGTAAGCAAGCCTTTTATGGTTGTAAGAAATTAAAGAGTATTACAATTAAAACAAAAAAACTTACCAGTAAGAAAGTAGGTAGCAAAGCATTTACCGGAACACCAAAGAATGCAAAGGTAAAAGTTCCAAGTAAGTCCTTGAAATCATACAAGAAATTCCTTTACAAAAAGGGATTGAATAAGAAGGCAAAGATTAAAAAGTAAGGCACAATTGTATATTATATGCTTAAGAGAGGTCCCCGTTTGTTAGTTTTTTAGAAGGTTAACAAATGGGGATTTTTTGGTTCATTTATTTTCAAACTATATGTATCGGCGATTTTAAGAGCAGTAGAAGAAAAAATGTAAGGAAAAAGTTGTGATTTTGTGTATAATAGGTATATACTATGATAAAGAGTCGATGTGGGAGGATTAGATATGAACTTACATAAGAACATAATGAGAAAAGAAACAATGGCCATTATGGCACTTCTGCTCATGAATGTTTTCTTGGTTGGATGTGATGGACTCGATTCAAAATCAGCTAGTTTATCTGTTGTATATGGAGTCACTACAGTTGTGGCACTATTACTGTTAGTTGTATATTGCACATTGGTACATAAGAAAGAACTATGGTTTCTACTACTATTTTCTAGTGTGTTTATTGTAAATATAGGATATTTTGCACTTTCGATATCTAAGAATCTGGAGGAAGCATTACTGGCAAATCGAATCGCATACCTCGGTTCGGTGTTTTTGCCCATGTCTATGTTGATGATTATCATAAATGTCTGTAGGATACAGTACAATAGAATTGTTCCGGGCTTTTTATTGTTAGTCAGCGTTATTGTTTTTTTAGTGGCTGCGAGTCCTGGATATTTGGATATCTATTATAAAGAGGTTTCGTTTCGTGTGAATGCAGGTGTAGGAGTGCTCGATAAGACTTATGGGGATTGGCATTGTCTATATTTGTTTTATCTAATAATTTACTTCGGAATTATGGTAATCACAATCATTCAGGCATCGGTGTTGAAAAAGATGGAATCTAAGCTATATGCGATTATGCTTGCAGGAGCCGTTCTGGTGAACATAGGAGTCTGGATGTTAGGGCAATTGCTGGATGTTACCTTTGAGTTTTTATCGGTTTCTTATATTATTAGTGAATTTTTTATGTTGAGCTTATGTCTGATAAGGCAAGAACAAGATTTGTGTGAAGAAAGTGCATCTGTAGATGTGAGTCATGAAACGGAGAAAGAGATAGCAATACAAGAACAATTGTCAGAAATGACATCAAATCAGACGCAATTGGACGAGTTGCAAACAGCACCGGATTCTGTGAAGTTGGAAGATGGGAATGTAGTAAATGATGAACAGATGAAACTGTTTTTAGAGGGAGTAGACAATCTTACCCCTACAGAGAAAAAGATATATCATTGTTATCTTGATGGAAAAACTACAAAAGAAATACTAGAGCAATTGCATATTACAGAGAATACATTGAAGTATCACAATAAGAATATTTATAGTAAATTGGGAGTGTCTTCAAGAAAGCAATTAAAAGAAATTGCAAGGAATTTGTAATGTTGAATTTGCATGAGATGTAATTGTGAAATTCAATAAAAACAACACCAATCCCCACACTTTTATTATAAAAGTGTGGGGACTTTTTTCGTTTGTTCTGTATAATATATTTTGTGAGTGTTTTGTGATTTATTCACAGTAATTGTATGATCAATTGAGAAATACATATACATGTTTATCACAGAATTCATTCAAAAAAATTAAATGGGAGGGTACCATATGAAGAGAAGGGTATTAAGTATGATTTTGACAATTGTTATGGTCTGGAGCTTGTTGCCGGTTACAGCTTATGCAGCAACAACAATTTCCACAGTTGCCATAACCGGTGTCGATGTGCCGGTGGCAGGAGCAACACCAGATTATACGGCTGTTACTGGGCTTGGATACAACCCAACGAATGAGTTTAATGAAGCTGGCAAGAAAGTGTCTGGTGTATCTTGGTATAACAAGACGGACAAAAAGCAGATGTCTACGACAGATGTCTTTGAACAGGGAAAAGTGTATGAGATTGCAATTGCAATAAAAGTGGCGGATGGCTATGAGTTTTCAGCAAGTGATAATTATACATCAACAACCACTGCAACGGTTAATGGAAACAGTGCAGGTATGGGAATGGTTATTAGTGGTTATAGTGCGAAAGAGATTCTTACGGTTAATTACACATTTGGTGCATGTGATTACGCAAGAATAGAAGAAGTAGCGGTTACAGGCATTGATATACCGGTGCCTGCAGAAACGCCGGATATTACCGGTGTGGTGGATGAAAATGCAAATTATATCTTGCATCCGGATGATCCTTTTACATGGTATGATGTGACAAGCGGCAAGGATAGTGGAATGTATCCGGGTGATACGTTTATAGCAGGTCATCAATATGCATTGGATATTTGTTTTAAGGTAAAGAATAGCGATACACACAGATTCAAATTGGATAAGGATAATTGTCCGGATATAATAGGAACAGTGAATGGATTGCCTGCAGAGAATGTGTCTGCTGTGGCAGATAATGTTGCAACAATACGTTTTGTGTTTGCTTGTAATGGAGAAGATATTACATCAGTTATTATTTCCGGTATTGATAAACCGATTGAAGGTAGCAAACCTGATTTCCTTGGTATGTCTGCAGCGACAGGATATAGTTTTTATACGAATGCTGCGTCTTATCCGAACGGCGTTGAATGGTATGATGAAACCGCAGAAGGTGCTTGGTCTCCGACAGAAGATACATTTGTTGGTGGGCACCAATATACGGTAACGGTGAGAATTAAGGCAAATGAAGGATATGATTTCAAAGAAAAAGATGGAGAATTAGATATCACAGCTACTTTGAATGGTGAAACTGTTGCAGCTGGTCGCACAACAGTGAATGGAACTGAAGTGATAATATTAACGAAAACTTATGAGTGTATAGGAAATATTTCAAATGTGGATTTAACCATTCCGGAACCAGTGGATGGTAATACGCCTGATACGACACAGATTGTAGCAGATAAGTATTGCAGTCTCGGAACCAAGGGGACTACATTAAAGAATGGATTCAAGTGGCATGATGACAAAGCAGATAAGGATATGGACTTAACAGGTACAAGTACCTTCAAAGAGGGTAATAAATATACAGTGTCGATCACCTTGGATACGAATGACGGATTCAAATTTTTAGAGAGTACGACTGCAACAGTCAATGGAAAAACTGCAAACTGTACATATGGAAGTTCATCAAATGTAACGGTTCAATATACCTTTACAGCAGCCCATGCATGCAAGATAACATCGATTGCAAAGGTAGATGCAACCTGTACTACTGATGGTAAACAGGCATATTATCACTGTGACGGATGTGATAAGAATTACGAAGATGAAGCAGGAACAAAAGAAATAGCAGATATTACTAACTGGGGTGTTATCAAAGCAACTGGTCATACCATTGAGATTCAGAATAAGAAGGATGCAACAGAAACAGAAGCAGGATATACCGGAGATGAATATTGTACAGTTTGTAAAAAGGTGATTACACCTGGTAAAACGATTGAGAAATTACCTGCGAAGGAGCCAGAAGTAAAGCCAGCAGCTAAGGGCGAAACTGTTACAGATACGAAGACGAAGGCAAAGTATGTTGTGACAAAATCCGATGCAACCAATGGTACAGTAGCTTTCTCAAAGCCAAAGAATAAAAATATTACAGCTGTAACGATTCCAAGTACAGTTACAATTGACGGTATAACATACAAAGTTACAAGTATTCAAAAGAATGCATTTAGTGGATGCAAGAAATTAAAGTCCGTAACGATAGGAAGTAATATAACTACCATCGGAGACAAGGCATTTTACAAATGTACGAAGCTTAGCAAGATTACTATTCCTGCAAAGGTTAGTAAGATTGGAAAGCAAGCCTTTTATGGTTGTAAGAAATTAGCAACCATTACAATTAAAACCAAAAAGCTTACTAGCAAGAAGGTTGGTAGTAAAGCATTTACAGGAACACCAAAGAATGCAAAGGTGAAAGTTCCAAGCAAGTCTTTAAAATCATACAAGAAATTCCTATACAAGAAGGGATTGAATAAGAAGGCAAAGATTAAAAGGTAGATTATTAGTGTGTCGTTTCTTGTATTCTGCATCATTTGGTGAGTTTTATACATATGCTCACATTTCGTTCGGAAGAAAGTATAGAAATATGATATAATGAAACGGTACATAATGAATAAAACTATTTTGTGATAAGGAGGTTATGAGAATGAAACAAAAATGGAAAGTATTAATGAGCTTGTTTATAGCATTTGTATTGGCAATTCCGTTAGCACCAATGACAAAAGCAGGAACAGTTCAGGCAGCAAGTGATTTGATTTATGAGAGAACGCCAGCATTGCAGTGTCCGATTTCTAAGGTGGAATATATTCCGGATTCAGATGGTAATTATCAGATTAAAGTGACGTTAGATATCAGCATCTATAAAGAGAATAACCTTCCATCATGGGATTATGTGGATGTGGCAAATTTGACACTCTATAGTACAGATGATTCCCAATGGATTTCTTATACTCAACTTGGTGGTGTGGATTTGGCAGAAGGTTCGGCTACGTTTAATAATGCATGTAGAAATCGCAATTTAAAACCTAATGAAAATTTCAGACTATACGTAGATCTTGGATGTTCTGTTGATAATCAAGGGGATTATGGAACTACATTAAAGAATGATCTTGGACAATTGATGAATTGGATGGCTATTGAATTAACTGCACCAGCAATACAAGAAGAATCAGAAGAGGTGATTACACCAGATGCAGATTTTGTTGTAAATAATCAAACAATTGATGGTTATAGATATAAGGATACCGGATCAGAGATAATATATGAGAAATCATTTAAAGCAGATAGTACAAAATACTTAGAAGGAATGGGTTGGCAATATAGTGGTGATTCACAGGATAGTAATTGCCGTTCTGTTGTTTATGATAGTAAAGGCAATGAAGTTTCTTGTACGAAAGCAGATAGCGGATATTATATCTGGAATTTTACAAAGGCAGACACATATACTTTTAAGTTGATTTCCGGCAATACAACTGCATTAGGAAAAATAAATTACAAGGTATACCTGAAATTTGGTTCTGTACATGTATATACCAACAAATATTTGGATGTAAAAGCAGAAGCTTATGATAGATATGAAGATAATCTTAGCTACGCTACAGAGTATGTAGTTAAAATTACAACAGGTCAATATGATGGTAAAGATACACCGGAAATGATTGTATACAGAGAAAATTTGAAAGCAGGTACGTTTAGTAATCCGCCATCGCTAAGTACTTTGGATTACATCGATTATAATGTTGTTTTTGGTGGGCAATACAAGTACTATGTTGTAAATAAGAAGCTGTTAAGTAGTAGCATGCAGAATGTGTTACCAAACTCTAAGGCAGAGAGAACAGTTACAGCAGCTGTCAAAGCTGAGCTTACTAAATTATCAGCAGTCACGCCGACGGTCGATATACCAACACCACCGGTTCCGGCTGTTATCAGATTGCAAAGTACCAAAGGTGTTTGTCAGGCAAACTTATCCTGGGATATAGAAGGTGGTAATCTTGCATTTGTTACAGGATATAAGATTGAGAGAATGACTAGTGCCAATGTTGTAAAGGATACAATTACAGTAAAGGCAGAGCATTATATCGAAAAAACAATCTACATTCCGTATAGCGGTACTTCCAAGATTAAAGTGACGCCATATTATACAGATAATGGAAGCAATTATTATGGTAAATCACAGACGATTTCCTGTGTCTCTGCAAAAATTAAAGCACCAGCTGCATATGCAACGAAGCTAAGTGGAAGTAAGGCAAGACTAACTGTAAAAATGCAGCAGGGGGCAACGGGTGTAGAAGTATATCAGCGTGTAGGAAAGAAATGGAAAAAGATTAAATCTTCAACAAAAGATGTTTATAAAGTGACATGGAAGAAGAATAAAGCAGGTACTAGTAAGTATCGATTCCGTGCATATATAAAGGATGCAGGCAAGAAATATTATTCATCTTATGGTAAGACAGTGAAACCAGGGAAGAATGAAAGAAAGTACTCTATTAGTAGTAAGCCTTCTAGCTTTAAAGCATTTTCACAGCATTGGATTCCTACGAAGATTTATTACTCTGGTAATAAGGTAATGGTAACCGGTAAGTTTATTAATACACATATTTATCAGTTGAAAAATATCAAAGTTAAAGTTACCTTTAAATGTGATGGAAAGAAGATTGGAACGAAGACGATTTCCAGTGGTAAGATTAGTGGAGAAACTTCTAAGAGTCACAAAGCAGTTATGTTTAGAAATAAGGCTGGATATGATTTGCGAAACGGAGATTTAGAGTGGAGTTATCAGGTTATTAGTTGGAATTAAACTTGTGCGTATTGTTTGATTTTATCGCGGAGCGGTTCTTATGAACCGCTCTTGTTTTGTTTTAGTAAAAAGGGTATAATCATTTGGTGCAATTGGATGAGCAATTAATAGAAAAGTGGTAAGTTTATTATTTTGATGAAATATTGACTTGGAGATATTAGGATGAAGAAAGGGAAAGATATCTTGTTAACCAATTTACTAATGACAATCGGAATATTGAGTTTATTGTACTTTGTTATGTATGCAGTATTTGTAGATTTGACAAATGTCTTTACCTATTTTTGGTTGATACTTGGAACTGTGTTGGTGTTATGTAAACCGTTAGCAACCATAATCTATGAAAAGCAGATTGTTATACCATTGACAGTAAAATGGACAGGTGGTATCGTTATTGCATTTTTACTTTTGATATTCATTGTAACAGAATGTGTCATTATCGGTTATGGAAGCAAAGAACCGCAGCCTGATGCAGACTATGTACTGGTGCTGGGGGCACAAGTAAAAGGAACGCGTCTTACCTATGCATTGCAAACAAGACTGGATACGGCTTACGAGTATGCAATCAATAATCCCAAAACAATGGTGATTGTATCGGGTGGACAAGGACCTGGAGAACAGGTAACCGAAGCCTATGCTATGGCGGAGTATCTAAAAGCGAAAGGCTTAGAGGAAGAAAGAATCTTACAGGAAAATCAATCTACCAGTACCTTTGAAAATATAGAATTCAGTAAAAAATTAATAGATAGTACAGACGCTCATATTGTTTTAGTAACCAATCATTTTCATGTGTATCGTGGTGTCGGGGTAGCGAAGAAACAAGAGCTTACCAATGTGGAAGGATTGGGCGCACCAACGAAATGGTACACCATACCGAATCAATATGTGAGAGAAGCCTTTGCGGTAGTAAAGTATAAGCTGTGTGGGCAGATATAATATGAAATAAAAGATATAAGATAAGTATAAAGAGATGAGGATAGAAAATAAGGATAAGGTGGAGAACGTATGAAGTTAAGTGATTTTTATTATGATTTACCGGAAGAATTAATTGCACAGGATCCATTGGAGCAGAGAAGTGATTCGAAACTTATGGTGATTGGAAGAGAAGATGGAAGTATCGAGCACAAACATTTTTATGACATCTTAGATTATGTAAACCCAGGAGATTGTTTGGTAATCAATGATACAAAAGTAATACCTGCAAGACTTATGGGTGTGAAAGAGGATACGGGAGCATCTATTGAGGTACTTTTATTAAAGCGCAAAGAAGAGAAAGTTTGGGAAACTTTGGTAAAACCCGGTAAGAAGATGAAACCTGGTGCACGAGTATCCTTTGGAGACGGACTGATTGTAGGAGAAGTCATTGATGTTGTAGAGGAAGGTAATCGTTTGATTCGCTTTGAGTACGAAGGAATTTGGGAGGAACTTCTAGACCAGCTAGGTCAAATGCCGTTACCGCCATATATTACACATCAGTTACAGGATAGAACTCGTTATCAGACTGTATATGCGAAACACGATGGTTCTGCGGCAGCTCCAACGGCAGGCTTGCATTTTACGAAGGAGTTATTACAGAAGTTAGAGGATAAGGGCGTGGAGATTGCCCATGTGTGTCTTCATGTGGGACTTGGAACATTCCGTCCGGTGAAAGTAGATAACATTTTAGAGCATCACATGCATTCGGAATTCTATATGGTAGAAGAAGAAGAGGCAGCGAAGATTAATGCGGCCAAAGCAAGAGGCAATCAAGTCATTTCGGTTGGTACGACCAGTACGAGAACCTTAGAATCTGTTGCGGATGAGAATGGAATTGTTCATGCCGGAAGTGGTTGGACGGAGATTTTTATTTATCCGGGATACGAATTTAAAGTGGTTGATTCTTTGATTACCAATTTCCATTTGCCGGAATCCACACTACTGATGTTAGTATCTGCATTTTCTACAAGAGAGAAGATGTTACATGCATATGAAGTGGCTGTGAAGGAGAAATATCGCTTCTTTTCTTTTGGAGATGCGATGATTATTAAGAAAAATAGTTGACATAATCTTAGTGGCTGAAAACTGTGTATAGAAAGATTGTAAAAAGTTTGAATGGAATAATATGAAAAAAAGCTAGTAAAATCAATGGTTGCAACTGTTAGTTGACAAATTTCAAGGTAGACTTGGTGGAAGAAAATGGAGGTGAAACTGTAGTATGGGAAAAAAGCAAAAGGAGATGTTAAACATGAAGTTAGCAGAAAAGATTTATCAGGAAAGAAGAAAGTTAGGTTTATCCCAGGAACAGTTTGCCGAACAGATGGATATCAGTCGTCAGGCAGTTTCTAAATGGGAGTCTGGACAGTCTATGCCGGATCTTGACAAGGTTGTAGCTATGAGTCAGATTTTTGGGGTGTCTACGGATTACTTATTAAAGGAAGATGATAGCGTACAAACTGAGAATTATCATACAGAATATATGGAAGATACGTTTGATGATTTTGGTGGTAACAAAGAACACGAAAGCAATACATCATATGATCCTCAAGAGTCAAATATACCGTTACAGGAATTATCAATAGAAGAAGTAACATCTTATCAGAGGACGCATATAGCATCTACAAAGCAAATTGCATTGGGTGTTTTTCTTTGTATTATGGGAGCTGTACTTACAGAGTTAACACAATTGTTGTCAGTTACTGTGTTTTCGGTAAATGGGGATGCTTTGGAAGAATTTCCGATGTTGATATGTGTAATGTTTGCCATTGCACTATTTGTACCTGCAGGTATGGCACTTAGTAAGTATGAATATATGGAAAAGATTCCGTTTGTATTGCCACAAGGGGAAAAAGCGAGACTGGAAGTAGAAATGGAAAGTTTTCAGCGCAAATTTGCAACAGGTATTACAAGTGGTATTGTATGTATTCTTCTCGGTGTACTTTCCGGTACATTTATGGAATATCTAACAGAAGTTACCGGTAATAACATGTGGGATGATTCTATTTCATCTATATCCATATTGTCTTTTGTCGCCATTGGTGTATATGTGCTTGTTCGTTCCGGTATGAAAAAGGGCATGTACAATGTTTTATTACAACAAGAGGATTATTCGGTTTCTAAAAAACGAAACCACAAGAATAAAGATAGCGTGATGGGATTAGTAGCAGGTGTATATTGGTGTTTGATTACAGCAGTATATCTCGGTTATAGTTTTATTACAAAAGATTGGGAAAGAAGCTGGATTGTGTGGCCGGTAGCAGGATGTGTGTTCGGCGCGATTGCAACATTTATTGTCTTGTCGGAATCTAAGACGAAGAAATAGCTATTCTTACGCAAAAAGTGCCTATTTTTACGCAAGGTGCGTTATATCAAAATAAATATGTTATCTTATATCTCGGCAAGAATCAACAAAAAGAAGTGATTTTTAAGGAGGATATGGATAAGATGAAGAAAAGAATGTATTTTCTGCTTGTGACATTGTTGCTGTTTGGAACAACAGCCTGTGGGAAGAATGCAGATTCCACACAAGAGGTTATCACGCAGGAACAGACGGGAGTAACTACAGCTGAGGAGACAGAAATGGAGACTACAGAAGCAACCACAAATGAAACAGTTGTTACTGATATAGAGATAACAGAGGTTACTACTGAGACAGAAACAGAGAAAACAGTCACTGAAGAAGCTACCGAGGAAGTAACAACGGAGACAGCACAGTCAGCAGGTGCGATTACACCAGAGGAAGCAGAAGCGTTGCTTGTAAAGGTTTTTGGAACAGAAGATGCGGAAACCGGTAATGTGTATTCCTTTGGGTATGTGAACACCATGACAGTGAATGGTGTGGAATATCACGCATTTACGTGGGGATGGCTTATAGATAATCATGTATCAAAGCTTACAGATTTGCTTGTGGCAACGGATGGTAGTGCAATTCATGAAGGGCTCGTTGTGGGAGATGATGTAACTGTATACACTGAAACGAATTATGTTGAATAATCCGTTAAGAATAGTGGAACGACTGTGGTGCTTCGTTTTACCGCAAGTGTCTTAGTAAGAATGTGGATTTAAGTGAATGTCACTTTACATAGGAACTGGACTTTAAAATAAACAGGCAGCTATGAATAGCTGCCTGTTTTATTGGTTGTAATTCGTCCATGCAGTACGGATTTCGTTACAGATTTTTTTGCTGAAGTATGCCTTTTCATTATTCGTAAACGTGACGTCTTCATTCGTCACGGTAGATATTGTGGAGATATTAACGACAAGACCTGCTCCACATTGTATGAAGTTCTTGTCCAATAGAATATCTTGCATTGCATCAGCAAATGGTATTCGAAGATATAAACTTTCTAAGGCAGACCCGTCGTCGAGGTGGTATACCAAAATTCGTTTGCTAAGTTCTACGTAGAGTAGATTATGCAAAGAAATGCGCGTGTTGCCTTCTTTTGTTTTTATTATGATATATCTATCTGTTTTATTAGAAATACCTTTTAATGCATCATCTAAGGTTGCATATAAGTCTGCAGGTACAATTGGTTTTAGTATATAGTTAAAGGCTTTTGCTTTATAAGAGTCTAAGGCATAATCTTTGCTTGCGGTAAGATAAATAATAATACCTTCGTAATTCTCATCTCGAAGCTTAATGCCTAAGTCAATGCCACTCATATCAGGCATCATAATATCGAGTATACAGATGTCAAAGTGTTCGTCATTTTGAACAGCATCTATAAGATCATCAGCGTGGCTGTAAATATATACAGTAAAATCTTTCAGATTGTGCTTTTGTGAATATTCATTAAGCATTACATCAAGCATACCGGCACATTGCAAGTCGTCATCGCATATTGCTATATTCATCAGCTCACCTCCCCATTTGATATCATCAATATACCACAAATTATGACAAAATTCATCTTAGAAATGAAATTATCATACTTTTTTTCGGTTTTTTTACGCAAAAACCTACTTTTTATACGCAAAAAGTGACTTATTTTACGCAAGATACGTTTTTTTGAATAAAAAATGCTATGTTATATCCATAAAAGAATCAACAAAAGAAATATTTTTCAAGGGAGGAGAAAACATGTTGAGAAAACGAATTGTAAGCATCGTTATGGTATTGATTATGTGTATTACACTACTACCACAATCGATGCCGGCAGTAGAAGCTGCCAGTAATATGGAAGGAGGATTCGAAGGACAGGAAGCGGATGTGTATACAGCGTTAGGTTTTGATACATCTGTAAAGCCTGAGGGATATGACCCGAATACAACAGATAATCCTTACGGTAAGAAAAAATTTACCGGTAATCAGGTGTTTGAGGCAATGATTACAGGACCGGATGGAGCTGCTGTGTATGGAAAGAATAATAATGGCCATTCAACAACTGATATATCCGGTTATCCGAGCAGTACAAATAAAAATGGTCTTGGTATGTCAGCAGCCGCATCTGCTGATTTTGATGGCGATGGATTACCTGGTGAAGTGGTTTATGTTGGTATTGAAACTAATAAGACACTTACCGGTGAGAAGTTGTACTTGGTTACAGGAGATGCCAAATCGGTAAAGTTTGGTTCGAAGAAGCAGATTGGTAAAATTACCCCACAATCTGTTGCCGGGGAAAAGCATTCATGGTTTGATTATGCATGGCAGAACCTATTGCAGGTAACTGCCGGAGATTATGATGGTGATGGATATGCCGAGATTGCAGTTTATGTAGCTGAGAACGGCAATGCAAGAGTAGAGGTGTATAAGTGTCGTAGAACTTCTGATTCAGCAACAGATTGTTGGATGGATATGGGAAATTGGGTCCGCGTATGGAGTCACGTATTAAGTAATACTGCGGGCGAGGTGCCGAACATGGTATCATTAGTGTCAGGGGATTTTAACCGGGATGGTATTGATGATATGGCTGTTTCATCCGGTAGATTTATTCCGTCAACACAATCGACTGGTAGAGGTAAAGTAAGTGCCATTTGCGAAAAGAGTACTGCAACTGTTTTATGGGGCGATGATGCAGATATGCTTCAGAAGGATAGTCCAATCGATTTGAATGAGAAGGAATTAGGGGAACAAGTTCGTGTAAGCTTGATTACAGGAGATTTAGATGGTGATGGTTATGCTGAACTGATTGCAACGGGACAGCCTGTTTTGGATGCACAGGATTATGATTTTGCTGCACCAAGGACAGGAC
>SVEJ01000023.1 GCA_015057435.1 Lachnospiraceae bacterium
AATGGCGTAAGAATTGGGAAGCAAACCCAATCAATGTAGAAGATGGTAAGAAACCAAAGTATTATTGTTTGGATATGTTCCCATATCCATCAGGTAATGGACTTCATGTAGGACACTGGAGAGGATACGTAATCTCTGATGTGTGGAGCCGTTATAAGATGATGCAAGGGTATTACTTGATTCACCCAATGGGATGGGATGCATTTGGTCTTCCGGCTGAGAATTATGCGATTCAGAATGGAGTACATCCAAGTGTAGCAGTTGAGCGTAATGTTGCAAACTTTAAGCGTCAGATGAATGAGATTGCTGCAATCTATGACTGGGATAGAGAAGTGAATACCACAGATCCGGAATACTATAAGTGGACACAGTGGATTTTTGTAAAAATGTTCAAGGAAGGTCTTGCTTATGAGAAGGAGATGCCAATTAACTGGTGTCCATCATGTAAGACAGGTCTTGCAAACGAAGAGGTTGTAGATGGTAAGTGTGAGCGTTGTCACAGCGAAGTTACCAAGAAGAATCTTCGTCAGTGGATGTTGAAGATTACAGCTTATGCAGACCGTTTGTTATCTGATCTTGATAAGCTTGATTGGCCAGAGAAGGTTAAGAAGATGCAGTCTGACTGGATTGGTAAGTCTTATGGTGCAGAGGTTGACTTTAAGGTGGATGGTATGGATGAGAGCATTACAGTCTATACTACACGTCCGGATACATTATGGGGTGCGACATTTATGGTTCTTGCACCAGAGCATGCAATGGCTGCGAAGCTTGCTACAGATGAGACGAGAGAAGCGGTTGAGAAGTATATTTTCGATTCTTCTATGAAGTCAAATGTAGATCGTATGCAGGATAAAGAAAAGACAGGTGTGTTTACAGGTTCTTATGCAATCAATCCATTGAACGGTAAGAAGACACCAATCTGGTTGGCAGATTATGTATTAGCAGATTATGGTACAGGTGCAATCATGTGTGTACCTGCTCATGATGATAGAGACTTTGAGTTTGCAAAGAAATTTGATTTGCCAATTATTCAGGTTATCGCAAAAGACGGCGTAGAAATCGAGAATATGGAAGAAGCTTACACAGAGGCTGTTGGTACCATGATTAATTCCGGTGATTGGAATGGAATGGAGTCTTCTGTATTGAAGGTGGAAGCACCAGCTATGATTGAGAAGATGGGCTATGGTAAGAAGACCACCAATTACAAGTTGCGTGACTGGGTATTCTCTCGTCAGCGCTACTGGGGTGAGCCAATTCCTATTATTCACTGTCCAGATTGTGGAGCAGTTGCAGTTCCAGAGGAGCAGTTACCAGTATTGCTTCCAGATGTAGAAAAGTATGAGCCGACAGGAACAGGTGAATCACCACTTGCAGCCATTGACTCATGGGTGAACACCACATGTCCATGCTGTGGTAAGCCGGCAAAACGTGAGACCAACACAATGCCACAGTGGGCTGGTTCTTCATGGTATTTCTTGCGTTATGTAGATAACAAGAATCCGAATGAATTAGTCAATAAGGAAAAGGCTGATAAGTACTTGCCGGTTGATATGTATATCGGTGGTGTAGAGCATGCAGTATTGCATTTGTTATATGCACGTTTCTATACCAAGTTCTTAAATGATATTGGTGTAGTTGATTTTGACGAACCATTTACCAAGTTGTTTAACCAGGGTATGGTTTGCGGTCGTGATAAGGTAACAGGAGCAGCTACCAAGATGAGTAAGTCTCTTGGTAACATCGTTTCTCCTGATGATATGGTAAACGATTATGGTTGCGATTCTTTGAGACTTTACGAGTTGTTCATCGGACCACCAGAGTTAGATTCTATCTGGGATGACAGAGGAATTGATGGTGTATATCGTTTCCTTACACGTCTCTATACGATGGCAGTTAAGAATATTGAAAATCCTGGCGCAGAGACACCGGAACTTATCAAACTTCGTAACCGCATGGTTTACGATATTACAACCCGTTTGGAGAGCTTCTCTTTGAATACAGTTATTTCCGGTTTCATGGAGTACAATAATAAGTTAGTTGACCTTACAAAGAACGGTGGCGTTGATAGAGAAACCGTTAAGACATTGGTTCAGTTGATTGCTCCATTTGCACCTCACATGGGTGAAGAGCTTTGGGAGATGTTAGGAGAGAGCGGTTCTGTATTCCATACAACATGGCCAACCTTTGATAAGGTAGCTATGGAGGATGATGTCATTACCATTCCGGTTCAGATTAATGGTAAGACAAAGGGAACCATCGATATTGCTAAGGATGCAGCAAAAGATGATGTAATTGCCAAGGGTAAGGAAGCAATTGCAGATAAGCTTGAGGGATTAAATGTAATCAAGGAAATCTATGTTCCTGGTAAGATTGTGAATATTGTTGCAAAATAATGAATGAGAAAGATACACTTCCTATGACATTATGTCGTGGGAAGTGTATTGTAATGATAGGGGGATTTTTCATGAGGTTGAGAAATAAGTGTTTACTCACATTTATGATGTTTGGATTGATATTAAGTTGTTTGACTTTATCGGTTCATGCTACGAGTGTGAATCCGGATAGAGACAAGGTGCATAATCCGGTGCATAACTGCTCCGTGCATGATGCATATCATAACAGCAATTGGTCTACAGTGAAATTTGGTTCGTATCCTCAAAGTATTGTGACTGATAAAACGCTTCAAGCAGCAATTGATGCACAATTAATTGCGAACGGAAGTTATGTGGGAAAAGCCAAATACGTTGTTGGAGACTGTGTTGTCAATGGTGTCAAATATCGCAAAGTAAGAATTGGGGATATTGGACCTAACGATACAGATAATTTTGAGGATCTTTTCATGACGGATGAAGAGAATAAACATTTGACTTATGGATATTTTCGTTTTGAGCCAATTAGATGGAGAGTATTATCTGTGGATAATGCGAACAATAAGATGCTGTTGATTTCTGATCAGGCGATTGATGCATATGGTGGCATGTCACTTTGGAAGGATAGTGCAACTCGCGAATTTTTGAATTGCTATAATGAAGTTAAGAAACCGGATGCGTCAACGCCTTTTGACCGTTTTAAAGAGGTTGCATTTAGTGAAGAAGAAGCGAGTGCGATATTAAAAACATCCGGAATTACAGGAACAAATCCGGATCAGCATTACCAAACGGCTGAAAGAAATGCACCGGTTGATGACTATATTTTCCTGTTATCATGGGAACAGATATATAATTCGAACTATGGCTTTTGTTCAAAAGAAGGAATGTCTGATAGTAGAATTATATGGGGAACGCCGTATGCAGTTGCAAAAGGATGTCAAGCACAAATAAAAAGTGGAACAATCGAAAAAAGTAATTGTACATGGTGGTTATGTACAGATAATGGGTCCTTGGCTCCGGGACAATATAGTGTTTGGAATAACGGCTCTTTGGGTGTGCAAGGCACATGGGAAAAACACGGTGTTGTTCCTGCAATGTGGATTTCTATGGATTCACTTTGTTATTCTTATGCAGGGGAAACAGCAGGTGGAAACCATGATTATATATACCGGGGAAAGAAATTTATATCAGGTAAATTGCGTTTTTGGATTACAGATGTGGAAAAACGAGAAGTAAGTTACTATGGTACTGCGGTAAAAGGTTTGAAAACTGTCAAGATACCGAATACTGTGAAGGATAATGGATATACATACAAAGTGACGAACATATCTGACAATGTGCATAAGGATGATAAGAATTTGAAATCTCTTACCATTGGGAATTATGTCAAGGAGATTGATACAAAAGCATTTTATAATTGCAAGAATCTAACCTCAGTTAAATTTGGCAAGAATGTGCAGAGAATTAGTATGAGTGCATTTGAGAATTGTAAAAAGTTAAAGTCAGTCACGCTGGGAAATCGTGTTGAATATATTGATACGCAGGCATTTAAAAATTGTAAGAGTATTAAAACGGTTACTATAGGAAAAAGTCTTAAGAATGTTGGTTTTGAAGCATTTGCAAACTGTGGTAAACTTAAGAAAGTAACAATCAAATCCAAAAAGTTATTTCAATTAGGAGAAAAGTCATTTGCAAAGATGGCGAAGAAATCAACCATCACTCTGCCGAAAAAGTACAAAAAGGCAGAATATAAATGGATGAGACAGAATTGTTGTACGAAGAGTAGAACAAAGATTAAGTATAAATGATGAAACGGAGTAGATTAAATGGCAGATTTAAAGAAAGAGATTGAAAAAAGAAGAACGTTTGCGATTATTTCCCATCCGGATGCCGGTAAAACCACTTTGACAGAGAAGTTCTTGTTGTTTGGTGGTGCGATTAACACTGCGGGTTCTGTTAAGGGAAAGGCAAATTCTAAGTATGCAGTTTCTGACTGGATGGATATTGAGAAGGAGAGAGGTATTTCTGTAACATCTTCTGTATTGCAGTTTGAGTATGATGGATATTGTATCAACATTTTGGATACACCGGGACATCAGGATTTCTCAGAGGATACTTATAGAACTCTTATGGCGGCAGACTCTGCGGTAATGGTAATTGATGCTTCTAAGGGTGTTGAGGCACAGACCATTAAGCTTTTCAAGGTTTGTGTGATGCGTCATATTCCAATTTTTACATTTATTAATAAGATGGACCGAGATGCAAAGGATACCTTTGAATTGCTAGATGATATCGAAACAGTACTTGGAATTCAGACTTGTCCGGTTAACTGGCCAATTGGTTCCGGTAAAGAATTCAAGGGTGTATACGATAGAGAAACACGTGTGGTTTCGAAGTTCCAAGCTGTGTCTACCGGTGGAGCAAAGAAGGCTGCGGAAACAGATTATTCCATTGATGATAAGGACTTACAAAATGATATTGGAGAAATGCTTTATAATCAGTTGATGGAAGAGGTAGAACTTCTAGATGGTGCCAGTGAACCACTTGATTTAGAAAAGGTGAACCGTGGTGAATTGTCGCCCGTATTCTTTGGTTCAGCTCTTAATACATTTGGTATTGAAACCTTTTTAAATCATTTCTTGGCTATGACAACATCACCACTTCCAAGAATGTCTAATGAGGGTGAAATTGATCCAATGTCAGAGGACTTTTCTGCATTTGTATTTAAGATTCAGGCAAACATGAATAAAGCACACCGTGATCGAATTGCATTTATGAGAGTTTGTTCCGGTAAGTTTGATGCGAGTAAGGACGTGTACCATGTACAAAGTAAGCGTAAGCTGAAATTATCTCAGCCACAGCAGCTTATGGCACAGGATAGAAAGATTGTAGATGAGGCCTATGCAGGAGATGTGATAGGTGTTCATGATGCCGGTTTGTTCTCTATTGGAGATACGGTATGTCAGCCTGGTAGGAAGTTCGAGTATGAAGGTATTCCAACCTTTGCACCGGAACATTTTTGTCGTGTTGTGCAGATGAATACCATGAAACGTAAGCAATTTGTACAGGGTGTTACCCAGATTGCACAAGAAGGTGCGATTCAGATTTTCCAGGAGTATACAGCAGGAATGTCTGAGATTATCGTGGGCGTAGTAGGTGTACTTCAGTTCGAAGTATTGAAATATCGCTTGGAAAATGAGTATGGCTGTGAAATTAAGCTTGAACCATTACCGTATAACTTTATTCGCTGGATTAAGGATCCGTCTACGGATGTGAATTCTTTGAAACGTGTCAATGAGGTTAAGAAGGTAAAGGACATGAAGGGCAATCCGCTTTTGTTGTTTACGAATCAGTGGACAATCAATACGGTGTTAGAGCATAATGAAGGATTGGAACTTCTTGAATTTAGAAAGAACTAAAGAATAGGAGATTGCAATTTGAAAAAAATTATTACAAGCTGGTTGTTTCTTTGTGTGATACTCTCATTAAGTATGACAGATACGATTTTCGCAGCATCCAATATGCAGGTAAGTGTCACGAAACAACCAGATGATAAGGTGAAAGTTGTTTGGTCATCTGTAGAACAGGCAGCTCAATATGTTGTTCAGTTATCTGTGAAGGATGAAAAACATTATAAGACGAAGGTAAAAATTTCTGTCAAAGACGATGCAGTGACTACATATGAAAAGGAGCTTACAAAGGTAAATAAGACAGAAAGGTATTATATACGCGTTCGTGCATTAGATAACAATGGCGATGTAATGGAAGAAGATGTCATACATTTTTTTAATGGCGACATTGTTTCTGCAAGTAAGCAAAAGTATTCATACAAAGATATGAAAAAGGATATCGAAGAGTTAGAAAGTAAATATGCAGATTATGTGGATGTGCAGATTATAGGAAAAACGGTAGATAATCGAAATATCTATGATGTGATTCTTGGTAATCCTGATGCAGAAAAAGCAGTGATTTTTCAGGCAAGCATTCATGCACGAGAATATATGACCTCACAGCTTGTTATGGAGCAGATTGAATATTATCTCGATCATTATGATGAGGAATATAAAGAAAAGACATATCGTGAGATCTTTGATAAAGTATGTGTGCATGTAGTCGCAATGGCTAATCCGGATGGTGTGACTATTTCCCAGGAGGGAATAAGTGGAATCAGAAAAGCTTCGCTTCGCAAGAAATTGAAGAAAATGTATGGTGCGAATCGTACAACGATATGGAAAGCGAACGCAAGAGGCGTTGATTTGAATCGGCAGTTTGATTACAAATTCGAATATAAAATCAAAAAGAAGTATAAAAAAGGTGCATATGCATTATATGGCGGTAAAAAACCGGTTTCGGAAAAGGAAACGAAGACTTTGGTTAAGCTTGTGAATGAGGTTAAACCGAAAGCAGTTGTGAATTATCATGCGATGGGAAATGTAATATATTGTAATTACGGTGGTAAGAAGAAAGTTCAAAAGAAAGTTTACAAACTAGCGGGCGAAATCAGAAGTCTAACCGGATATTATTACATGGGATTAGATAAATCTCCCGGGTTTGCGAATTGGTTGGTCTGTAAAAAGAAAATTCCGTCTTGTACAGTGGAAATCGGTAGAAACACGACACCGGTTCCAATTAGTCAGTTTGGAACTGTTTGGAAACAGAACAAAGAAGTAATGGTTGCAACAGCCAGATTATATTATTAAAAAAGAGATAACGTACGGATATGATATTTTTCTGTTTTTACAGAAGAAATCATGTTCTACGTTATCTCTTTTTGATTAATGAAAAAATCCCATAAGCATATCAACTTTTGCTTGTTCTTCTTTTGACATGCCTTCTTTTAGGATACTGATTAACAGAGCAGTTTCATCTTTTGTGAAATTAAGATTGCGTCTCGAAAGCTCTTTGTTGATAGACATAATCTTTGGCAGCATAGTTTCAATGCTTGCATTTTGACTGCTGTTTGCTACTTCTTTGATGATTTGTTGTTTTAAAGGATTTAACCTTTGAAATTCCGGGGTTAGAAATAATGCGTCATGATTCATGTAAGACCTCCTGTTTTTGATTCATATTTTACCTAATCAGCAAAATGATTCTCTTGTTCTGCGTCATATCTTGCGAAAATATCGTGAATGTTATCTTCAAAATGATTGGTATCGGTTGCAGTGTGATATGAATTTTCTCCCGGTGTGTTTTGGAAGAAGTTTTGGAACATGGAAGTTTGGTCACCATCCATCATGGCAAACAGGGTTGTAAGCATTTCTTTAGACATTCCGGTCATTGTACAGACGATGTCCAATGGGTCGCTTGATGGATTATGTAAACCAAGTCGTATCAGATTTTCTGTTGACTGAAAGGCGTGCATAATCAGTTTGGTTTCGTTATATTTAATAAAAAGTGCAAGAGGTAGTTTTAGAGAGGGTTCCACAAATGGAATCAGCATTTCTAACATAGAATAGTGATCGTATCCTTCAATGGCACTGAAAGGGCGACGGCTTGTAAAATCCATATGAACTCCTCTTGTCTTTTCTTTTCAGTATATGCACGAAGTTGACGATTATGAAAGATTTTCATATAATGGCAGATGGTAAGATCTATTCTGTCTGTGTTAGATTGCAGAACAAAGAATAAGGAGCGTAACATGAATTTAGAAAGTTTTTACAGTGGAAATGAATGGTTTGCATATCGTTTTTTTGGCGCACATTTAGAACGGGATGGTGTGCGTTTTTGTGTGTATGCTCCTATGGCAAAAAAAGTCACATTGATTGGTGAATTTAGTCATTGGCATGATCTTGAGATGACAAATAGCGGACGTGGTGGTATCTATAGTCTTTTGGTGCAGAATGCGCAAGTTGGACAGATGTATAAGTATCGCATCTATCATCATGACGGTACGGTAACCGACAAAGCAGATCCGTATGGATATGGTATGGAATTGCGTCCTTGTTCGGCATCCATCATTCGCGATATGGAGGCATTTACTTTTACAGATAATATGTGGATGTGTGAGCGTGATAAGAATTATGATAAGCCGATGAACATATATGAAATTCACTTTGGCTCTTGGAAAAGCAATGGTGATAGATGGTATCGCTATGAAGAACTCGGAGATGTATTGATACCATATTTGCAGGAAATGGGATACACGCACGTGGAGCTTATGCCAATTGCAGAATATCCGCTTGATGAATCATGGGGATATCAGCAGACAGGTTTTTTTGCACCTACGGCAAGATATGGAGATTGTGATGGATTAAAAGCCTTTGTGAATCAATGTCATATGGCAGGAATTGGTGTTTTGCTTGATTTTGTTCCTGTCCATTTTGCGGTAGATGATTATGGACTAAGTGATTTTGATGGTACGAACCTCTATGAAATGCCGTTTTCGGATGTGGAGAAAAGCCAGTGGGGTTCTTTCCAATTTGCGCATGGCAAAGGGGAAGTAGCAAGCTTCTTGAAATCGTGTGCTAATTACTGGTTATCTGAATATCATTTTGACGGGCTAAGAATGGATGCGATTTCGAATATGATCTATTGGGAAGGCAATCAGCAAAGAGGTGTCAATGATTCTGCTTTACATTTTGTGCAAGCGCTTAATGAAGGTTTACATAATCTTCATCCGACAGCGATGTTAATCGCAGAGGATTCTACTAGTTTTTTGAAAGTGACTGCACCGGTTCAATATGAGGGACTTGGATTTGATTACAAGTGGGACTTGGGATGGATGCACGACACATTGGAATTCTTCAAAATGTCACCAAAAGAACGTGAATCGCACTATCAGGATATCTTGTTTTCTATGCATTATTTTTATAATGAGTTATATTTACTTGCATTGTCACATGATGAAGTAGTACATGGTAAGAAAACAATCTTGGATAAAATGTATGGATTATATGAGGAGAAGTTTGCACAGTGCAGAGCATTATTCTTGTATATGATGACGCATCCGGGAAAGAAACTTCAGTTCATGGGAAATGAAATTGGACAGTTTCGAGAGTGGGCGCAGTATCGTCCACAGGATTTCGATGCGTTAGAAACATATCCGATGCATCAGATGTTCAGGCGTTTTTGTAAAGATTTGAATCTGGTATACCGACATCATCCGGCACTATATGAAGGTGAGTATAACAAAGCCTGTTTTTCTTATGTGATTGCAGATCGATGTGAAGAATTGGTATATGCATACACAAGAAGTGCAGGAAATGAAAAGATACTTGCAGTGTTTAATTTTAGTGATAGAATGTATAATAATTATGAGATTCGAATAGATGGTAATCATATGTTAAAAGAGATTATGAACAGTGCAAGTGATATCTATGGAGGAGATGTCTGCAAAAAAAGTGTGCATGATATGGAGATACATGTACGAAACGGTAGTTGCAGAATGAATCTAGAGCCATATTCGGGGCGACTGTTTCAGGTACTATAGGTATGTGACGATTGGAAAGGGATAGAATAATATGTTGAGTGATTGGATTACAAAGATGGATTTGAATATATTGAACTGGATACAGGAGAATATGAAATGTGATGTATTAGATACCATTTTGCCCGCAATTACGTTTCTTGGAGATAAAGGCTGGTTGTTTATTGTATTTGCAATTGTTTTCGCACTGATTTCCAAGATAAGATTATGGGGAGTAAAGCTTGGTACAAGTTTAATTCTCGGATTGGTATTTGGGAATATGCTGTTAAAAAATGTCGTGGCAAGAATACGTCCATATGATGTGGTGGAGAATGTAACACTTTTGGTTGACAAGCTGAGTGATTATTCTTTTCCGTCCGGTCATACGATGGCATCCTTTGAATTCTTCACTGTGATTTGTTTTATGCCTATAAAAAAAAGGTATAAGGTACTTGCCGGAATCCTGGCATTTACAATTGCTTTTTCGAGATTGTATCTTTATGTACATTATCCGACGGATGTGCTTGGTGGCATGTTTTTTGGTACACTGTTTGGTATTATGGGCGTAAGAATTGTAGATATGATCTATGACGAACGTATGGAGAAAAAGAACAAAGCATCACAATGATATTATGACAGAACAGTCATTATTATATAGCAGAAGAGGACAAACGCTGTAATGGTGTTTGTCTTTTTTTGTGTGTTGACAAACAAAATGGAGTGTGTTATAACTGTACTATGACGAGTGGTACAGTTGGTACAGTGAGTTGAAGGAAAAAGAAATATCTGATGAATGTTAGAAAGGAGGCAGTGTATGATTTTTTTGGATTATAAAAGCAGTAAGCCAATTTACGAACAGATTATTGAACAGATTAAGTTAAATGTGATGCGACAATATCTAAAAGCGGGAGATGCAATTCCTTCCGTACGAAAGCTTGCTTTAGAATTATCCATTACACCGGGAACAGTAGCAAAGGCATATCAAGAACTGGAGCGTCAGCAGATTATTGAGACAATAAGAGGTAAGGGAACATTTATTGCTTCTGATATTGAGATAAAGCCTGATGAGAAGAAAGTGTTAGAGCTGAAGAAAAATCTGCAGTCGCTGATTATGGAGCTTAAGATGATGGGATATGATAAGCAGAGGGTTACGAAACTGGTTGGAGAAATATATGAGGAGTTGAGTGTATGTTAGAAGTGAGAAATGTATGCAAAAGTTATAATAAGAATCAGGTGTTAAAGGATGTCAGTCTAACGGTACTTCCCGGCGAGATTCATGGCTTGATTGGCGAGAATAGTGCAGGAAAGACTACCTTGATCAAATGTGTAACAGGAATATATAAAACGGATCAAGGTAGTGTGTTATACGATGAGAAACCGGTGTATGACAATCCGGAAGTGAAAGAACGAATTGGATATGTAGCGGATTATAATGAATACATTAAGTACTATACTATTTCTCAGATGGTACATATGTATGAGAAGTTCTATCCGAAGTTTAACAAAGAAAAGTTCAACGATTTTAATCAAATCTATCAGTTGTCTGTGGATAAGAGAATTATGACATTGTCTAAGGGGCAGAAGATGCGTCTTGCGTTTATGTTAGAGGTTTCTAAGGAACCGGATTATCTGATTCTAGATGAGCCAACTTCAGGCTTAGATCCGGTGGCAAAGGCAAAGTTTTTTGAATTGTTAATTAATGAGGTGGAACAGCGTGACATAGGTGTGTTGATTAGTTCTCATAACTTAGACGGTTTGGAGAAGATTTGTGATTCTGTCACCATGATGCATGAAGGTGTTGTAGAACGGCAGATGTCTATGGAAGACATGAAGAGTGAGCTTGTGAAGCTGAATGTTGTATTTGAAGGTGGAGCAGGCAAGAAAGTTTATGATTTGCCACAGATTCTCCGCATTAGCAATATTGGTAGCATTTATTCTATGGTAGTGAAAGAATATAGTGAGGAGTTTGTCGGACAGCTTCGTAATTATGGAGCAAGTCTTGTAGAACCGGTAGAGATTTCTTTAGAGGAATTGTTTGTTGTATTGGAGGAAACCAAGGAAGCACAGGAGGGATGCTGATGAAAAGTTTTAGACGTTTATGGAATGAGTCCCGTCGATTTTATCTTTGTGTATTGATAATTGTCGCCTTTTTTGTCTTTGTTGATTGTATGTGGATTTGTATAGATAATGATATTACCTTGTCAAAGTCAGAAGTAGTGCAGATGGTGCAGAATGCGTTGTCGAAAGAAAATGGTGTTGCTATGTTAGAAAACCGTTATTTGTCCTTGGAAGATGACATTATTAATAAAGGGGCGGAATTTGGTTTGCTTCTGACGATGGTAGGTGTATTTGGATTGCTGTTGGCAAGGGAAATGGCATTTACCGATATACGTACATTAGAGTTTAGATGCACATGGCCAATGAAAAATTGGGTGCGGGAGTTGTATGATTATGTAGCTGTGTTAGGTGCAATTTTATTCGGAGTTCTTTTGCAAACAGTTATCTTGTTATTTGTTCAGAGCCGATATAATCATTTACTTGTTGAAGTACTAGCGGAACAGGGAATCACCTCACAGGTGACAGATGCAATGGCTTTTGGGAATCAATATTTACTAATGGGAATGCTTTATTATTTCATTGCGATTGTTGTTTCTTATACATGGATTAGTCTTGGCATGAACCTTGCAAAGAATCCTATTGTGGGAGCATTTATATCTGTAGTAGTGAAAGTGTTGTTGCAATTAGTGTGGGGAAGTCTTGCTTGGATGATGGTAGCAGGTCTCACGAATGATGTAGATGCAACGCAACTTGCTTACTATCATAATGATTTTGCAAATTATATTGAAAGCGTAGGAGATTATTTATTGATTTATCAAGAATTCTTCTATGGTGTGGATATCCCAAGCGGAACAATTGGTGGATGTGGAGAGACTTTCACAGTGACACACTGGATGATTGGACAGATTGTTCTGTGGGGATTATTAGTAATCGGTATCGTGATATGTGCAAAGAAAAAGGATTTGGCCAAGGGGAAGTTGTTATATTTTCCGATTCTATCATATCCGTTAGGTTTTTTAGTGGGATTAGGAGTGTTTATTATATGCCTGGATTCGTTCTTTTATGATACAACTCTAATAGGATTGCTTGTAGCTATCATACTTGGCTTTGTGTCGGCAATTGGAGTATGTCTTTTATGTCATCCATTTTCAAAGAGCAAGACTGTACGTCTGGAGGTGAAGTGATATGAGCAAATTATGGAAGCAGGAGTGGAAATATCATATTAGTTTTATAATCATAACAACGCTTGCACTATTTTTTATGTGCCACTTCAATCTATTGAGAGAATGTCAAGATTGGTTTGGCACATCATCTAATGAGGAATTGCAATCGTGGCAGCTATCAGAATACTGTAATTGGATTATGTCGAGCCTTCAGTACTACTTTCTTGAAGGGGTGGGAATCATTGCGTTTGTATGTTTGTTGGCAAAGAAGGTTTTCATCTATTGGATAGAACAGAATAGATGCGGTAGAGAATTTATGCAAAGTCTGCCAATTAAAAAAATGAATCGCGTGCAATTTCATTTGATTATGGATTTGTTGCAGTTGGTGCTCCCTGTGCTTATTTATGGAGTATATGAGTATGTGCAGATGAATACATTTTTAGAAACAGTAGCGAAACTTCACATTCCGTGGTTGTTAGAGTCAATGTTTGGTATGATGATAACCTCTATATGTTACACAGTGATGTTGTTAGGTGTTTTATATCTGGTCGAGGCAATCTTTGTTGATGGGAGTATGAAACTTATCGGTTTCGTTGGTGTTTATCTCATGGCGGGAACCATTTTTAATTGTGTGTTTGAGCAATTATATGCCTATAAATGGGTACAAAATATCATAGGATTTTTCACCATGGAGTCTGCAGGTGGTGCACAATATGATTTGTTAATGGCAGTAGACATGGAATTCAATGAAATATGGTCATGGGAATACGACAGCCATTTTGCTTGGTTTCATGAACATATGGATCCGCCGCTTCAATATATGGGTGAGTGGTTTGATTATTCATCTATAGGAGCAACTGTTCCTGAGTTGGAAGTATGGTTAGATAAGCTGAATAGGGTGTACGCATTTTCAGATGTAGGTAATTATATATTGTATGCGTTGGGATATCTGGCAATTGGCCTGTTGTTATTTGGATTCGTCATGTTACTGACAGGTAAAAAAGAGTTGTCAAAGGATGGATTTTACTTTGATTTTGGAAGATATTTAGTGAGTGGGATGGCTGCTTTGACAATGTTTTGTATGTTAAATGGTTGGAGTGGAAATGTTTTACAGATTATCTGTAATGTAGCAGCATGTATAATTGTGGATTTATTGCTACTGCATTTCTTAAATCCGGAACGGAAGAAGTTGATTGATAAGAGAGCTGTGAAGAGCTGATGTAAAAGGGGAATATCTACAAATCAATAGTAGAAAAACAAAATTTCTTATAGTATAATAGACAGGTGTGGCGTATTGTGCCACACCTGTTTTACTGTAAAAATAATGAGTTGGTAAAACAGTGGATTTTTTATTACGTATGTGAGAAGGAGAAGGTTTTGTGAGAAATCTAGAAACAAATGTAAAAAGACTAAGAAGACAAGTGTTTACGGAAGTTGCAAATGTAGCATACAATTCCGAAAACATTATTGACGATATTGAAGCAATTCCGTATAAGATAACACCGGGAGATACACCACAGTATCGTGAAAGTATCTATCGTGAGCGTGCGATTGCAAGAGAGAGAATTCGTCTTGCAATGGGTATGTCTTTGCGCCCGGAGGATAAGCCGGTACATCTTACACAGGGAATAGAAGAAAGTAATATTGACGAGAAGTATTATGAACCACCGCTTATGCAGGTGATTCCGGCGGCTTGTAATGCCTGTGAACATAATGTATATGAGGTGAGCAATCAGTGTAAGGGCTGTGTGGCGCATCCTTGTATGGAGGTATGTCCGGTTGGTGCAATCCGCATGGAAAAAGGAAAGTCAATTATTGATAAAAATGTATGTATTAAGTGCGGAAAGTGTAAAGCTAATTGTCCGTATGATGCGATTTCTCACAAACGTCGTCCTTGTGCAGATGCATGTGGTGCGAATGCGATTGTGAGCGATGAATTAGGAAGAGCGAAGATAGATGAAAGTAAATGTGTATCCTGTGGACAGTGCATGGTAAGTTGCCCGTTTGGCGCAATTGCTGATAAATCACAGATTTTCCAGCTTATAAGAGCATTGCGTTCAGGAAGAGAAATCTATGCAGAGATTGCACCCGCATTTGTCGGTCAATTTGGAGACCATGCAACGCCTGACAAGATCAAAGCAGCGTTAATCAAATTAGGATTCAAAGATGTATATGAAGTTGCTATCGGTGCTGATATGGGATGCGTGGAAGAGGCAAAGCATTACGTAGAAGAAGTAGCAACCGGTAAGGTACCATTTTTGCTTACTTCATGTTGTCCGTCTTGGGCGATGCTTTCTAAGAAACATTTTCCGGAGATGATTGACAAGATATCGAATGCATTGACACCAATGGTTGCGACAGCTCGTTTGATTAAGAAAGAGCATCCGAATGCTTCGGTCGTATTTATCGGACCTTGTGCAGCAAAGAAGCTTGAGGCGATGAGAAGAACAGTGCGAAGTGATGTAGATTTTGTAATCACTTTTGAAGAATTAGATGCAATGTTTGTGGCACGTGATATTGAATTTGATGATTTCCGTGTCGGTGTTCCGATGGAAGATGCAACCGGTGCCGGTCGTGGATATGCCGTAGCAGGTGGTGTTGCAAAAGCGGTAGAGGCGTGTATTAACGAATATTATCCGGGAACGGAAGTGAATATTGAACATGCTGAAGGATTGGATGAATGCCGCAAGATGTTAATGCTTGCCAAGGCAGGTAAGAAAAATGGTTGTTTGATTGAAGGTATGGCATGTCCGGGTGGCTGTATTGCCGGTGCCGGAACGAATATTCCGATTAACAAAGCAACAGTACAGGTTCGTAATTTTGTGAATTCGACGAAACAGGCATTGCCGGAACAGGATGTGTTGAAGGATTACCATCCTGAAGATTAATTGGAGTGAGAAATGGAGTGAAGAGTATGTATGATATAATGCTTGCCCTGGCACAGACAGGGGATAATTCAAAACCATGGCTGATTGCAATCTGTATGATTGTATCAATTGTAATGGTGGTAGCACTCTTTATTATTGGACAAAAAGATAATTCTGATAACGATGATGATGTAGAAGATATAGAGGAGTAAAGCAATGGATAACTTTCTGTATAGTATCAATGCAACGATGCCGGTCTTCTTGGTGATGATACTCGGATGGTGCCTGAAAAAAGCACGATTTTTGACAGATGAGTTTGTTTCAATCGCTGACAAATTAGTGTTTCGGGTTGCGTTGCCGGTTCTTGTCTTTTTGGATATTGCATCAGCTGATTTATCGAAAGATTTCGAATGGAGATTTGTTCTCTTTTGTTTTGCGGGTACCTGTGTGTTTTTTGGCGTGATATGGCTATTCGCTGAACTGTTTATTCGAGACAAAAAGATGATTGGAAGTTTTGTGCAAGGTTCTTTTAGAGGAAGTGCAGCGATTCTTGGAATTGCATTTGCCGAGAATATATATGGGGATGTTGGTCTTGTTCCGATGATGATTGTAGCATCTATTCCTTTGTTTAATATTTTTTCTGTAATTGTGCTGATGAGAAGTGCCAATGCAGGGGAAACAGATAGAAAAGCGTTGATTAAAAAGACATTGAAAGGGATTGTAACCAATCCGATTATTATTGGTATCTTTGCCGGAATTCCGTTTGCGTTATTCAATATTGAATTTCCGGTGATGATAGACAAAGCACTTCATAGTGTAGGTAATCTGTCAACGCCTTTGGCCCTCATTGCAATCGGTGCAGGTTTTTCAACCGGAAAAGCATTGGAACAATGGAAACCGACTTTGGTCGCAGCTGTTATTAAGCTAATTATAATTCCGGGCATTTTTTTACCATTGGCTGTATGGATTGGATTTCGGAATGAGGAATTGGTAGCATTGCTTATATTGACCGGTGCGCCGACGACAGTCAGTTCTTATATTATGGCAAAGAATATGGGTAATGATGAGGTTTTAGCATCCGGTATTGTAGTGATGACAACCCTACTATCATCTATAACATTGACCGCTATTATTTTTATACTGAAGAGCTGTGCTTATATATAGGATAATGGAATGTGTTACAGAAACGATAGATTGTATGATAAGGAAAATGCGTGTGCTTGATAAATGAAGCATACGCATTTTTCTTTGAAACAGATAGTTGAAATGGTATGAAAAACGCTGAAATATAAAACGACATAATTATGGAAAGAATGAAAAGATAAAACTTAATAATATTAAGTTATGGATGAGGTACATTTTGAAATGGAAACAGAGCGTTGGGCGTACTTAATTTTGTTATGTCGGTTGTGTTTTTTGCTTTATAATCTATGCAAGGTGGAATTAAAAAATTAAGATTTGCATATATTTATGTTTGACACAAAGGCAAATTTCCAATAAAATAAGCGAAACGAAAGAGAGGTAAAGAATGGAAAATCGATTAGTAATTAACAATGAGAAGACCAATTTATTAGAATTAGAAGAGCATATGTATCATTTGGTGGATGTGGATAAGCCGAATGTATTTCGTAACTTGTTTCCATATGATGAGGTTCCGAAGATTGCATTTAATGAAAGAATTGTACCACATAATATGCCGAAGGATATCTGGATCACAGATACAACCTTCCGTGACGGACAGCAGTCAAGGGAACCATATACAACAGAGCAGATTGTAACCATTTATGATTATTTACATAGACTTGGCGGACCGAATGGTCTGATTCGTCAAAGTGAGTTTTTCTTGTACAGTAAGAAAGACAGAGATGCAGTATATAAATGTTTGGAGAGAGGTTACCGCTTTCCGGAAGTAACCAGCTGGATTCGTGCGACCAAGCAGGACTTTGAGTTGGTGAAAGATATTGGATTGAAGGAAACCGGTATATTGGTTTCTTGCTCTGATTATCATATTTTTTATAAGATGAAGAAGACAAGAAAGCAGGTAATGGATCAGTATTTATCGGTTATCCGGGATTGTTTGGAAATTGGTATCAGTCCAAGATGTCATTTGGAGGATATTACAAGAGCAGATATTTACGGCTTTGTTGTTCCATTTTGTTTGGAGCTTATGAAGTTGATGGATGAATATAAGATTCCGATTAAGATTCGTGCCTGTGACACTATGGGATATGGTGTGAATTTTGCAGGTGCGGTAATTCCGCGTTCCGTGCAGGGAATTATCTATGCTTTGAATAAGCATGCAGGTGTACCAAGTGAGCAATTAGAGTGGCATGGTCACAATGATTTCTATAAAGCGGTAACAAACTCTACAACAGCATGGTTATATGGTGCTTGCGGGGTGAATTGTTCCCTGTTTGGTATCGGTGAACGTACGGGTAATACACCGCTTGAGGCAATGATTTTTGAATATGCACAGTTAAAGGGTAACTTGAATGGTGCAGATACCACAGTGATTACAGAACTTGCTGAGTATTACAAGAAGGAACTTGACTTTGATGTTCCGGACCAGACACCATTTGTGGGAAAGAACTTTAACATCACAAGAGCAGGTATCCATGCAGATGGTCTTTTGAAGAATGAAGAGATTTATAACATTTTTGATACAGACAAATTTTTGAATCGTCCTGTTCAGGTAGCAGTGTCTAATACTTCCGGTCTTGCCGGAATTGCACATTGGATTAATACACATTATAAGCTTCGCGTAGAGGATAAGATTGATAAGAGTGAACCAATTGTTGCCACAGTGAAGGAATGGGTAGATAAGGAATACGATGAAGGCCGTGTGACTGCTATCACGGATGAAGAGTTGGAAAGAGTAGTGGATGAAAATGCCAAAACTTTAAATGTAAAGTTGCCAGAACTTTGATTTTCTGTTATCCTATATGAGGTGTTCAGAAAAGGAATTTTTATGAAGATAAGCCATAAGTGAATACCTATGGCTTATTTTTCTGAAATGAGATAAAAATATTATTAGGAGGACAATAAGGTGGATAAGATTAAAATGACAACCCCATTAGTGGAGATGGATGGAGACGAGATGACAAGAATTCTCTGGAAGATGATTAAGGATGAGCTTTTGGAGCCATTTATTGATTTGAAGACAGAGTATTATGATTTGGGTCTTGAATATAGAAATGAGACAAATGACCAGGTTACAATTGATTCAGCAGAAGCAACCAAGAAGTATGGTGTAGCGGTTAAGTGTGCTACTATTACACCAAATGCTGCTCGTATGACAGAGTACAACTTGAAGGAAATGTGGAAGTCACCAAACGGAACAATTCGTGCCGCATTAGATGGAACAGTATTCCGTGCTCCAATCGTTGTAAAGGGAATTGAGCCATGTGTAAAGAACTGGGTAAAGCCAATCACTTTAGCAAGACATGCTTACGGTGATGTATATAAGAACTCAGAGATTCAGATTCCTGGTGCAGGTAAGGCTGAGTTAGTATTTACAGCAGAGGATGGAACGCAGATTCGTGAGACAATCCATGAGTTCAAGGGTCCTGGTATCATTCAGGGTATGCACAACTTAGATGAGTCAATCTCAAGCTTTGCAAGAGCATGCTTTAACTATGCATTAGATACAAAGCAGTCTGTATGGTTTGCAACAAAGGATACCATTTCTAAGAAGTATGATCATAGATTTAAAGATATCTTCCAGGAAATCTATGATGCAGAGTATGATGAGAAGTTCAAAGCTGCAGGCATTGAATATTTCTATACATTAATTGATGATGCAGTAGCTCGTGTTATGAAGGCTGAGGGTGGCTTTATCTGGGCTTGTAAGAACTACGATGGTGATGTTATGTCCGATATGGTATCATCTGCATTTGGTTCACTTGCAATGATGACATCGGTACTTGTTTCACCAACAGGTGTTTACGAGTATGAGGCAGCTCACGGAACGGTACAGAGACACTACTACAAGCATTTAGCTGGTGAGGAGACATCTACAAATTCTGTAGCAACCATCTTTGCTTGGACTGGTGCTCTTAGAAAGCGTGGAGAGCTTGACAACATTCCAGAGCTTATGACATTTGCAGATAAATTAGAGGCTGCAACACTTGGAACTATCGAGTCTGGTAGAATGACAAAGGATCTTGCTTTGATTACAAGTATTGAGAATCCGACAGTACTTAACTCTGAGAATTTCATCAAGGAGATTCGCAAGACATTAGAGGCAAGCTTATAAGGATAATAAAGTTATTATAAATGAATTAAAAGTGTCCGTTCTAATATGATTTAGAAGCGGACACTTTTTGTGTATACAATGAGCAAAGTAGACAAGCGTGCTTGCATGCAATTGTCTATTTGGCGAATGTACATCATCGAGCTGATAGGCGAGATGTTGTACGAAGTATAATCGAGTTTACTCGATTGTTATAGAAAAGTTCGTCTTTTAAAATGGAATAAAAATTTATATTTTTTTGATAGAAAAGTTCATTTTTTTGCGAATATAAGGTGTAAGAAAAACACGAAAGAGGTCTCGAAAGTGAAAATTACAGAGAAAAACTTTATTAAACAATTAAATAATGGCAATGAGCGAGCCTTGGAATACGTCATGTTGCATTATGGTGGATTGGTGAAATCAGTAGTCCATCGACATCTGTACAGCTTGACACAGTATGAGGAGGATTGCATCAACGAAGTATTTTTTGCGGTATGGAATCACATTTCTTCCTACCAGCCAGAAAAAAGTATCTTTGCAAATTGGATTGGCGGAATTGCAAGATTGAAGGCTTTGGATGCGCTTAGAAAGCATTCCAAGGAGATGTGGGAAGAACGTATAGACGACCAAGTAGTTCATATTGTTGATGGAACCTGTGAGCCTAGTTTGGAATTAGAAGAACTCATTTCAGAAGAGACAGAGCAACTGCTATGTTGCCTTAAGGAAAAAGACAGAGAATTGTTCTATCGATTGTATGTGGAAGAGCAGAGCATGGATGAGGTGAGTGAGGTGATGGGCATGGAAAAATCGGTGATTTACAACCGTTTGTCCAGAGCAAAGCGAAAGGTTCGCAAGGATATGGAAAGGAAGGGTAATTATGAAGGATAGTATATATACTCTTTTAAATGATATGGACATTCAGGTGGAAGACTACGAGATTGCAGAGGTGTTACCGGATGAAATGAAACACTGGAAAAAAGCATTTAAACAGAAGTGTAACAAAGAAATGAGCAACAAAAAACATATTAGGCGATATATAGCTGTGGCTGCGGTGGTGTTGGTGTGTACATTGGCATTTGGCCCTTTTCGGCGTGAGACTTATGCACAGATAAAAACGATTACTTATAGTGTTCAAGAAATGTTGGGGATGGAGACGAATCTATCAAGTTATGAAACTGTGGTTGGTAAGACGATTGTAAAGGATGGATTGACAATCACAGTCAATGATGTCGTTATGGATAGAAATGAAATGGTGGTTTCTTATACCGTGACGACTGAAAATCTAGATGAAGCTACAATGAATTGTTATCTGGATGTGGAAGTGAATGGAAAAAGTGTATATGGAGGATCGACTGGTACATGTTGGATGGAGGATGAAAATAATATGGTAGCCCTCGACAACATTATTTTGTCTGATGTGGATATAGAACAAAAGAATTATTATAAGCTTGTATTTTACGCTTACGAAGAGAAACCAGATGAAGAAGTCATTAATATTTTTGATGTTAGCAAGGTGGGAGCGGTGGAGTTTGCCGCATCTGGAGAGCAGTTGGCGATAGAAACCATAACCATTCCTTTAGAAGAACAATGTGAATTTCCGAATGGCGATACAATAAATTTTACAATGTTTTCTTATAATACAATGGGGCCGAGAGTGTATTTTGAGTTGGGAAATGGTAATTTGGATTACGATGTACGGTTAAAGGGAATAGATGACCTTGGAAGCGAGATATATTTCTACTTGTCACATATCGGTGGAGATGGTGAGTGTTGGTTTGTGTTAGAAGAGGATACAGGATATGATTTTAGTGCAGAAGCAAGCCAGCTAACTCTACAAGTCTATGCAGTGGAAATGCCGGAGCAAAGTGGTGAGATAGGCAATGATTACCAAAGCATAGGAGAACCATTTACAATTCAGTTAAAGTAAGTTCGCAACTTTTTTCGAAATGCTATTTTTTACCATACGTAGTAATATACAGAGAATGCTGCACATGCTTATGCATGCGATGTGTGGTGTTAACTAAATCGAGTAGGAGTCAGCCTACTCGATTATTTTTTTGTAACCATTTTCTCCATTCCTACGTCTAATCAGTGTATAATCAAATGAGAGAATTCCGGAACACTCATGGAAAAGAGGTGTGGTACTTGTTAGATGACAAAATGATAGAAAAGCTTACAAAGAAAGCCGTACACGGTCACGCGGAAAGTTACGGTAAGCTCATAGCACATTATAAAGAATATCTGTACAAGACTGCAATGTTATCGACTAAGAATGAAGATATTGCATTAGATGTAGTTGGTGATTGTATATTAAAAGGTTTTCAGTCTATACGAAGTTTAAAGGAAGCAAAGTATTTCAAAACTTGGATTACCAGAATTCTATATAACGCAATCAACGATTATTATCGCAAGGAATTCAGTGTCGATAATATTGAAAATGTACATATCGCAATGCCAGAGGAAGCAGTATCTAGTGAAGACAAGATGGATCTGTATCAAGCCATTGATATGCTTTCTGAAAAATATCGAACCGTGATTATCTTAAAATATTTTGATGAGTTGAAGGTAGATGCTATTACTTGGTTAGATGAACTAAAAGGAGACTATTGGAGACAGCCAGGTGCGCTAACGGAAGATGGCAGAACTTATCGAGAACTTTTGTTAGAACGATGTGCATATCACAAGGAAGTTGTGTTTGAGTAAAATGTGAATTAGATTAGAAAAAGGATAGTGTTGTTGGTATACGGGTTTCAATGTGTACCATATTGCTATCCTTTTTCTTTGAGATGTAGATTCCTTATATGTGTCAGTAATTGTTGTATTCTCTATAACTTCAATTTCTGCATAAGTGCTTCTTGTAATAATTGAGAAAAGTTAATGCCAAGTCGAGTTGCTTCGTCATTCATCCATTCGGGAATGGTTAAGGTTTTCTTCACTGCCTTATTGGAAAAACGCTTGCGGTATTCTAATGTGTCACATTTAATAAGAGACACAAATGATTGTTTGTCCGTTTGGATGGTAGAGCAATCGCTTGGAATGGGAATGGCTTTGCCATCAGTTTCATATGTGTACAGCACAAGTGAAAGTACATCTTCTGCCATTTCCATAGCATCCTCTAATGAATCGCCACAGGTATAGCAACCATCAATATCTGGATAAAATACAGAATAGCCAGTTTCTTCCTTTTTGAATATAGCAGGATAAATATATTTGTTCATAGAGCACCTCCTAAAAGCCAGCATCTTTGCGGATGCTTTCGTATGTTCCTGTAGGGATTTCTTTTGATGAGTGTCTTGGTACAGGAAAAGTCTTTCCTGTGATAGGGCTGTACCACAGATCGTGTCGTTTTCCGTGACAGGATAGAGTACAACCATGTTTCTTTAAAATCTTTCGTAATTCGCTTGTTTTCATAAATCGCCTTTCTTTAATTTTAATACGTATAAATACGTGTGTCAAGTGGATAATTAATAAAATAAGAATGTTTAGAAGCAATATGTATAAATGAAATTCAGAGTAGAGACATTGTAACATGAATTTGTGATTGATTTATGTGTGAACTGGTAGAGAATTAAAAATACCATCAACATAGAATTATATTGATGGTATTTCATGTTATGATTTTATTGAATAAAGGAATTTACTCCTCAGAAAGTTCCTCCCACAATTCATAAAGCTGCTCCAATTCATCATTTGCAACTGCTTGTTTCTCTGCAATTTCATTCAGTTTCGCAGAGTTAGTTGCATATTCAGGTAAAGACATCTCGTCATTCAGGTCAGAGAGTAATTGTTCTAATTCTTCAATACGAGCTTCGGTCTTCTTAATATCATTCTGGCGTTTGCGTTCCTTTGCCTGTTCTTCTTTGGAACGCTTCCAGTCCTTTTTAGTTTCGGTTTCTTCTTTTATCACAACTATTTTTTCTTCTGCTTTGGAAGTCGATACTAACTGTTGTTCAATGTAGTAATCGTAGTTACCAATATAAGAAGTGATTCCACCATCATGCAAATCCAAGATTCTGGTTGCTGTCTGATTGATGAAATAACGGTCGTGGGAAACGTAAAGAATGGTTCCACTGTAATTTTTTAGCGCATTTTCCAAAATCTCTTTCGAAGTAATATCTAAGTGGTTTGTTGGCTCATCGAGAATCAAGAAGTTTGCATTACTAAGCATAAGCTTTGCAAGGCTGACACGTCCTCGTTCACCACCGCTTAGATCTTTGATTTCCTTAAATACATCCTCGCCGGTAAATAAAAATGCTGCTAAAACATTACGGATTTTGGTATTGGTCATATTCGGATACGCATCGTGTAGTTCATCGAAGATGGTCTTATCCGGATGCAATACCTGATGCTCCTGGTCGTAGTAACCCACATGTACTTGGGCACCCAAGACAATCTTTCCGGCATCCTTTGGAATGAGTTGGTTAATAATCTTTAAAATCGTTGTTTTGCCGGTTCCGTTATTACCAATCAAAGCAACATGTTCGCCGCGTTTAATATCCATACCGAGATTGGTGAATAGCGTATTATCTCCATAGGATTTCGCAAGGCCTTCCACTAACAATACATCGTTACCGCTTTCAATATCCGGTGTGAGGGTGAGGCGCATTTCGTCATGAACCTCTTGAGGTTTATCCAGGCGTTCAATCTTATCCAGCATTTTCTCACGGCTTTCCGCACGCTTAATGGATTTCTCGCGGTTAAATTGTTTCAGCTTTGCAATTACTTCTTCTTGATGCTTAATTTCCGCTTGTTGGTTCATATAAGCACGGTACTTAGAAAGACGCACCTCTTCGCGCTTCTTTGCATAGTAGCTGTAATTGCCGTGATAGATTGTACTCTTTGTGAGCTCTAATTCTACTACCTTTGTTACAATTTTATCTAAGAAATAACGGTCATGGGATACGATAATCACAGCACCGTCATAGTTTTTCAAATATCCCTCCAACCACGCAATGTTATTTAGATCCAAGTGGTTGGTTGGCTCATCTAGCAATATAATATCCGGACGGGAGAGTAGAAGTCGTCCCAGGGACACTCTGGTCTTCTGTCCGCCGGAAAGCTCCGATACTGGACGGTGAAAATCACTTTCAGTAAATCCAAGTCCCTTCAAAATTCCTGTAATCTGACTCTCAAAAGCATATCCATCCTGCTGTTCAAAGGTATGATTCATTCGAGTATAACGTTCAAGCGCATTTTCCAACTCTTGACCTTCGAGATGTTTCATATCTTGTTCCAACTGTCGAATCTGCTCCTGTAAATCAATTACATTTTGTTTCACGCTAACTAATTCTTCATAAATGGTCTTATCATAATAGTCATTTTGATGCTGGGCAAGATATCCGATGGAGATATCCTTCCCGATTACCACTTGACCTTCGTCTGCTTCTTCCTCTTGCATAATGATTTTTAAAAGAGTAGACTTTCCGGCACCATTTACTCCCACAATGGCAAGTTTTTCTTTTGCTTCTATATAAAAATTAATATTATTAAGTATCTCTGTTATGCCATAAGCTTTAGAGATATTCTGACATGCTAAAACCATGTTGTTATAACCTCTTTATCTATTTTTGTATATCTTTAAATTTCATACACATACTCTGTCGCTGAAAGCTCTGCTCTTGCGTCATTTTTGATTGCCAAATCCGGTGGCGTAACGGATACTCTGGTCTTTGCTGGAATGGAGCTTGTGATAAATGCACCACCACCGATAACAGATTCGCGTCCGATAACGGTTTCGCCACCTAAGATAGTTGCATTGGAATAAATGGTTACATTATCCTCAATTGTTGGGTGACGACGTACACCTGAAAGATGCTGACCACCTCTGGTACTAAGCGCACCAAGCGTAACGCCCTGGTAGAGCTTTACGTAATCGCCGATTACGGTGGTCTCACCGATTACAATTCCGGTTCCGTGGTCCATGAAAAAGTATTTTCCGATGGTAGCACCGGCGTTGATATCAATACCTGTTTTGTTATGGGCATGTTCTGTCATGATTCTAGGAATAAATGGTACTTTCATCTTATACAATTCATGGGCAATTCTGTATACGAATATTGCGTAGAAGCCGGGATATGAGAAAATAATCTGCTCGCGACTGTCTGCTGCAGGGTCTCCATCATAACCAGCCTGTACGTCTAATAATAACATCTTTTGGATGTCCGGGATTTTTGAAAGAAAATCGCAACAGATAGATTCGGCTTGTTGCTTTATGTGGGGTGTACCGGCAGTGACTTCTTCATTACAGTCATAAGCCAGTGCGATTGCAATTTGTTTTTTGAGCTTGCGATGAAGTGTGGCTAACATCTGACCGGTGTAGTAAGATGCATTACCGGAGTCGACACGCTCTATGCTGAAGTATCCCGGAAAAATCAGTTGTTTCAAATCTTCCAAAATTTCAATAATTGTACTGCGGACAGGAAGTCGTTTGTCGCCTTTTCCGAGTAACAGATCAGATTGTGTATAGTTATTATTGATGGCATTTACAATATCAGGTAATATTTCGCTAAAATGTTGATTCATTGAGGAATCCTCCTAATTGAAATGTTCTCTTTACAGTATATATATTCTTGTTGTGATAAAATTTTACATATGTGATCACGTGTAAAGTCGTGATTTGCGTAATTAGTATAACATAGGAAGAAAAAAGAAAAAACAAAATATTAAAAAATTGTGAAAAAAGGTCTTGCAAAAAAGGAAACATTTGATACAATAGACAAATATCAAAAAAAGTCAAAAACTTCTCTTTTTTGTTTGATATGTATATTGGTTTCATGTATAATAGACTATTATGTGAATAGCAATTTAGCGGAAAGAGGATAAAGATGAGAAAAGCTTTGGATGTGAATAATATTAATCCATTTTTGCAATCTACAATGAGTGTCTTTGAAAGTGTGACACAGATGAAGCTGACTGTAGGAAAGCCTGTATTGGCAGATTTTTCTTTTACAGAACCAACTTATTCTATTACAGTAGGAGTTGTGGGTCAGATGAAGGGACAGGCCGTATTGGCAATGAATGTTGAGAATGCAAAAGTAATTGCAAGTAAGATGATGTTCGGTATGCCGATTGCAGAGTTAGATGAGATGGCTTGTTCGGCACTGAATGAGCTTAGTAACATGATTATGGGTAATACAGCAACCGTCTTTTCTACACAGGGAAAGGTGATTGATATTACGCCACCAATTTCTATGATTGGAACAGATTTGCAGATTAAGTCAGACATCGATCCAATTGCAGTACCGCTTATGTTTGACGGTGCAGAGTTTTTGAAACTTTACATTTGTGTATATGAAGAGTAATTAGTAGCTACTTATCGGAAATGATACATCGATTCGGATTGGTGGATTGTTTTAGATAGTGACAATATCATTTTTAGGAAAGGCAGAGGAGATATGAGTAAAATTATTGGAAAAGGCATTACATTTGACGACGTACTTTTAGTTCCGGCTTATTCAGAAGTAATTCCGAATGACGTGGACTTGAGAACACAGCTTACGCAGAAGATTCAGTTACAGATTCCGCTTATGAGTTCAGGTATGGATACTGTTACAGAGCACAGAATGGCGATTGCTATGGCTAGACAGGGTGGTATCGGTGTTATTCACAAGAATATGTCGATTGAGGCACAGGCTGAAGAGGTTGATAAGGTTAAGCGTTCGGAGAATGGTGTTATTACTGATCCATTTTCTCTTTCTCCGGAACATACATTAGATGATGCTGATAAGTTGATGGCAAAGTTCCGCATTTCAGGTGTACCTATTTGTGAAGGAACGAAGCTTGTTGGTATTATTACAAACCGTGATTTGAAGTTTGAGACAGATTACTCTAAGAAGATTAAGGAATCTATGACTTCAGAAGGTTTGATTACAGCAAGAGAAGGCATTACGTTAGAGGAAGCGAAGAAGATGCTCGCAGTAGCTCGTAAAGAGAAGCTTCCGATTGTTGATGAGAATTACAATCTTAAGGGATTGATTACAATTAAGGATATTGAAAAGACAATCAAGTATCCAAATTCTGCAAAAGATTCACAGGGAAGATTGCTTTGTGCTGCAGCAGTTGGTGTTACACCGGATATTACAGATCGTGTAGGCGAGCTTGTGAAGTCAAAGGTAGATGCGGTTGTAATTGATACAGCACATGGACATTCTGCTAATGTACTTAAGACATTTAATTTGATTCGTGAGAAGTTCCCTGATTTGCAGATTATCGCTGGTAACGTAGCAACCAGAAGTGGTGCTGAAGCGATGATTAAGATGGGTGTTGATGCGGTTAAGATTGGTATCGGACCTGGTTCTATCTGTACAACCCGTGTGGTTGCTGGTATTGGTGTTCCACAGATTACTGCGATTATGGAAGCGTATGATATTGCAAAAGAATACGGAATTCCTGTTATTGCAGATGGTGGTATCAAGTATTCAGGTGATATTACGAAGGCGCTTGCAGCAGGTGCTAACGTATGTATGATGGGTAGTCTTTTTGCAGGTACAGATGAGTCTCCTGGAGATTTCGAATTGTTCCAGGGTCGTAAGTATAAGGTATACCGTGGAATGGGATCTATCGCTGCTATGGAGAATGGTAGTAAGGATCGTTACTTCCAGGCTAATGCGAAGAAGTTAGTTCCGGAAGGTGTAGAAGGTCGTGTAGCTTACAAGGGAACAGTAGAAGATACGGTATTCCAGTTGCTTGGTGGTCTTCGTTCCGGTATGGGTTACTGTGGTGCTAAGACAATCGAAGAGCTTCATGAGAAGGCTGAGTTTGTTGAGATATCAGCAGCATCTTTAAAAGAAAGTCATCCACACGATATCCAGATTACTAAGGAAGCACCGAACTATTCAGTAGAATAATTATAGTTTTGATATTTAGGAGAAGAATCATTGTTGATTCTTCTCCTGTTCTGTTTTTGGCAATAAAAACTTGTATTATTATATACAAAATGTTTTGTGTAAGGAGTTGATAAAATTCAACTCCTTTTTGTATATAAATGGTATAGTTTGTCAATCCTTATAGATATTAACTTATAAGGAGGACATTATGGCAGTTAATTTCAAAGACAGCAAAACCAAAGAAAATCTAATGAAAGCATTTGCAGGAGAGTCTCAGGCAAGAAATCGATATACCTATGCGGCGCAGCAGGCACATGAGCAAAATCTTCATGTGTTAGAAGAAGTGTTCAAGTTCACTGCAGAGCAGGAGAGAGCACACGGAAAGGTATTCTATGAATTCTTAACAGATTTATCCGGTGAGAATATATCGATTGATGGAACCTATCCGATTGATATTAGCGAGTCATTAGAGGATTTACTTGGTATGGCAGCGCATAATGAAAATGAAGAGCATGACGTGGTGTATAAGGAATTTGAACAGGTGGCAAAGGAAGAAGGCTTTGATGACATAGCAAGAGCATTCTTTATGATTGGAAGAGTGGAAAAAATGCACGCTGAACGCTTCGAGAAATTCAAAAAATGGATGGAAGAGAATAAATTATTCGTATCCGATGTATCTACGGCTTGGATGTGTTTAAATTGTGGTCATACAATCGAGACAAAGCTTGCACCAACAGAGTGCCCAGTGTGTGGTGAGAATCAGGGGTATTTTGTACGCGTAAGTCTAGCTCCGTATACAGAATAAAAGAGAAAGTATAATGAGGTGTTTGTGTAGGAAAGTAAACCTTGCAAGCACCTTTTTCTTTGGTGCCATTTGGGCAGAATTGTTAATGAGAATAGTTGCTTTTCATGGTCGTTACATATAAAATATATTCAGCATATGTTGCCAGGAGGATGGATGAATGAAACTAACAACTCTTTGTTATATCGAAAAGAATAACCAATATTTGATGTTACATAGAACCAAAAAAGAAAATGACCAAAGCCACGATAAGTGGTTAGGAATCGGTGGTAAGCTAGAACAAGATGAAAGTCCGGAAGATTGTATGAAACGTGAGATTATGGAAGAAACCGGACTTACTGTCACAAGCTTTACCTTTGCAGGGGTTATCACATTTGTTTCGGATGTCTGGGAGACAGAGTATATGTTTTTATATGTAGTGGACGGATTTACCGGAGATTTGATTACCTGTGACGAAGGGGATTTGCAGTGGGTACCGAAGGAAGAAGTTATGAAACTGAAGCTCTGGGAGGGTGACCGCATTTTTATCAACCGTCTTTTGAATGAGGAATATGGTTTTTCAATACGCTATGTATATAAGGGTGATGATTTGGTAGAAGTGTCAGGAACTGTTACGGACGAGGATTGGAAAATTATAGAGGAATATCGGTAAAATAACCCTTGTAGATAATTTCATTTAAGGTATAATAGAATTGCGCGAGTTGTTATATGACAAAGTAATTCGTTATATCAATATTAGTGATAATAATGGACGCAAAAGTCCATTAACATAGGAGGATAACATGATTAACACATTAGTAAACAAAATTGCAACTTTGAATGCACCGGTTGTTGTGGGCTTAGACCCAATGCTTTCTTATGTGCCAGAACACATTCAGAAAGCAGCATTTGAACAGTATGGTGAGACTTTGGAAGGAGCAGCAGAAGCAATTTGGCAGTTCAATAAAGCTATTGTAGATGCGACTTATGATTTGATTCCGGCAGTAAAGCCACAGATTGCTATGTATGAGCAGTTTGGTATTCCGGGACTTGCAGCATTTGAAAAGACATGTGCGTACTGTAAGGAAAAGGGCTTGGTTGTAATTGGTGATATAAAAAGAGGAGATATCGGTTCTACTTCTACCGCATATGCAGTAGGACATATCGGTAAGGTACAAGTTGGCAGTAACACTTTCTCTGGTTTTTCCGAGGATTTCGTAACTGTGAATCCATACCTTGGTTCGGATGGTGTGAAACCTTTCGTAGAAGTTTGTAAGCAGGAGAACAAAGGTATCTTCGTTTTAGTTAAGACTTCGAATCCTTCTTCTGGTGAGTTCCAGGATCAGTTGGTTGACGGAACACCACTTTATGAGTTGGTTGCTAAGAAGGTTGTAGAATGGGGCGAAGAGTGTATGGGAGATACCTACAGTAATGTTGGTTGTGTAGTTGGTGCTACTTATCCGGAGATGGGTAAAGTACTTCGTAAATTGATGCCTAAGACCTATATCTTAGTACCTGGTTATGGTGCACAGGGTGGTAAGGCTGAAGATTTGGTACACTACTTCAACGCAGATGGACTTGGTGCAATTGTGAATTCTTCAAGAGGAATTATTGCAGCTTACAAGCAGGACAAGTATGCTAAGTTTGGAGCAGAGAATTTTGCAGACGCGTCTCGTCAGGCTGTCATCGATATGGTAGAGGATATTACAGGAGCGATCTGCGCGTTGAAATGAGCCATGCGTGGTTGAGCTGAATTGTCTGTGTGAGCTTGCTCACAATCAGACAATTTCAAGCGGAAGCACATACGGCGAATGCCGTGACACCGAGCAAGCTTGCTTGCGTAGGGCATGGCTTGGATAAAGAATAAGGAGAACGACAATGAGTGGAGTGAAAATGACCGCGAAGGTTAGAAGTCAGGAAAAGCTTTCAAGTGATATTTATAGCTTGGTTTTGCATGCACCGGAGATTGCTAATGCATCAAAACCGGGACAGTTTGTTTCGTTATATAGCAAGAATGGAGCCAATTTGTTGCCAAGACCAATCAGTATCTGTGAGTTTGATACAGAAAAAGGGACAGTTCGTCTTGTGTATCGTGTGGTTGGTAAAGGAACAGATGAGTTTTCCAAGTTAAAAGAGGGCGATAAGATTGATGTCATGGGTCCTCTTGGTAATGGTTTTACATTAAAGGATAAGAAGGCAATTTTGATTGGTGGTGGTATTGGTATTCCGCCAATGGTAGAGCTTGCCAAGTGGTTAGATTGTGAAAAGAGCATTGTGTTAGGGTTCCGTGACGAGACATTCTTGTTAGAAGATTTAGAGCCAAGTGGTGAGGTATATATCGCCAGTGAAGATGGTAAGCATGGTGTACAAGGTAATGTGTTAGATGCCATTCGTGAGTATGAGATTGAGGGTGATATCATTTATGCCTGTGGTCCAACACCAATGCTTCGTGCCATTAAGGAATATGCGATTGCTAATAATATTGAAGCGCAGATTTCCATGGAAGAGAAGATGGCATGTGGAATCGGAGCATGCCTTGCATGTGTTTGTAAGTCTAAGGAAGTGGACTATCACACCAATGTGAATAATAAGCGTATCTGTAAGGATGGGCCGGTATTTGATGCACGGGAGGTGGAATTTTAAATGAATCTTTCAGTAAATATTGCAGGAGTAGAATTTAAGAATCCGGTAACGGTTGCATCCGGTACTTTTGGTTCCGGTGCCGAGTATGGTGATTTTGTTGATCTGAGCAAGTTAGGTGCAGTTACTACCAAGGGTGTAGCAAACATCCCTTGGCCTGGTAATCCAACGCCACGTATCGCAGAAACTTACGGTGGAATGATGAATGCAGTAGGGTTACAGAATCCGGGAATCGATGTGTTCTGTAAAAGAGATATTCCATTTTTACAGCAGAACAATGCCAGCATTATTGTAAATGTATGTGGTAAGTCTGAACAGGATTATGTAGAGGTAGTAGAGCGATTGGCAGATGAGGATGTAGCATTACTTGAGATTAATGTTTCTTGTCCAAATGTCAAAGAAGGTGGTATTGCGTTTGGTCAAGATCCAAAGGCATTAGAGCAGATTACCAAAGCGGTAAAGGCGAAAGCAAAACAGCCAATTGTGATGAAGTTAAGTCCGAACGTGACAGATATTACAGAGATGGCAAGAGCAGCGGAAGCGGGCGGTGCAGACGCATTATCGCTTATTAATACATTAACAGGTATGAAGATTGACATTAACCGTAGAAGCTTTGCAGTGGCAAATAAGACTGGTGGCGTGTCAGGACCGGCAATTAAACCGATTGCGGTTCGTATGGTATATCAGGTTGCCAATGCGGTAAAGCTACCATTGATTGGAATGGGAGGTATCATGAATTACGAGGACGCAATCGAATTCATGATGGCAGGTGCTACAATGGTATCTGTTGGTACTGCGAACTTCCATAATCCTTGTGTAACCTTAGAGATTATCGAGGGCATGAAGAAGTTCATGGTAGAAAAGGGCATTGAAGATATTAATGAGATTATTGGATGTGTGAAATAAGATAAAAAAGCGAGCAGTTTATACTGCTCGCTTTTTTGCGTTAATCATGTTTTCACTCTTCCCAAGGAATACAATACATAAGAAAATATTCATCATTACTTCCTTGATAGAGATGATAGATTTCTGTACCATCTGGTATCTGTGAATACACCATTTTTCGAAATGAAGATAAATCGGTGACATCTGTATTATTTAATATTAGAAGCTGTGACAAGGATGAGTCTGCCTCAATTGTAAAATCTGAGTACGTAGGAACTCGAAATTCACTGTCTAAAAAAATAATATTTTCAGCATCTGTATACTGTGCCTTATAATAGTTATTGATAGCAGCACTCCATGAACTAGATAAGCTTTTCAATGTTTCTTTTGGATGGTTATTCCGAATTGCGAGTAGTGTGCCATTTTCGGTGATTAGTACCTCGTGTATTTCATCTGTATCATATCGATAGAAGGTCACCTTCCAATAATAAGCGGAATACGTTTGGAAAGAGGATTCGGTACATTGATAGTAATTCGTTTTCCAAGTGTACCAATTGTTGTAAGCAGAGTCAAAATGATAAGGATATGCATTCGCAGTATGTAATTGAGAGACTGCATTTCTGGCCAATTCTACAGCCTCGACTTCACTGATGTTAGCACTAGAAGTATCTATTTGGGTTTGTGTGCTGGCCCATGAACCGGATATCAATTTCATTCGCTCGTATTCCGTAAGCTTCAAAGAAGCATTTTTTGCAATAGCGGAGTTCGATGTATTATATAAATCTGTTGATATCGGATTAACAGCACCCAACTTGGATGAAAAAGTGACGTGTAATAAAAAGCCTGGAAGAATGATGCCAAGAATTGTAACTAATATAAAACTGGTGATTAAAACTGTTTTGTTATGAAAAATCTTCATATGTATCTTCCTCTTCCTGTGTTGTAATGTAAATTAATGACAACAGATTTTTTTATGAAAAGATTATAACATATATTTTTGTCAAAAATGCATCTGTTTGATAACTTTTTGATGCAAAGGAATTGTACATTAATATTTATAAAAAGATAATCAAATAGCAGAGGATAAGATGATAGCTATTTCACACAGTATATGTTATAAACAATTTGAAAGGGAGAGGATTATGAAAAAACAAGCAAAGTTCTATGTGATTTTAGGAATGATGTCGTTAATGCTATCTGGTTGTGGACAGAAAGAGGTTGTGTATGATACGGAAAGCACAACAACAGTGGAGAACAGTGAAAGTAGAAGTGAAGCACCTGCTAATGCAACATTAAAGGATGAATTGGGAATTGGTGAAGATGAAACATGGAAGGAAACAATTCAAATGTCCAATGGAAGTGCAGATTTTAAAACATCCATTACAGTTCCGGAGACTCAAAATATGTATACGGTTACGGCCAAGGAATATTATTTGACATCGGAGGATAAAAAGAAAATTGCAGAGTATTTTATGGATGCAGATAGTATCCGTGTAGATAAGGATGTGTCAGTAACAAAGGAATCCTTGCAGGATAGAATTAATATGTATGAACAGGCTATTGCGGAAGGGAAGTATCCAAAGTTTCAAATGATTATGCCGATGGATGCGTATGAACAATTTGTATATTCTACCTTTGATTATATTCAAGTGCCAACAGATCAAGAAAAGGCAAGTTATGAAAAAGAAATATCCAGATTGACAGGTCTTGTAAATGAGGCACCTGCGGCTGCAGACCTAGATGAACTTTCTGGTGATTATTTGGCAGAGGCATATAAAGGAAAAAAGAATGATGTGGAATATGCGATTTCTTTCTTTAATGATGAAACTAGAAATCGTTCTGCCTGGTCATTGCAGGCGGTTGATAAGAATCATTTCCTAGAGATAGAAGTGGAAGATGATGAACTGACATGCTGGGAGCTAGGTGCAGGGATAGATGGGGGATTTGTACCAAGCAATAATCTTTGTCAGTTGACACCGGAAGAGGCGAAAGAACAGGCTAAGAAACTATGTGAGGACCTAGGGATGTATCATATGATGCCTGTAACTGCCAATCCTGCACAATGGGATAATGGCTCTGTAAAGGAGCTGAATGGTTATTTTGTAAGATTAGTAAGACAAATAGAAGGGGTTTCGGTGGATTATACAACGTATTTAGATGAAGAAACGTATCTAGATGGAGAAAATACTATGTTACCATACAGTACGGAATGTGTAGAGGTGTGTTTGAATGATAAGGGAATCATTTCTGTATTTTGTAAAGGTATGCTGAAAGAAGAGCAGATGAGTGAACCTGTAAAGTTATTAGGTATCGACGAGGTACAAGAGGTGTTCAGACAAGAATTAAAGTCTGAAACGAAGGGATATATTGAGGGGTGGCAGACATTGGAGCTTTCGTATGTCAGAGTGAAAAATGATGAAGATCCGAATCAATTCACATATATTCCTGCCTGGAGATTGCGAATCAATGCAACGCAAGCCGGTTTCGCTATGGCAAGTACACGTCATTTTGTCTGGATTAATGCTATTGATGGAAGTAGAATTGATATGGATGCAAATGGAACGCCAACCTTATTTTATGCATATGGTCTTGGGGATTACGAATAAAGAAGCATAATATGCAAATAACGCATACGTTAAAGAGGTATTAGTATGAGAGGTAAAAAAATAGTATTGGTAGCTAGTTGTCTAGCTTTGTTGTTTACCGGTTGTGATAAAGAAGAAGTGATATATGGTATGGATAATTCTTCTAAAGAAAGCCATTTAAATGAGGTCGATACTACAGCAGTACAGAAAATAGATGGTAATTTGGCGGAGCAATTAGGTGTTACCGATACGGTCTGGAAAGAGACCATTTCTACAGGCGAAGAAGATATATATGTCAATGCAAGTATTAGCATTCCGGAGGTTTCGGATATGTACACCTTAGAAGTATCGGAGCATTATTATACGCCAGAAGAGAAAAAGAAGCTGGTGGAGTATTTTATGGGAACGGATTCTGTAAAAGTAAATGTGGATAAAGTACCGACAAAAGAGTGGGCTAAGAAACGAATCGAGCATTGTGATAACGTGGTGCGCTCTGATTATCCTGCAGATCAAGGCTCATATGCACAAAGCTATTTGAATGAGAAGAAACGATTAGAAAATATCATGTCTACCTTGCCTGCAAAAGAAGATGTTTCAGATATGATTACGGATTACAGTGAGAATCATTATATCTATAACAAAGATGGTGTGGAATATACATTATCCTTTGCTGTGGATGAAGAGGAGAATCGTTCTTCATGGATGATGTCTGCAGTAAATGAAAATGATTTCGCAGATAGAAGGTTATATCCAATATATAATACAAGTGGTTTCGATAATAACCTGTCAAAAATGACCAAGGAAGAGGCTTGCAAAAAGGCGGAGGCAATATGTGAAGATATTGGTCTTACGGATATGAAAGCCTTGTCTGTTGATGACTTGTTAATTCAAAGCAGGGGATTCGCATCTGATTCGACGGAAAATAGTCGTTGTGATGGGTATTACATTGTACTAACTCGTGGTATAGAAAATATAGCAGTGAATTGTACCAGATATTACGGGGAAGATATGTATTTGGATACGGAGAGAATGAAAAATGGTTATGCTCCGGAAAAAGTAATTATAGCAATCAATGATAATGGCTTGCTTGAAATGACCTATGAAGGTTGTCTTACGAAAGAAGCGATGGGTAGGCCAGTGAAGTTATTGGAATATGAACAGATTCAGAATATTATTCGTTCGGAGTTGGAACATTCAGAAGCGCAGTCCAATACATGGCGTGGTTTATCTTTGGAATATATCCGTGTCTGGAACGAAGTAAAGTCGGACCAATATACCTACATTCCGGCATGGTGCTTCAGTGTAGATGCGCCTTATGAGCAATCGAATTCAAATCCGGCATCGTACACCATCTGGGTGAATGCAATAGATGGAAGTCGTATTGATCTGAAGGAAGAGGGCGTGATTTACTACCAGACGATAGATGATGAGCTAGATTTGATGATGCTATTGGAGTAGGTTCTATTATGTTAGCGGTAGAGTAATGGTGAAAATGGACCCTTTACCTAATTCACTTTCTATATCCATGGTAGCACCATGACGAAGAATAATTAAAGATGCTAGCGACATACCAAGTCCTGCACCGCCTTCTGCGCGGGAGCGGGACTTGTCTGCCATATAGAACTCATCACAAATGTGCTGTTTTGTTTCTTCGTCCATTCCGCAGCCATGGTCCTCTACTTGAAATACATATGCGTTATCCTTGGAAAAACCACGGAACCATATAGTAGATTGTTCTGGTGAGGCTTTTCTAGCATTATCAATCAGATTAATAAATACCGTCTTTAGCAATTCCAAATCACCATAAATGATAGAAGGATCCAACTCTGTTTCGAGATGGATTTCTTTTCGATCTAAGATTGGCTGCATACTTTCTGCAATTTCTTTTGCGATGTCTAGAGCCTGGATTTCAGATCGAACCAAATCGTTATCCTTTAAATAAATCAAATCGAAGAGCTTCATAGACATGTTTTCTAGTCGTTTGCCTTCACTATAGATATATTGATAAGCTAATTTTTTTCGTTCTTCTGTTAGTTCTTTGGAACGTAATGTATCTGCATAACCAATAATGGTAGTCATTGGTGTTTTGATTTCGTGTGTAAAGTCTGCCACAAATTGTTCGCGCTGCTTCACCATGAGATTGAGTTCTTCGATATGTTGAGAAATGGCAAGAGCCATATTGTTGAATTTCTCAACTAGCATTCCAATCTCATCGTCGGAGGAAATGTCAGCACGGATCTCATAATTCCCTTGTGCAATGGTGTCTGTTACTTCGTTTAATTTCTCTAATGGTTTCGTTAACTTGGTGCTAATAACATAGAGAAACAAAGAGCAAATAGCTACCACCAAAATCATTAAAAAGAGAAAATAACCAATCTGACTATAGAGCAGATTGTATGTATCGTTGACATTTCGTTTGGTGATGATGTATAACTCTTTTTCTTCTAAGATGTTTTTGGATGCAATAAAGAGTTGATAACCGGTTTCATCCTTGCATGTGATGTAGTTCTTACCACCAAATTCCAAAGAAGAAAAAAGGGTATTTGGAATAAAGTTCTGCTTCGAAAAAGATATCTTTTTCATGGCAACATTTTTGCCAGAAGCAGTCGTGTCATGCATAGAAGCATCATTGCTATATACTAGTTTGTCGTCATAAAAGATATACAAAAAGGAGTTTCCGGACAGAAGCTGTGTGCTGGTGTCCTTGCCAGCTTCGTAAAGACTTTTGGCAATTTTCGGGTCTCGTTCATTTAAGACATCCAATAATGGATATTCGATGGATGCCTGAATTAAGTTGTTCTCCTCAATGGCATAGCTTGTCTGTATATCGATTGCCTGGTTGAAATTCTTATAAATCATAACAAATCCTAGTACACCTAAAGCAATGGATATAAATGCAATATTAATCATAATAACTTTGTATCGAAAACGCATATTGTTCTCCTTTATTCTTTGGAATCCAATCGATAACCGGATTTGTATAATGTCTTTAGGTGTTTTTCTATACCCACTTTTTTGCGGAGACGTTGTATATGAAGTTCCAAGGTTCTAGTGTTACCATCATGTTCTGTTTCCCATACCGCTTCGTATATGGAATCTCTATGTAAGACCATATCCTTGTTGCGAACAAAATATACCAGTAAATCAAATTCCTTCGGAGTCAAATCGATGGTCGTGTTGTTTTGGGTAACGGTTCTCTTATCCAAGTCGATAATAAGGTCATGAAATGCTAATATTTTTTCACTTTTGTGGAAGCGTCGCAACACTACATTCACCCGGGCTAACAATTCCGATATTTCGAAAGGTTTCACAATGTAGTCCTCTGCACCCAAATTCAAACCCTTTACGCGATCTTCTAAAGATGCTTTTGCTGTTAAGAAGATAACAGGGATGTGAAGAGGTTTGATATAACTAAGCAGCTCATATCCGTCCACCTGTGGCAACATAATATCAAGAAGAACCAGGTCGAAATTCTGTTCTTCCAACAAATCAGCAGCAGCCAGTCCGTCGTATACGCAGGTACATTGAAATCCTTCGTCTTCTAAATTCATTTTAATTAAGTCTGAGATTGGTATCTCATCTTCAACAATTAGTACATTTGCTTGTGCTTTCAATCGTATTTCCTCCGCGTATTCTTTCGTTATTTTAATCCTACAGTATATATCAAGATTGTATCAAAAATGCATCATTTCATAAATAGTAAATGCTGTAAATAACAGTACTTAGATAACTTTTAGATGCAATGTTTTTGTAAGATATGTAAGTTGGTTTAATAGGTAGAGTGATAAGGGGTGTGCTGATGGAGGATAGAAAGTGCGATTGGATAAATTGCAAAAATAATCAAATGAACGGAAAACAGAAGTTGTATATGTATCTTTGCATATGTTTTTTTGCGGTGATATTAACTGGTTGTAATACGAAAGGTGTGGTAAACAGCGATGCACCACAGGTAACGATCGCAGAATATCAAAAGGACATTTATCAAACCACCATTGTGCAGTGTAAAACGATAGAACCAAAACTAGTTCTTACTTTGACACCGGATGAGTATGAGGTTAACTCCTATTCGATACAACAGGATTTATTGAAGGTAGCAGAGTGTTATGTGGAAGAGGGAGAACGCGTGGAAGCTGGAGAAGTCATGGTTACTTTTGAAAATGATGGTTTAGAGAAGGCGATTGAACAATATGAACAGAGAAAGACAGAAGATCAATTGCTAATTGATCATTATACGAAGTTACAAAAGATTGATAGAAGCCAGAATTATAAAAAAGATATTAAGAAATTGAAAGCGGATATCAGTGTGGTACAAGCCTATATAAATGAAAAGAAAGCAATGTTGTCTGACTATCAACTGGTGGCGAGTAAGGCGGGTGTTGTTACCGATGTCAGTGAACAGTTACATCAAGGATATGCCAGAAAAGCAAGCACTTTAATTAAGGTGGCATCAGGCTCTTCGAATTATATTACAGCCACATCGGATGACTATGCGTTTCAAGTAGGAGATACCTATGATGCGACATGTAACATGGCAAGTTATGAAATGAAGGTTATAAATGTCGTAAATGAGGATGAAAAACACCAGATTGTATTTGAACCGGTATCGGATATGACAGGAATTACAGAAACGGATGAGTTGATATTAGAGATTGCAAAAACACCGATTTCCAATGCGATTTGTGTGGAAGAAGAGGCGATTGTGACAGTGCGAGATAATAAGTATGTGTTTTTATTGGATGAACAGGGGTATAGACATGCGGTTCCTGTAACGGTTCGTGAAGTGATTGACGGGTATGCCATTCTATCAAATGGTATAGAGCAAGGAGAGCAGGTGACATTGAATTGAGAGGAAAACAAATTGTATGTATGGTGTTATGTCTTGTTTTATTAAATGGCTGTGGCGCAGAGCAGGAGATACCAGAGTTAATAGAACCGGTAGTTAATAATGAATCCTTTCGTCCGGTGGAGTATGGAAGTGTATCAAAAATGGAAATACAAATTGCGGATGTGGTGCCAGAGGAATATTGTCATTTTGCAACAAAAGCCGCAACATTAGATGAGATTTGCGTGGATTTGGGACAATACGTAGAGGAAGGGGATATGCTCGCGACCATTGATGTATCTGATGCCCGAATGGAACTTACGGCAAAGCAAAAGGAACTTGATTTGTGCAAGAATAATTATTCCTATCAAGAAAAAATATACAAAGAACAGATACAAATTGAGAAATATAAAAAAGCTGATTTCAAAAATAAAAAGGATAAGAAGTCTTTGAATAAATGTGATACTGCATTGCAGGTTTTGGAAGAGAACAAACATTATGGCAAACTGCTTTATGAACATCAAATGACAATGCTAGAGGAGGAGATTACAAAATTACAGGAGAATGTTGCGGAAGGGACAATTAGAGCAACACATTCTGGTTATGTGACATATGTTAAGAATCTTGAAAAAACGAATTCCATTAGCGCGTATGAGAATGTGGTAATTGTTTCGGACTATGAAGAACTGCACTTAGAGTTATCAGAAGATATTTCGTCCCGATTTTATACACATTATATCGGAGATGTCTATAATCAAATCTATGCAAATGTAAATGGAAAACAGCGAGAAGTGGAGGTATATGAATATTCCAATCAAGAGTTGGTTGCAATGCAAAGCGCAGGTAGCTTCTCTAGAATCCGCTTGGAGCTGGATGGTTTGAACGCAGATGTGACTGTGGGAGATAAGATGTTGGTCTATTTTACAAATTCCAACAAGGAGCATGTGCTTCGCATTGGAACAGATTCGTTGTATAGCGATGGCAAGAATCATTTTGTATATGTGAAAAAAGGGAATAGCAAAGAAAAGCGAGAAATCCAAATTGGTCATCAAGGGGAAGTTTACGTTGAAATCATAGATGGTTTGAAAGAAGGAGAATGGGTATATTATTCTTCTGGTTCCATTATGCCAGAACAGTATGAAATGTATACGGTTGAAAACAGTGACTATACACCAACCAATGGAGATCTTAATCTCAAAGGCTCCTTGGCATATACAAAGATGTATCCTTATACATTTGAAAAGGATGCAGTGGTGAAAGCGATTTATTTTGCAAATGGTGATGAGGTGAAAAAGGGAGATTTGATTTGTGTGCTAGATGCAAAAACCGGTAGTGCACAGTTAAAAGAAATGAAACAGAATATGTCGAATCTCACGCAGGATTATGAATCCAATATGGATTCTTTGGATAAGCAGATTAAGGAATTAAATAAACAGATAAAAAACGGTAAAAAGAAGAAAAACGATAAAAATGAAGAAGGGCTTACGAAAGATTCAAAGGAACAAAAAACAACCCTCGTTGAGCAGCTTCAGTGTCAAAAAACGATTCTGCAGTATGAAAAGAAGAAAATGCAGGCGCAGTACGAATATGATTATCAGATGCTACAGCAGGAGTATGAGCGCATGTTGGAAACGAATAGCGGTCAAGGCTCCCTTGAAATATACGCGGAGCAGGATGGCATTTTAAATAATCTGAATGTTTATGAAGACAAAGAATGGAAGGCTGAAGAGGGGACAATTCTATTTCATATATGTGATGCTGATAGTAAAAAACTATTCGTCAATACAAAGACGGATTATGTGGGTGTAGGCAATCAGATATCTGTGAAAAATGGAGAGGATTATAATTTGTATCATACAGGAATCGTTGTAGGTAATTCGGTGACAGAAAAGGCTTATGTTGCAATGAAAGAGGACAAGGTTTACATAACACAAAACGGTGGTATTGATAGCGATAATAAAGTATATGTTTCCATGCAAGATATTTCTATGGATGAAGAAAATTGGAGGAATGAGATTGTTGGAAATCAGGTTAGCTATTCCCTTGCCAATCTGCGTAATGTTGTTGTGATTCCTAGCACCATGCTGTATGAGGAAGTCAATCGACAAAATTCCGAAAGTAAGCAGTATTATGTGTGGAAAATTGTTGAGGATATATTGGTAAAGCAATATGTACAAATTGAGGAAAACTTTGATACATCCAATCAAGTATGTATTTTAGATGGGTTAGAAACTGGCGATATCTTGGCGAAACCAAGAGTGAATGAGGAGTAAAGAATATGTTTGTATTTGTTAAAAGAAAAATACAGAATAAGAAATGTCTAAATGGATGCTTACTGTTAGGAATTACTTTGCTGATTGCGGTTGCTTCCTGTACGCCGATGTTTCAAAAAGGTTCGCTCAATATGCTGCTGCATAGCAAGTTTGAAACGGTTATTAGAGAAGAAAATGTATATCCGGCGGTGATATCTAGAAGTGCAAGAGTAGAAGGAGAAGATGTATCTTATGCATCCATTACGGAAAAGATAAGTGGTTATTTGCAGACTTGGAAGAAGTACATAGAAGTCCCGGAACAGGCGACGCAACAACACATTTGGATAGATGGATATTTTATTAAGCGTGAGTACGGATTAAATGCAGATTGGATGGAGATTGGTTGTATTCCAAACATGGAGGAACATGTTGAAGTTTTAGCTACTGAGTCTTTGGATGTGTTACAGACATCAAAGCAGGTCTATCCTTGTATGATGACAGAATCTGTAATGGACAGGTTTGGATTAATACTAGGAGAAACGATTACATTTGAGGGCATTGTGGATGAGAATGAAAATCCCCTTGTGTTATGCATTTCTGGTATATTCGATGAAGGTAATGCTACTGATGTGTTTTGGCATGTGGAAGCAGATGAATATGAGAAGCAATTGTTCGTGGATGAGGAGGTCATGGATAGCATAATTGAAAAATATTCCGTTTCGGCAATTAACTATGAAGTGTATTATTTGTTGGATTATTTGAAAATGAATAGTAACAACGCTTTGGATATGCTGTATTATTTAGAACAATTTCGTGAGAAAGATGTAGCACTAGTAGAAAGCATCAGTGAGATTTTAGAGGACTATGTTACCGAGATGAAATTTGTCAATACAATTTTCTGGGTATTGGAGTTACCTATTTTTGTTGTTTTATTGGCATTTATTTATATGGTATCCGGACAGATTTTGAATATGGAAAAGGGAGAAATAGCAATGCTTGGCAGCCGAGGACTATCGACTGTTCAAATCATGTCAATCTATTTGCATCAATCAGGTGTCTTAGCTAGTGTTGGTGTTTTGCTAGGGTTGCCACTAGGATTTTTATTATGTAAGCTGGCAGCGTCTACGGATGCATTTTTGGAATTTTCTTGGAAGGCGACAGAGGTGTATAAGCCAACTGTTATGATGGTAGTTTATGCGATGGTAGCAGCTGTGTTTGCTATGGCGTTTGTGACGGTTCCGGTACTATTCTATGCCAAGGATTCTGTTGTAGGACAAAAGAAGAAGCGGATTTTGAATCGCAATTGCAGTTTTGTGGAGAAATATTGGCTGGATGCAATTTTGCTAATCTGCTCCCTTTACTTATTGTACAATCACAAGAAGCAATTAGATGTACTAATTGAGCAGGTTGTGACCGGACAATACATGGATCCACTGATTTTTTTGAATGTTACATTATTTTTGTTTGGGGCTGGTTTGTTGGGCTTACGATTGCTTCGTTATAGTGCAAGTCTGATATTTCGCTTTGGAGAGTCAAGATGGAAAACGTATACCTATGCGTCCTTTTTACAGATTATACGTGCAGATAGAACCCAGAGGTTTATTTCTGTATTTTTGATATTTACAGTGGCGATGGGCATTTTCAACGCAACAGTGGCTGGAACGATTAATGAGAATAAAGAAAACAGGATTCGCTACAACATTGGTACAGATATCATTGTTTCGGAACAGTGGAAACCGGAAGTATATATGGATAGCACTTTGAAAAAATCCGTACGCTACTATGTGGAGCCTGATTATCAGAAGTATGCTGGTTTGTCACCGCAATTTGTGGAGTCTATGACAAGGGTTATTAGGGATAAGAAGATTGAGATTTCCGGTGGTGGTAAAACAGTAGAAAACTGCGAGATGATGGCAATTCACACAAAGGAGTTTGGTGAAACAGCTACTCTTAAAAATGGTCTGAATGAGATACATTGGTATCATTATCTCAATGACCTTGCTACTACCGGTTCTGGTGTGCTGATTTCGAAAAATCTTGCAGAGGAAATGGAGCTAAAGGTTGGAGATGGTATTCGTTATACAAGGCACAATGATTTGCTTGGAGAAGGAGAGGATAATAAAACAAACTGTAATGGCATTATATGTGGGATTTTTGATTCCTGGCCGGGATTTATGCAATATCAATACAGATATGATGAAAATGGTAAGCGTGTGGAACAACAACACTATATGATTGTAACAAACTATGCTTATACAGTGAATGTATTTGGTGACACACCGTATGAAATATGGATGAAGAAAAAGAGCAACACAAGTCTTTTGGATGTAGAAGCATATCTATCAAAGAATAATATTGTGACCACATCGGTTATAGGAGCAATGGAAGAGGTGGAACAGGCAAAGAGTGAGGCAATGGTACAGATTACAAACGGTTTGTTTACCCTTAGTTTTTTGGTTAGTGTGCTTTTGTGTACGATTGGATTCTTGATTTATTGGATGACCGCTATCAAACAAAGAGGAATGCTGTATGGCATTTATCGTGCGATGGGTATGGGCATTCGGGAGGTTAGTAAGATGCTTTTGTATGAACTAAGCTTTTCCTCTCTACTTGCCGGATTGCTTGGATGTTTGGCAGGCTTTGTTGCATCCCTATTGTATACCAATGTATTAGCAGTCGTCTATTTGCCGGAAAAACATAATATTGTTTTGCGGACACAGTGGAGTGGTATGGATATCGTTCGTATGCTGACACTTATCGTTTGTATGGTACTGGTTTGCTTTGTGGTGTTAAAGAGACAGATTCGTAACTCTGATATTTTGCAGGCTATTAAAATGGGGGAGGATTAAATGATGAAAGACAATATTATTCGAACTTCTCACATTGTTCGCACATTTCCTGTTGCTACGGGAGAAACATTTCTTGCCTTAAAAGATATAGATATTGATATAGCAAGGGGAAAGTTGACAATTTTGAAAGGACGTTCCGGTTCCGGGAAAACAACACTACTTAATATCTTAAGTGCTTTAGATGATGCCACTAGCGGAGAGCTGTATTTTGAAGAGGAATCGATTGCAGAGCTTGATTGTGGAGAAAGAGAACGACTTCGCAGGCAGCAGATGGGATTTGTGTTTCAGTCGATTGCACTGATACCGATTATGAATGCATATGAAAATGTAAATTTTGCTTTGCGTTTGGCAGAATATGAGGGAAACCGTGATGCAAGAATACGAGAGGTTCTTTCTATGGTTGGATTGGAGGAACGTATGCAACATTTACCGGCTCAAATGTCCGGTGGGGAACAACAAAGGGTAGCGATTGCAAGAGCGGTTGCTCATAGGCCAAAGGTGATTTTTGCCGATGAACCAACCGGAGCGTTGGATACGATGAATGGTTTGTCGGTGATGAAACTGTTTAGGGCCTTGATTGAGCAAGAAGGAATTACGATTGTTATGACAACCCATGACCCCAATTTGATGGAGTTTGGTGATGTAGTATATGAGATAGAGGATGGTGAGTTGATTGGACGAGAAGAACATACTCATTCGCTGTGATGGATTGGTAAAGATATACCAATGCGATGATGTGGAAGTAATGGCATTGCAGGGATTGGATTTACAAATTGAACAAGGCGAATTGCTAGCAATTATCGGGAAAAGCGGAAGTGGAAAATCTACGCTAATGAACATGATAGGAGGGCTAGAGCGTCCTACGGCAGGAAAGCTTTACCTAGATGGTGAGGATTTGTATGCAAAAAGCGATAAGGAAATGACCATATACCGCAGAGAACAGGTTGGATTTGTATGGCAGATGAGTTCAAAAAATCTAATTCCTTATCTGCCCGCGGTGGAAAATGTGGAAGCTCCGATGCGAGGGATGGGTGTCGGGAAAGAAGCAATGAGGGAACGGGCATTATCCCTGTTAGAACGTGTAGGCTTATCCCATAAGAAAGACGCATATCCGCATCAAATGTCCGGTGGAGAACAGCAAAGAGTTGCCATTGCAGTTGCATTGGCAAATGAACCTAAAATTTTGTTGGCTGATGAACCGACCGGGGCATTGGATACAAAAACCTCAAATCAGATTCAGGATTTGTTTCGTTCCCTTAATGAAGAACTGGGGATTACAATTATTATTGTGACCCATGATATGAAACTGGCACATAAAGTAGATCGTGTTCTTATGATATCCGATGGGAAAATCAGTACAGAAAAGGTGTTGAAAGAGGATTATCGCAAGGCGTTACAACAACTAGAAGATGACAGCATGTTGAACCTGTTCACACATGAAGAGTATTCTGTGTTAGACAAAGCAGGAAGATTGCAACTAAATGATGAAATGCTAGAGGCAGCGGGAATAGATGGTAATCGCGTGAAGGTGGAGATTATGGATGGTAAAGTGGTGATTTCAAAGGAGTAGCAGTGATGAGAGAGGTCGATTTGATAACAGATTTGGTATCAAATTGACCTCTCTTTTTCTTTTTGGTTCTTAAGTTGAAGGAAAGCTATTGAAATGCTATAGTAATACCATAGTAAAAGTGGGAGGGGTATTTATGAATTACGATGTTTATATGCACGGACAAGTACTTGGAACGCATTCCTTTTGGTTAAAGGGGGAATTTTTACAACCGGATGAATACTCGGAAATAAAAGAAAAGTATTTTTTGCCTGGTGGAGAAACAGGTACAGCAGCAACGGTGTTGGCATCCTTGGGTGTAAGTGTAAAAATGGATGGTACCCATATTGGAACGGAGGTAGGTCCGCTTTTAAAGGAATTTTACAAGGATAAAACTGTGGATTTATCATCTTTGTACTTCGACCCTGAGTATGAGGGATTAATGGACTATGTGGTTATTGCAGGACTTGTGCGTTCTCCTATGGGTGTGTTTCAGTCACTATATGAACCGGGAGCAAAGAAACGATGGAATATGCCAAAGGAAGAAGATGTTGTGGGATGTAAGGTTGCGGCAGTAGATCCGTTCTTTTTGGAGGAAACACAAACTGCTGCAGAGCTTTTTGTAAAGCATAAAAAGCCCTATGTTACAATAGACAGTAGACACGATAGTTTTCTTCACCAGCATTGTGCTGTTAATGTGGTTTCCAAAGAATGTACCAGTTCTGAGCAGTATAAGGATAAAAGTGTAGAAGAAATATATGAACTGTTGACTGAGAATACACAGGGTCTTGTCATTATTACTCGTGGGGAAAAGGAAATGCTGTACGGCAGAAAAGGTCAGCCGATGAAGAAAATGAAACCGTTCAATGTTGATGTAAAGAGTACGCTTGGTGCAGGTGATACATTTAAAGCTGGATGTGTTTTTGGCTTGCTTAATAATATGTCAGATGAGGAACTGGTGCGTTTTGCAAGTGCTTGTTCTGCACTAGCCATATCAAGATTTCCTTTGCCGCTTCATCCGCCGACTTTGGAAGAAGTAAAAAGTTTGCTTGATAGAAAGGTTGAAACAGAATGAGTGATAGATATATGAACATAAAGACCAGAATACTTGAGATTGCAGATTCCAACGAGGACATTAAGGCGATTATAGCGATTGGGTCGTCAACTAGAAATGAACTGAAAGCGGATGAATATTCTGACTTGGATTTACTTATTGTCACAGATGATGTCGAAAGCTGGTTGTATGGGAATATACCCGAACAGCTTGGGGATGTTAAGATTTCATTTGTTGAGTCTTCTCTTGGTGGAGCAAAGGAACGAAGAGTATTATACGAAGATGTCCTAGATGTGGACATGATTGTGTTTACACCGGAGCAATTCACGGATGCAGTTGAGGAAGGTGTAGTAGGTTGGGTGTGCAACAGAGGTTATTTTGTATTGTATGACACAATGGAGTTAAAAAAACTGTTGGCAGAAAATGTAAGCTGTGAGATAAAGTATAATGGTTTGACGGGAAATGAATATAATAATATGGTAAATGATTTCTGTTTTCATGCGATATGGGCATCGAAAAAGATACTTCGGGGCGAATTATGGACAGCAAAGATGTGTATAGACGCATACCTCAAAAATTATCTTCTGAAAGTGATGGAAATGTACACCGTATGTAAGTACAACGTGGATGTATGGCACGACGGAAGATTTCTGGATAGATGGGCAGATGATGAAATAAAAAAGTCCTTGGAAAAATGTTTTGCTCATTATGAAAAAGAAGATATGGTATCGGCATTATTTGAAACAAAGAATTTGTTTGTGCAGTTGGCAAAATCAATAGCGAAGATGAGAGATTATGAGTTTCCTGAAACTGCGGTTGGTTATGTAGATGAAGTATTATCGATGTATTTTGGTAGATGAAAAAGAATATTTCTTATAAAAAATCGCTGTAGTTTTTGTGTGGCGGGTTTTGTGTTGGCTTAATCGAGTAGGAATTAGCTTGCTTGACTGGCTGTAAAATGTTTAGGTAAAGATGAGTGGAATGCAGGGATTGTTACATGTTGTGATGAAGAGTAAAAAATTGAAAATTCTTCATAGACAACAGGGGGAGAAACTGTACAGGATTTTGCGAAACAAATACAGGGAAAAGGAGAACCGGTAGAATGGATTCCTTGTAGAATAGGAGGAGTTTTTAATGTATAAGCATTGTGAAATAAATGATGAACATATAAGTTTGCATGATTGTCATGCAACGAGTGTAACGTATGAAAAAGGTATTTTAACCTTCTATTTTGATGATGGTATATGGATTTCAAGTGATACCCTGAATAAAACGGTACGTACAGACAAGGCATGTGTAAAGTTTTACTTGGAAACAGGAGAAGAATGTGATGTAAGTATATATGTCTTTGAGAAGAAATTTAAAAAGACTATTCGTAAGGAGCTGCAAATTTCAAAATTGCTTGACTTTATAAATAGTAAGAAGTACACACTTGAATTTTTGTATCAATATAAAGGATATAATTCGATGGTCATAGATTGTTGGCTTTGGTCGGATAAAAAACCTTTTCATAGAGAATGTCAAATCAAATTGCGTGTAGAAAAGGTCGAGTATTGCTGGAGCAATCTGTGTGAGGATAGAGTGTGGTGATTCAGAAGGTGTTATTTTGATTATACTATAGAATGGTGCGATTGATATAGGGGAGTGTTTAAGATATGACAAACGGAGAAAGAGCAAAGCAAATAATTGACAAATATGGTTTTGATTTTAAAAACATACCAAAAAACGAAGTGATTGATTTGATACAAAAGGAAATAGCTAATTTTCAATCAGGGAGTTCTGAATATATTCGTTTGCTATGCGGATATTTGTATTGTATCGGTGATGTTTCCGATGTTCCTTTACTGGAAAAAGCAAAGTATAAAATTAGTATGGATGTGGGTTGTATGATTGATGGTGAATGGATTGAAAGCTTGAAAAATGGTGGCATTGAAACCCAATATACTAATTCGCGGCAGGAAATTATAGAAGGTTTTGTTTTATACTATAAGGATTTTCAACCTGAGGATGAGTGGTAATAAGGAAATGCAAAGCGGCAATTTAAAACCGGAGGGGTGAATCATGTCACAGGATTTAAAAGAGCGAGTTAGAAAAGTAGTTGAGAGAAGAAATTTATGTAGTTATATGAATGACACAAAATGGAATGAATTGCGAACGGCCATGATGAATGAGATGCCTTTTCTGCCGCCATATATTTTAAAATTCGTATTTGACGATGAGCCTATAGAAAATGCGAGCTTTTACAACAATGAGAAATGTATGACCGACTGGTATTCTGTTTTTGCAATGTATGGTCAGTATTTTAATGGCTCTTTTGCAGTGGAATGGATTAAAATCCGTCCTAGATGCTTAAAACATCGAGGGCAACTTGTCGAACCTGAAGTTATTGATGCAGAGGATATATTTGTAGAGATATTAAAGAAATATTCAATCCCCTATGAATGTGAAGAGGATGGAGTCTATTGTATATACGGATATCGATAAAAGTTATTTGGTGAAGTTGTGAAAAATGGAGGACAAGGTGATTATGATCATTTATATATCAATATGACAACCTGTCCGGTTAAAGATAAGATTTCCAGGTTCACATTACGGCATTCTAATTTGGCGACCACCGCGACACCGAACGTCTAGACGTGAGGTTCACGAGCAGAGCGAGTGTATCCGTGAACGACCATAGGGGAGTGAGCGTAGACCGGAGGGAGGAGCGAAGCGACGGCGAAAAGCATCTGCCGTATCCGGCAGTTTTGTAACAGTTGAATGTAGATAGGCATATGAAGGAGCAGGAGTAACAATCTGCTCTTTTTTGTGTGCCGGATTGGAGGAATTTATGAGAAGCACAGATAAAAAGAAAGAAAATATGGTTCTGATGTCCATGCGTATTTCGGCAGAGGATAAGGAACAGATTGAAGCAAAGGCGAGAAAGAGCGGACTTAGCACATCGGAATATATCAGGCGTTGTGCATTGGGAAGAAAGCTTCCCTGTTATGGCGATACCGGTCTGTTGAAGGAGTATTCCGTGCAACTGGGTAAGATTGGTTCTAACCTAAATCAAATAGCAAAGCACTTAAATGGTGGTGGTGATTTTTACAGCATTTATTATGAATTAAAGGAAGCCATAAGAGAACTGTTGGATTTAAAATTTAAAATACTTCCTACGCTGGAGGATGTTGCCTGTGGAAAGAAACACAGGCGTAAAAGAAATAAGGAGGGTGAAGAATAATGGCGATTTTAAAGCATATTTCAGTAAAGAACAGATTCTATTCCTCGGCGGTGGAGTATCTCACCTGCCAGTTTGATGAATATACCAATAAGCCCATATTGGATGAAAAAGGCAGAATACAGGAGCGCGAGAATTATCTGATATCAGGTGTAAACTGTGATGTGGATAGCTTTGGTGCGGAATGTATCGAGGTCAATCGTCTGTATGGCAAGAATAATTCCGTAAAGGATGTAAAGGCACATCACTATATCATCAGCTTTGAGCCAAATGATTCCATTACCATGGAATTAGATAAGTGGATACTATTGGCTTTATGGCGAACTGTTATATGTTGCAGTTCGCCGGTAGTAAAATGTCAGGGAATCTACTAGTGTCAGGGAATCTACTAGTGTCAGGGAATCTACTAGTAGAATGCAGGTTTGTTACATGGTATAATAAATGCAGCTGACGAGATAGAAGAAAATATATAAAACTTTATTACGTATCAAACTCAAAAAATCGAGTTTGTAGAGAAAAAA
>SVEJ01000064.1 GCA_015057435.1 Lachnospiraceae bacterium
GAGATGGTACGGAAGATCGTGCCGACGTATAAGAGGGAGAAGAGGTACGGCTTTTAGTTACGGTAATGCGCAATTTATTAACTCTTTAATGAGCAGTCGACAACATATAAATATGCGAGGTCGCTATATAGTTCCGCAACTCACCTTCACGTGTTTAGTAGTGTGTCAGTATTATAAGAGAATAATATCAGAAGCAGATTAGAAAAGCGAAAGTCAGTTGTGGGTTTATAATCCTATCAGTGCCTTTCGCAGAAAGGCGGAAAATAAGTATGGAGAAGGTGAAGGGGTTTTTCAGAGAGCTGAACGAGAACCGAAAATATCAAATAGTGTTTTTTGTGTTGTGTATGTGTGTGATATTGGGGGGATATATAATATTGCGAAACCACATTGTGCTATACGAGTATCAGGTCGAGGAAGATGTATATGTAGTGAAATTTATTGAGGTTGCAGAAAATGTGGATAATAGTTTTGTTGTTTCTGGTTGGTGCTTCTATAAAGATTTTGACAGTAAAGATTATCAAGTACAAGTTTTTTTAAGAAATCTTTTGGATGAAGAAGATATTGTGTGGCTAGAAACAGAGATGGTTGAAAGAAGCGATATAGATGAGTATTATGGAGGAATAGTTGATTATAGTAAGACAGGTTTTCGGGCCATATGTAAAAACCGTTTACTTACAGCAAAAGACTATGAGATTTTTATTAAGTTTTCTTATGCTGAAAATCGGGGTAAGGAAAGTGATGTAGAAAAAAGGCGAACAAAGACGGTTACGACCAGGAGATATATCAGCAATGGGCTTCTTACAGCATTTAAGTCGGAAGAAGGAAAGCCAAAGAAGGTGGCTTCTGAAGAATTAAATAATTTGTTTAATAATGGGCAGATGTTGATTTATAGGAAAGACGTTGGAATGTATGTTTATCAATATAAAGGGAAATTATATTGGGTTGCTGATGAAAATTTCCAATTCGAGGATGATCAAAGCACCTATATACAATATCATCTAACTACAACAAGACCGGATAAATTACCTTTGAACAGAATAGAAAATAATTGGTATTTTGATAACTTAGGGTTCAATTTTGAAGATAATGAAATTAAGGGGGATTTTTCACCATATCGCGTGACCGTTGCAGACATACCTACAAGTTATCCTGTAATGGGAGTAAAAACAGGATATTATAGTGATTCGAATTGGGTATGGCAAGAAGACTTTAATTTAGATGTAAACAATGTTACGCGATAGTATATTATAAAAAAAGTTTTAGATGATAGAATTAATGAATACATTGAAGTCAGTGTAAATTACTGAAGAATCAAAGTCAAAGATACTAAGTTTCAAAATCTGTGGTATTGAAGAGGGTAATGTAGAAAACCAAGAAAAATGTGGTTTTCAAGAGATTTATGAAGTGAGGTTTTAAAAACAAGTAGGAATTATTTCTGTCACAAACGACGATTTGTCAAGGAGAGTAACATTATGGCGTTTAAACGTTCGGCGAATTTCAAACCTTTTCAAAATAAGATATGGCTCAGCTCACCAACGATGCATGGTGACGAACAAAGATGGGTGGATGAAGCCATCCGAACTAATTGGGTAAGTAGTGTCGGCGCAAATCTTAATGAGGTGGAAAAGCAGATTGCGGAATATATCGGTGTGAAATACGCCGTGGCATTAAGTGCCGGAACAGCTACGCTGCATCTAGCTACGAAGTTGGCGGGCGAAAAACTTTATGGTCAGGCAAAACCAAATAAAGGAACTCTTAAGGCTAAAACAGTTCTGTGCTCGGATGTCACTTTTGATGCCAGTATTAACCCAGTTGCCTATGAGGGTGGTGAAGCGGTTTTTGTTGATACAGAATACGACACATGGAATATGGATCCAGCAGCTTTGGAAAAAGCATTTGAGATTTATCCGGAAGCAAAGATAGTTGTGATAGCACATCTTTATGGAACGCCGGGAAAAATGGAAGAACTGAGAGCTATCTGCGAAAAGCATGGTGCATTGATTGTCGAAGATGCCGCAGAAAGTCTTGGAGCAAAATATCTTTATCACGGTGTGTGGAAAGAGACAGGTGCACTAGGAGACTATAATTGTATTTCATTTAATGGTAATAAAATAATTACTGGTTCCGGTGGCGGTATGTTTTTGACGGATTCCAAAGAAGATGCGGACAAGGTTAGGAAATGGAGTACCCAGTCTCGAGAGAAAGCACCTTGGTATCAGCACGAGGAGATTGGTTATAACTATCGGATGAGTAATATAATCGCCGGTGTGGTTCGCGGTCAGATTCCTTATTTGCAGGAGCATATCGATCAGAAGAGAGCAATCTATGAGAGATATAAGGAAGGGTTAAAGGGGTTGCCTGTAAAGATGAATCCTTACGATGCAGAGAAGTCAGTGCCTAACTTCTGGCTTAGTTGTTTGATTGTTGACAAAGAAGCTATGTGTCAACAAGTGAGAGACAATCAAAACGCGCTTTACATACCTGAGAAAGGAAAATCTTGTCCGACTGAAATTTTAGAAGTAATGGCTTCTATCAATGCAGAAGGAAGACCAATCTGGAAGCCAATGCATGCGCAACCTATCTATAGAATGAATCCGTTCATTACTAGATTCGGTAGTGGCAGGGCAATGACAAATGCTTACATAGAAGGAAAATCAATTGATGTAGGGACGGATATTTTTAATAGGGGTTTGTGCCTGCCAAGTGATAACAAGATGACTGCCGAGCAGCAGGATGTGATCATTGATGTGATTAAAGCTTGCTTTGAATAAGAGAACGGAGACTATATCGCATGGAAAAATCAAAAAAAGGTCTATATGCTCTGTTCTTAAAAAGGCTGCTTGATATTGCCGCTTCACTAATAGTACTGATTCTCTTTAGCTGGCTGTATGCAATTGTTGCCATTCTTGTGAGAATCAAGTTAGGGTCGCCTGTTCTATTTAAACAGGAGCGCCCCGGAAAGATTGACAAAAAGACAGGGAAAGAAAGAATCTTTTGCCTTTATAAATTTCGTACGATGACGGATGAAAGAGATGAGAATGGTGAATTACTTCCAGATAACGTAAGACTGACACCGTTTGGACTCTGGCTACGCCGGACCAGCATCGACGAGATTCCTGAGATTTTCAATATATTGAAAGGCGATATGTCACTGATAGGACCGAGACCATTATTGGTTAAGTATTTAGATAGATATAACGAAGAACAGCATCACAGGCACGATGTAAGACCGGGACTTACAGGGTATGCGCAGGCACACGGAAGAAATAGTGTGCCATGGGAAGACAAGTTTGCAATGGATGTATGGTATACGAAGAATGTGACTTTTATCACGGATGTAAAAATTGCTTTGGATACTATCAAGATTGTTCTGACACATGAAGGAATCAGTTCAGAAACGTCAGTGACGATGGAAGAATTTATGGGAACACCTGAAGGAGTAAAGACTAGATGGAAGTCGCCAGACATTACAGATTAATCATAATAGGTGCTAGCGGTCATGGTAAAGTAGTAGCAGATATCGCAAAATTTTCTGGTTATAAGGAAATCGTTTTTTTGGATGATAATGAAAGCGTTAAGGAGTGTTCTGAATGGCTAGTGGTTGGGAAAAGTAATGAAGCTCCAGAGGGTGATATATTTATTGCAATAGGAAGTGCAGCAACAAGAAAAAAGCTGATGGAACTGTATGCGAATCGTAATCAACCGGTCCTTATACACCCAAGTGCAATTATAGCGACAGATGTTAAGATTGGTGCGGGTACAGTGATTATGGCAGGGGCGGTCGTTAATCCGGGTGCAAGAATTGGACGAGGAGTTATAGTAAACACAAGTTCTTCAATTGATCATGATTGTCAGATTGGAGATTACTGCCACGTTTCTGTAGGAGCACATCTATGTGGAACTGTGAAAGTAGGGACAATGACTTGGATTGGTGCAGGAGCGACAGTAAGCAATAACGTCGATATTTGCGAGAACAGCACAATAGGGGCGGGCACCGTAGTGATTAAGAGTATAAATGAGCCAGGGACTTATGTTGGGGTTCCGGCGCGGATGAAGGATTGACTGAAATGAAGAAACGAGTCTTGATGGTTGCAACCGTACCGTCCATGATTGGACAATTTAATATGAACAATGTTAAGATTCTTCAAGAATTGGGGTATGAAGTGGATGTTGCTGCTGATTATACTGATACAAGTTGCTGGCCTGCCGAAAGAGTAGAGAGATTTAAGCAGGATTTGGAACAAATGAATGTTAGAAATTTTCAAGTGAATTTCTCTCGTAGTATGTTTAGGTTTAATCGACATATTCAATCTTACAAAGAGATATTAAAACTTATGAGAGAGCAAAATTATTCTTTCATACATACACATACACCCATCGCATCAGCTGTAGTAAGACTTGCGGCTCATAAAACGAGAACAAAAGTTATCTATACGGCACACGGTTTCCATTTTTATAATGGAGCTCCGATTAAAAACTGGATTGTTTTTTATCCGGTAGAGAAGTGGTTAAGCAAGTATACAGATGTCCTGATTACAATAAACAAGGAAGATTATAAGAGAGCAAAAGAGCATTTTAGAGCAAGGAAGACAGTTTATATTCCAGGTGTTGGGGTGGATACAAAGAAATTTGTACCGAGAGAATCTGGGAGAGAACGAATTAGATTCGAGCTTGGATTATCAGAAGATAAACTATTACTTTTATCGGTCGGTGAATTGAATGAGAATAAAAACCATGAATCAGTAATCCGCGCAATCAGAGGGGTGTCAAACATCACCTATGCGATAGTTGGCAAAGGAGAACTGAAAGGACGATTGGAAGAGATTGCCAATGATTGTGGTGTGGACTTACGTCTCATGGGATTTCGTACTGATGTAGCAGATTTCTATGATGCGGCGGATGTGTATATACTTCCTTCACTTCGTGAAGGTCTGAATGTTAGTCTCATGGAAGCAATGGCCTCTTCTCTTCTTTGTTTAGCGGGAAAAATAAGAGGAAATGTGGATCTCATTGATGAAGACAAGGGGGGATATTTATTTTCTCCTAAATCTGAGGATGAAATAAGAAAAGCCATCACAAAAATGGACAATTTATCTGTTGATGAGAGAAAAGAGAAGGGCGAATATAACCTTCAGAAGATAAAAAAATATGACCTTCAAACCGTTGAAAAAACTGTTTCTGAGATATATCAGGGGGGGCATAAACATCTTTTAGACATTTTGAGGTTACAGCAGAAGCGGATAGAGATTGGTGTTCCGTTAGATTGCAAATTATTAATCTCAGTTGGCGAGTTGAGCGTTAGGAAAAACCACAAGGTGGTTGTTAAAGCTTTGCAGAAACTTTCGGATGAATTTTGGTATGTGATAGTAGGAAAAGGTGATTTAAGAGATGAGCTTATGTCACTTGATCAAACAGGCAGACTCAAGCTTTTGGGGTTTAGAACAGATATAGTTGATTTACTTCATTGCAGTGATCTGTTTGTATTTCCAAGTTTGCAGGAAGGTCTTCCAGTGGCATTAATGGAGGCAATAGTGTCAAATATACCCTGTATTGCAAGCGATATACGTGGAAATGAGGACTTGATAACGGATAATAGCTATTTGTTTGATGCGCAAAACTATAAGTCGATATGTGATTCTATTATCAAAACACTTGATTCAAACAAAGAGCACAATAATCTTTCGGATATTAAACAAATAAGTGTGGAAGAAGTCTCTCAACTGATGAAAAAAACATATCTAGATTGAATTACCATTAATGATACTAAATTGGGGATTGGAAATAATGGAAAAACTTAAGGTCATACATGTTGTAAATACAGGAAAATATTCGGGAGCTGAAAAGGTTGCGATTTCGACGATAGAAGGGATGAGAGATCACGTCAATTCTGTATATGTTTGTCTAGACGGACCAGTTGTGGAAATACTAAAATCAAAAAAAATTGATTATGTATGTATTACAAAGCTAAAAGTACATGAAATATCTGCAGTAATTAAAAAAATAAAGCCTGACATTATACATGCGCATGATTATACAGCAGGCATTATGTGCGCACTAACGATGACAAAAACGCCTATAATTAATCATGTTCATAACAATGCTCCGTGGATAAAAAAATTCAATATTAAGAGTGTGTCGTATGTATTAAGTTCTTTCAGATATGAAAGAATTATTGCAGTTTCGAAAGCAATAATAGAAGAAAATCTGTTTAGTACAATTCTTTCTAAGAAGGCGATTATAATACGAAATCCGTTCAATTCGACTATAATAAAAGAATTGGCAAAGAAAGATAATAAAGGCGATGCCAATAGTTATGATATAGTTTACCTTGGAAGATTGTCAGAAGCAAAAAATCCAATTGCATTTGTTAATATAGTAGAGCAGGTCGCAAAAGTGATTGCGGATACAAAAGTCGGAATAATTGGAGATGGAGAATTAAGGGAAAAGGTTATTGATATTATTAATTGTTCAGGAATGAATAATAAGATCGAACTACTTGGTCACAAAGATAATCCGTATCCGATACTAGAAATGGCAAAAGTCCTTTGCGTTCCTTCTAAATGGGAGGGATACGGCATTGCTGCTACGGAGGCATTAGCTTTTGGAGTGCCGGTTGTGGCTCGTTGCGTAGGTGGTTTGGTAGATATTGTGAATGAAGATTGTGGGTTTTTGTGCAAAAGCGATGAAGAGATTGCTAATAAGATTATTGCAGTCTTGCGAGATAGCAAGCTTCATAACAAATTGAGTAAGGGAGCAAAAAGAAGAGCTGAAGAGATAGAAAAAAGTTCGGACTATATTGAGCAAATGAACAATGAGTATATAAAAATTAAGCGTAAAATTAAAATGGAGAAATAGTTTAATGGATAAAGAACCTCTTGTTACAGTAGTTATTCCCGTATATAACAGACCAATAATTGTTAAAACAATTGAGAGCTTGATAAATCAAACATATAAGAATCTGGAAATATTGGTAATAGACAATCATTCTACAGACAATACAGTTCAAGCAATTCAGGACATTCAGGATTCTCGTATTAGGGTATTGATTAATGAGACAAATCAGGGTCAGACGTATTCTATGAATCGTGGGTTAAAAGAGGCAAATGGAAAATATATTGCGCGTATTGATAGTGATGATATTGCTGTTGAAGATAGAATTTTTAGGCAAGTTGAGTATATGGAAGCTAATCCCGACTGCGTTATTTGTGGCTCATGGGTGAGAGCGATAGATGAAAAAGATACTTTAGGCGGAATCATAGAGTGCTGTGAAACGGATGATGCAAT
>SVEJ01000024.1 GCA_015057435.1 Lachnospiraceae bacterium
GTTTTTTCACTGTAAGCTGAAGCATTTTCAACCACCCGCATAGCAGGTGGTTTATTTGTTTTCTGTTTCGTTTTTCGGAACACGAAAAACTACACAACGAAAACAGGGCCTTGCCCTAACAATAAAAAGTCCCGAAGCATCTCTACTTCAGGACTCGTCTAAGCAAATATTATTCGTGTACGATTTGCATAGTTGTCATCATCAAAATCATGTACCTCATACACACAACATCAATGTGAACAATATATTTTTTCACATATATGCGCATTCTCTCTTCTTCCATCCAGACTATACTGTCGGCACCAGAATCTCACTGGTTCCTGCCTTACGGCTCGCGGGCTCAAGAATCATCATTCTAATACCGCCGGTGGAGACTTTCACTCCGCCCTGAAGATTATATTCAATTGACCTTAGGTATTATAACGCATTATAGAACGTTATACAACCTTTATTTTATAAGGTTTTGCAGAATCTCAAAATATACAAGTCATTATAAGTCGTTATAAATGTTCTTCCATTTGGTGTACTTTTTGGTGTACTAATTATCCCATCTTGACTTGTAATTGTTTTAACTTCTCAATCTCACGTTTTACACGTTCTGCATCCACATGGTTATACACTCTCATTGTTGTTCTAATGTCTGTATGACCCAATAAATATTGCATAACTTTTATATCACATCCAGATTCAGCTAATCGTGTCGCAGCCGTATGTCTTAGAATGTGTGGTGAAATATGTGGTAATTGAATCTCTCTACTGTTATTACTACTTGGAATTTTGCCACTTCCACTTGAACTTACATTACTTCCTTTACCAGTAACATAAGCAGAACCACTCATTAACGCACGACCTCTTGAGTCAATATGTCCGTTCTTTAAAATCTCGGAAGTTTGAATATGGTTGAAAATTATGTCATTAGGCTTTGTGTTAACAAATTCATCACCATTTTCACCTATGACTCTGTACTTGCCATCTGAAACTAATATCTCCGCACCAAGTTCTCCTACTAATGCTTTACCAGAATGACCAACTCGCCATGAACCATTTGCAAATGCCGAACCAGTCCAACTAGAATTACCAGATTCACTTGTCTTACTAACAGCAGTTTGAATTACATTCTTTACTTTGGTAATAATAGATGTACCTTGTACTTCCAAACCGATTTTAGCCGTATATGTACCATTCACAAGATTTACAATCTGCGACCTAGCATTAGCAACCTCCGATGTAATGTCAATCTTTGGTTTCATAGTCATACTGTCAACGGATTTCTTTAATCCTTGTGCATCCTCTTCTGCTTTTGACGTATCACTATTTACAGTAATAATTGAGGTTAAATCCAAGCTATTTTCATCAGCAATCTTCTGTTGTTGCTTTTGAACCTCAATAACCATTTGTGAATTAAGTGGGTTTGCATCTATCTGCTTTTGCAACTCAAGAATCTGCTCTGTAGCCTTTTGCTTATACCACATTGGAAGCCATAAAGAATGATATAGAATATAGACAAAATGCTTGATAAATAGAATAAATTGAAAAAAATAAGGTTGAAAGAATAATAATATTTTACTCTTTCAACCTTTGCTTTTTTTATTCTGTTGGATGGTGGGCGGATAGTTTACATTCTTTCGAAATATAGTGTCCTCTCAAAAGGGTATAGCAGATGTACTCCCACGTTGCTTGCTATTTTGAACACCGAAGTAGACTCTTACCCACACCTATACTTATCTACATTTCTATTCTTCTATTGTCCAAGATGCAATATATTCATATTCCGTAAACTCGACATCCGTAACAAAAGACAATTTTGCTTTATCTCCTGGAGCAAATGCAGATAAACTATTAGTATACTCACTGCCTACTTGTATTCCTTCTTCATCAATTAATTTTATTTCAACAGAAAAATAATCAAATGTCACATCCAAAGTGTTTTCTATTGTCATCTCATATGTAGTCCATCCATAGCTTGATGAAATTTTTTCAAATCCTCCTGCCATCATCTTTGTTACTTTTTCTTTTTGCTCTTCTTTTTCAATAATTGTCTTTGCCTCAGATATAAAATTGTCTAAATTATTTTGATATTCCTCTTCAACACTTAAACTATTATCTTCCACAAATATTTTTATTAATAACGCACGTTTATCATATCCTTCGTCCCAAATACTTAGATATCTATCATTATTATTTCCATAATACTGAATAGCTTCAAGCTGAGTATTAAGTGCATCAATATAGCTAACTACATTTTCTTTCAATTTATCATCCAAAAAATCTAACTCGGCATACTTACTTATAGAGTCTAGTTCAGCATTTACTAGATTAGTACGATTACTTTTAAAATCTGCAGTATCAAGTTTATCTTCGTCAACACTATCAGATAATTTCCATCTTTTAACCAACCCATTTGCCAAATCATTTATAAATTGTACATCTGGTGATAATTGATATTCACATTCTTCTAAAATAGATTTTGAATCTTCATAATCACCAATATCTCTTAGTATCGTTTTCGCTTCTTCATATTTACTTACTTCGTATAATTGTTTTGCATACTCATATTTACATTTCAAAACTTTATCTTGTGAATCCTTATAACCCTCTAAACTCAAATAAATTTCCGAAGCCTCTAAATATTTCTCGGCATCAAACAATTCATTTGCAGATTGGTAAACTCGACTATTTTCCGTCAAAAAATATATTGTGCAAGCACCTATAGCAATTATAATAAGCACAATACTCACAGATAATATAGCTTTTTTAGATATTGTCTTCTTTTTTCTTACTTTATCAGTTTTTTTCATTTTTTTTATTGGACAACCGCAATCTGGACACTGATTAGCCTTGTCAGAAATCTCTTTCCCACACTCTGGGCACTTTATAAGTGACATAAATATATCCCCCTCTTTTGTTTTTTTTAATTATAGTCACTTTACTGACCATAGTCAAGAATAAGACTACCCAATATGCTTATCCTATAAAGAAAAGGAGGCATTGGAAAATGATTAGTTATAATCCATTTTGGACAACGTTAAAAAAATCATCTGAAACAACTTACACTCTGATTAATAAGCATCATATTTCCAGTGCAACTATTGATAAACTCCGCAATAATAAACCCATGAACACAACTACTCTTAATGATTTATGCCGTATTCTAAATTGCAGACTAAATGATATTGCTGAATACATCCCATCCGACACCGACCAAACATTATAATCCTTGTGTGCAGCGGGACTATATAAGGGGAGGGGGTATGTTTACAATCTGAAAATTTTAAGTACCTACTATATAAGGGTATACCTCTAAAAATTTACGAAAAAAATAAGGGACTCACATATTTTAGTGAATCCCATCTTTTTACCACTTACATCCACAATTATTGCAACACATAGTATTTCTTACATCAGAACTAAACAATCCAAAAGCTATACCACCTAAAACTTTTTTACCAGATGATATTTTTTGTACATTGGTAGAACCACAAGTAATACATTTGGGAATGTTCAGATTGCTATTTCCCTTATTTGTAATCGAGGCTTCTAAATTGTAATTTTGTTTATATTTAATTGTTCCCATTCCAATATTAGAACATGAACTACATATAATTTTTTCCGATTCCTTTACAATACAATAATCGTTATAAATTTTTTGGAAAATATTAATGTCTTCTATTTCTAATATTTTCCCACATTTATTACATATAACATCAACTTCTGACGGATTGCCATTTTCATCAAAATATGCTTTGTCAAAAAACATATCAATCACTTCCTTTCTTAGATTCTATGTCGTTTTATCCACAATATATCAATCCAACTCTTGAACTCTTCTCTCAAAAATCATAACATCTTCACACGCAGTAGCATTGACACCAAAACCAAGTAACATCAAGGCATTTTTACCTAATTCATTAGAGTACATCGTATGCAATTTCCAACCTTTCTTTGCATGGTCTGACAAAATCTTCATCATCTTCTCTTTATCTACTGTACCATGATTCTCATTGATGATAGTAACTACATCGTATTCATAAAACTCATTGAATGATTTAGCATAATTTACACGTTGTAGTTCTTTCTCTTTTGCATCTGCCACTTTTTGAATATGGTCTTGTATTCCAATACCCATTAATCTTTTAAATTTATTATCAATGTGTTTATAAAACTCTCTCTTAATGATATCTTTATCAGCAGTTGCAGTTGCTTGTTCATCAATAGTAGTTGCTATTCTTTCATAACATTCCGTATATTTATCAGCTTTATTTTCAGTATCTAGTTGAATTAATCCTGCTCCACCAAATGTAATGAAACATGGGTCACACAACAATCCATCAAAATGCTCGCCTGACATAAAACCAATTTTACATCCACAATTCGCACACGTTTTAGCCATTATTTTATCCTCCGTATCAATCACTTGATTTTTCAATAACAACCGACGTTCCGTTTACTGATACCATAATCATATTACTACCTGCATACGGAACAATTTGATATGAAACTCCAACAATTGCATTTCCTTCCATAGAAATTGATTCTTTAATCATTTCTAACACAGCTAATCTTTTAGCTTCCTTTATTTTGTTGGAATATGCTTTTGATTCCACACCAAATAAATCTGATAGACCTGATTTAAAATCCGATAAAAAGCCTGTACCTAGTACAATTTCACCAGAAACTAAACCTTTATATTCTTTAATAGTAGTTTCTACAAAACTGTTTGTAGTAGTCAATTTATGATTTTTGATATCCTCATTTGAATATGGATTATTTTCTATAGACTGTTCTTCTATATCTAATAGTGTTTGTTCGTCCAATTGAGACTTATCAAATATGTATCCACATTCCCAACACATATTGGCTTCTATCATCTCTTCGGTTATCTTGTTTCCACAATTCGGACAATTCTTAACCATATAGTACCCTCCCCATAAATTAAATTTACAACCAAATTATACCATTTAATTTATATTCATTCCACCATCAATAAAAAAAATAAGGCATACCAGATAACTTAATATCTGATATGCCTATATATTTACTGAAACATTAACATTCGCATAATAGAATCATCTAATATTTTTACATTTTCTTTTACTACAGCTACATTCTCATTAATGTTTGAAAATATAGAGTAGTTTCTCTTAAATCTATCTAATCTCATCTGTTGTATTTTTTGTTGAAATGTTTCTTCATTTTTCCAATAGTTAGGAGATAAATTAATATATCCATCAATCAAACCAATATTATTATTTATATAACATCAACCTTTCTTATTCTTTCAAATGTTGCCTTATTATTAATTGAATCATCTAATTTAATGCCGATTTGCAAGACATTCTTAAAAATATTTTTCATTTGAGTAATATTTATAATAGAGACACTTTTACCAAATTCTATAGCATTATTATAATGTACATTTAATCCACAACTGACAACTCGTACAGTTTCGGCATCCTGAGGTGTCAAATCATGAATTCCATTCTTATTAGGATTATCGTCTTTAGTAAAGAAAGCTTTTCCAGTCATTTTAACACCATCCCATCCACACAAAACACTGTGAACATTATGAACTTGTAAATAATCATAATTATCATAATAAGATTTACAAAGTGATTTGCATATATCATTATAAGATACACACGAAAAATCTCCTCTTAATGAAAAATCTGAATTAATAAATTCTGAAAACAATTTAGCATTACCTTCAATTGTTCCTGTCATTCCAATAATTGCAGTATCACTTATTTTTCTTACCTTAACAAAATTCTCTAGTATTTCACCATTGTTTAATTTTGCTCGTTGTTCACCAGCAACTACTATAAAATCTCTATAAATATAAGCTTGAACCAAACTCATTTTTACCATCTCCAATCATCAATACTGTAACTAATATTATATATCAATAATTGGAATATAGCAGTACAAATTATTTAATAAGGTATATCGAATATTTCTACTCAATATACCTATAATAATTAATCCTCAACAAAAGGTTTTACTTCATACTTTAACAACGCATCATGGGATAATTGTACCCACTTTAGAAATCTGTACTCGCTCACCATTTATCATGCACTTGCGAACCTCATCTGCATACATTCGTAGAATATCTTTAATTATATCTTGCTTATATAAGTTATCTTCACGATTGTATATCCTTGCAGCCATCTTCACTTCACTCATTGTTGACTTAGTAGCCATGTTTTCTTTCCTCCTTTTTGTCAATAAAATGTATATTTTAAATAGTGGCTATAATCCAACCACAGAAACCTTATAGAACACTCTGTAAGGCTCATATAGCCATTTTAATGTTGTTCGTGCGAATTTCTTCCACACGATAGATTTGAACACTAAAATAAGCCTACTATCAAACGATAATAGACTTATGGTAAAGTTCAAATATTTAATTCATATTAAGGCTCTTTTTTGGCAATTGGTGTACTTTTGGTGTACTAAGCCATTTTCAAGTAGCTCTAAGTATTGATTTTACAAGGTTTTCTTCAAAACAGACTTTCACTCCGCCCTGAAGATACTATTTAATTTCCGTAGGTCATTATAACGCATTATAGAACGTTATACAACCCTTATTTTCCAATGGTTTCAAAGAATGGCAATGCACATCTGTCATTTTTTTCTATACTTTGACTCAATCTTTACGGTATACACCACAGCTACTACTATTACCTCTAGCATCACGCCTACAATAGAGATAAAAAATAGTGGTGAATTTTGCTCAGCTATTAAAAATGGAAATCCAAGCAATGCCAAAACAGTTGCGAATGCACACCATAATTTTCCAACCGCACAATTATAAGCTTTCACATTCTCTATCTCTGGCGGTTTCACATTTGACCAGAACCCAACCGGTTTGTCTGCTTTAAATGAGAAAACTCCAAATCCCAAAAATATCAAACATACCAAAAGCCAAATCACAAGACCGATTATCATTGCACATCCCTCCGATTTCCTTCTTCATCATAATTTCTTTGTAACGGCATTACGGTCTTTACTTCATATACAATCCAGCTAGTTTATATTCTTTATCAAATGTAAGCGTATACGTTACCACTTTATCTCCATATGTTACCGGTAGTTGTGCAACTGCATACAGTTTCCCTGACTGCTCCATTTCTACGATTGATGCATCGCCAAACGATACATTTGCCTTCCAATCTACATCCATTTTTTCTTTCGCTGAATCCATCTTTTCCTTGGTCAGAAATTCTTTCATTGTTTCGTCTGCATAATCTTGTTGCAATGTTTCATAATCTTCCATGTTCAACGCAAATACAACAGCCAGACACTTCACTTCCAACTCGTCTTTCGTAAAGGTTGTACTCTCTTCAATCGGAACAGTCTTCGGCATCATGTAGTTCGACAACACTATTAAGCCTGCCAGCATTATACCTAAAATCACAATAATTAGAATTATAATCTTTTTCTTACTCATTTTCTCTTTTTGCTTTTCCATGTATCTATCCTTCCTTCTTTTTTTATCCTCCTCATTCTACCACGTCTATTGTATTAGTACAATAAAACAAGGGAGAAGATTATCTTCTCCCCCTCATATCCATATCATCAACATGCTTATTTGTCCTTACTTCTGCGATTCTTTTGCTGTTTCATGCTGATGTAAGTAGACAAATCTTTGCATAGATTCCGTGTCTCCATTCCATAAATAATCATATGTTCCATCTCTTCTAACCGAACAACACGTCCTATCAGCTTTAGATTATAGCCCATGTCACTAAACACAACCGTCAATTCATCACCAAGCTCTAACTCCAGATTCTTATCTCTGTCAGCAATGGAAAATCCGGACAAGCTAACATCTCGGATCATAACATCCGTACCCTGCCTTCCAATCATAGCCATTCTGGCATACACTCCAACACTGACACGAAAACAGCTTCTTCGATTATGGCGCACACCTTCCCCTGCAACCTGCAAAACATATTGTCCTTTCACATTCACAATACGGGCTGCTCTCCAGATAAACGGAACCCCATCTTCCGGCGCATATTCTATATTCAGCTGTACATTTTCAAAATTCAGAGTACGCCCATCCTGAAAAATAATCTCAATAATTGCGACATTCTCTTTCAAGACTTTTTTCACAAACCCTTGTAGCTTCATCTCACCCATGTCTGTACTTGCTATAATGGTCAATGCGTCTCTTTCTTCTAAATCTGATAACTTAAGCCCCAAATTGTACCCTCCGTGTGTAAATCAAAACACAATCGCTTGTAATACCCATACATATCAACACCTTGTATTTATTATAACAAATGAAAAACCATTTGAACACTACAATCCGTGCTAATTTTCAAAAAAATTTCAACTTAAATGCTCTAATTAAAGTATGCATTTCATTAATAAAAGGAAGTTTCTACAAAAAATACTCAAATAATCATAAATTTCTGTCACTTTTTTTACTTGCCAGTTCTTCTATTGCTTGTTATACTCATTTGTGGTAAAAGACAAAAAGTCAGGCTATTATTGACATAAACTCATATGAAAAAAGGAGCATATATCATGGGCGGATTTTTCGGAGTCGTTTCAAAAGAAGATTGTATGTTTGATCTATACTTTGGAACAGATTATCATTCTCATCTAGGCACCAGACGTGCCGGTTTAGTAGTATACGGAGACAAAGGATTTGATCGTGCAATTCACAATATTGAGAATTCACCATTCCGTACAAAATTTGACAAAGACTTTCATAAAATGCAGGGACATATGGGAATCGGTTGTATTTCCGATTACGAACCTCAACCATTAATGGTTCGCTCCCATCACGGAACATATGCCATTGCTACTGTTAGCAAAATCAACAATGCTGATGCAATTGTAGAGTCTCTTTTTGCAAACGGAAACTCTCATTTTTTGGAAATGAGTGGTGGAGATATTAATCCTACTGAATTAGTAGCCGCTATGATTAACCAAAAAGAAAACTTAATTGATGGTATCAATCACGCTTTAGATTTGGTAGATGGCTCCCTTTCTATTATGTTGATGACTTCCAAAGGAATTTACGTCGGACGTGACAAACACGGACGTACACCAGTTGTTATCGGTAAGAAAGAAGAAGGTTATTGTATTACTTTTGAAGACTTTGCATATCGTAATCTTGGCTATGATGATTACAAAGAATTAGCCCCGGGCGAAATTGTAGTGGTTGCAGAAGATGGTGTTAAAACTCTTATGACTGCTGGCAAAAATATGAAAATCTGTACCTTCCTATGGGTATATTATGGATATCCATCTAGCTCCTACGAAGGGATCAGTGTCGAACAAATGCGCTACAATTGCGGTGCCCGCATGGCACAGCGAGATAATGTAAAGCCTGATATCGTAGCCGGTGTACCAGATTCCGGAATGGCACATGCCATTGGTTATTCCAACGCATCAGGAATTCCTTTTTCAAGACCATTTATCAAATATACTCCTACATGGTCTCGCTCATTTATGCCAACCATTCAAAGCAAACGTGAACACATTGCCAAGATGAAATTGATTGCTGTTCATGATTTGATTAAAGGAAAGAGCCTGTTGTTAATTGATGATTCTATCGTTCGTGGAACACAGCTTAGTGAAACAACCGAGTTCTTGTATGCAAGCGGTGCAAAGGAAGTACACATTCGTCCTGCCTGCCCACCAATCATGTATGGTTGTAAGTATTTGAATTTCTCCCGTTCCACATCTGAGATGGACTTGATTTCCAGAAGAATGATTTGCAAGCTTGAGGGAACAGAGGATGTTCCAGAAGAGGTATTACAGGAGTACACCAATCCAGAGTCTCCAAAGTACGACCAGATGGTAGAGGAAATCCGCAAGGAATTGAACTTCACTACACTTCGCTACAACCGCTTAGATGATATGTTAGATGCGGTTGGAATTCCAGTTGAGAATCTTTGTACGTACTGCTGGGATGGTAAGGAATAAGAAAACCTATATATTTATGTATACAGAAAGAACCGACATCATAGGATGTCGGTTCTTTTGTTTGTTACTGTTGATTATACCAGTTCCATTCTTTATTAAAATCAAAAGTTCCTTTTACAGCCAAGTAACCTGCCCAAATCAAGAGTATTCCGCTCATACGACCATTAAGAATCAATGTTATTACTGAATTCAAAATTGAATATCCCAGCAAAACGCATGCACAAGCACGACTTTGCTTGAACTGAACCCCCAACGCAAGCACTACTAATAGAATAATATCAAACCATGCAATATTACCATCTAATATCATGGAACCTAACAAGATATTAATTGCCGCCATCACATACACAATAATAGATGCAACCGTAATATTACTTCTTTCTTTATGTCTTTCAATACTCTTATAATACTCTGCTCTAGATTTCTTTGGCTCAGTTGTACTAACATATGGTGCATCATCCTGTATGCTCCAGCTATAATCTAATTCCTCTTGCTGAACATTGTTAAACCGCATGTTTTCTTCCGACGTTGTCTGTACATTTTCTTCTTCTGTTCTTAATTGCATAATTTCCCCTCTCAATCTCATTATTTAGATTTTCATATTGTATCTACATTTGCCTTATATAATGTTCTGCGGAAACTGCTGCATTGGCTCCATCAGATACAGCTGTCACCACTTGGCGAAGTCCTTTTGTACGGACATCTCCTGCAACAAAGAATCCATCTGCTGAGGTCTTACCTGTCTCATCTGCCACGATATATCCGTTCTGATCAAGTTCTACCACATCTTTCACTGAAGTCGTCATCGGAACCATGCCCACTGCTATAAATATACCATCCACATCCAGATTTCTTCCATCCTCTAATAGCAACTTTTCTACCATATCTGTTCCCATAATTGAAGATGGCTTTTCCTCTAATACAAATTCTACATTCTCCTTTGCACGCAACATCTCCACAGTGCTTGCAGAACCTCGAAATTCCGTTCTTCTATGGACAAGATATACTTTACTACATATATCCGACAAAAATAATGCATCATCCAAAGCGGTGTCACCACCACCAATCACTGCAGTTCTTCTCCCCCTATAGAATGCTCCATCACAGGTTGCACAATAAGAAACACCTTTCCCTGCATATTCCTGTTCCCCTGCTATTCCCAAGTGTCGATGAATGGCTCCGGCTGCATAAATCACGGTTCTTGTTTCCAATATCTCCCCAGATTGCAGATGTACTTTCCATCCACCTTCATATATTTCAAAGTGTTCTGCCTCTCCATCCTTGAATTCCACACCAAGTTTTAATGCATGTTCTCTAAATTTTTCTCCAAGCTCATAACCATTGATTCCTGGCAAACCAAGATAGTTATCCACTTGATGACTCTCTGCAATCTGACCTGTACCAAAATACACTTTTTCTACTACTAACACGTTTAAATTGGCCCTTTTAGAATAAACTGCGGCAGATAATCCTGCCGGACCACTACCGATGATTACCACATCTAACATATCTATCAACTCCATTTAAAATCTATAGATTCACAATATCAATTCTTGTTTTTTATATTCAACACTACTATCATACCCCTCTTTGCAATAAATATCAATTCTTATTAGCAATTTATTATATCCATTAAATCATTTATCACACCATCAAAACAGGCGGAGAAATGATCTCCGCCTGTCGTCTACATCTGCTGTTAATCTGTCATACTTGCAAGTTCTTATCGGTAATTTCGTAATATGATGAATATATCTGGTTTCATCTCCTGCGAGTAACATCCCCATCGTTTTTCTAAATGAACTAACCATAATACGGTCCACTGCATTCAAACTTGTCCCATTGTCATCCAAGCTTAAGCGATAAAAGTTGGATGCCGACTCATAACAGGTGTAAATCGCATCTCCTTGTATTTCAATATCCTCACTCATATTCGGACATGAAAATTGACCTAATCTCTCTTTGTGACATAACACATCATTGTAATCCTTTTCCATCTGATATACGGTTATGTTTGCCTCATTCTCTCTTCCGTAAGATGCTGAAACCAACATATACACCTTATCGTTCCACTCTGCAAAGGAAACGCCTTGCGCATAATACGGAATCTCCAAGGCATACTTTGTAAGAAGCGTTCCCTCTGCATCGAAGGCTACCATACGATTGGCAAACCATTCTCCCCACCTTTTTCGTGCAAACTGCCCCACATATAAATGTCCATCATAATAAGAAAGCAATGACGGACAATAACCTTGTGTGTCAATTGCACCACTATCAAATTCTAACACGTCATCATGCGCATCCTTACCGTTATTAACCCAACATTCTATCTTATCCATCGATACACGTTGTACCAATCCGTTGTTTGAATCCGCAACATACACAATGCGCTCATCCGGATTATACGCAAGCGCCCCCACATGACACTTTGTATTCAATGTAATCGTAGTAAGATACTGTCTACTTTCTACATCCATAACGTATAGTACAGATTTCTGTTTTTTTGAACCCTTAAGATCTGTATCAACCACAACTTTGTGACTAGCATCATATGCAGAAATAATCAGATATTCATCCGCAACACAAATCCCTTGTGGTATCATTCCGTTCGACACTTTTTTATTGCGAATATTGGTCTGGTCAATCCCGGGAATCACATACGAATCCCCATAATTCAAGGTCGATATATAATCGCCAAAAACCTGCTCATCCAACGAATCCAGCAATTCATCATAAGTCTTATTCAATACGCTTTCCGTCGATGTATATATTGCGTCTTCTTCACTTGTCGAAGCTTCCACCGGCATTCCCCAAATACAAACCAGCGAAGCAATTAATAACAACACCCCTCCGATACGAACTCTAAAATCAACTTGCTTACTTGGTCTGTTTCTCTTCTCCATATGTAACCCCTCCATAACTTTTCAGCAATTCATATTCTTTTCAATATTCAGTTATTTCGCCGATTGACATCCCCCAAAATGATGTCATCAATACTCTAAAAAAACTAATATTATTATACTATTTTTTCAGATTTTTTGCTCTAATTTATTGTAACCGATTTGTAACTTTTTTATGAACGAAATAAATGATACATTACGAATTCTCAAAAGCTTTCGCATCCCTCACAACCTCGTTACTAAGCAGCAACACGCAGATAAGATTAGGCACTACCATCAACCCATTGGCGATATCCGACATCCCCCACACAAGCTCCAAAGATTGGGTTGCGCCTACAAACGCCATATAGGAAAACAAGATACGATATACGACATTCCACTTGTGTGTTCCCACAAGATACTCAAAAGCTTTCTCGCCGTTATACTCCCAACCAAGAATTGTTGCAAAAGCAAACAACGTAATCCCAACAGACACAAAAAGTCCGCCGGCTGGGCCTAACACAGTTTCAAATGCTTGGATAGTAAGAGCTGTCCCTATCACTTCTTCTCCGGCAGTTTCTAATACTCCGGAAGCTGCAATCGCAAGTCCGGTTACACTACACACTACTATGGTATCCCAGAAGGTTCCCGTCATACTGATATAACCTTGTCTCACATGATTGTTCGTTGATGCAGCCGCAGCAGTGATTGCTGAAGACCCCATTCCGGCCTCGTTAGAAAACACACCTCTTGCAATTCCGTAACGTGCAGCTTTTATCATTGATATTGTGATCGTACCAACAGCACCACCGGAAACTGCATGAAGAGAAAATGCAGACATGAACATATCTGCTATTCCTGACGGAACATTTTCGACATTTCCAATAATTACAATGATTGCACATATCATATAGAAAACAGCCATTACCGGCACAATCACAGAGGATACTTTCGAAATACTCTTAATTCCGCCAACAATAATTAAAAGTGCAGCAATCGTTATCACAATACCGGTATCTGCAACCGGTATTTGAAAAGTTTCATACAATGCCAAAGCAATTGAATTGGCTTGTGTCATATTTCCAATTCCAAAGGAGGCACATACTGCAAACAACGAAAAACACCATGCAAGTACCTTGCCAAGTCTGTCATTCTTCAATCCCTTTCGCATAGTGTACATCGGACCACCGGACATTTCTCCATTCTCATTTACCTCTCTGTATTTCACAGACAACATACACTCTGCAAACATCGTCGACATACCAAAACATGCAGATATCAGCATCCAAATCAAAGCACCGGGACCACCCGCTACCATAGCGGTTGCAACACCTACAATATTCCCTGTTCCGATTGTTGCTGCAAGAGTTGTGGTAAGTGCTGAAAAAGAAGACACATCTCCTTCACCTTTCGTAGTTCTCGCATCCTTACTCAATGTTATCTTCAAAGCATAGGGAAGTCTTTTCCACGGAAGAAACCGCATCCGAATTGTCAGATAGACCCCTGTTCCCATCAACAAACACAATGTCAACGGCCCCCATACAATATCATCTATACAATAAATCATTTCCGCAAATGGCATATCAAAAGCTACTTTCTTCACACACTCTTTACATACTATGTTTCATGTAGGCAAAACATACTATGTACCACACATTCAAAAAAGACGCACAGGACAATTCCCATGCGTCTTATGCATTTCCCATTTATTCCACACTTTTTAATGACTCAGCCATATCAATCTGTTCGAGTTTACCTGTCATTGTCCAATTCACAATCTGGTTAAATAACAAGGTCAACACAACACTTATGACATAACTGACCGGTTCAATATGAATGTCAAATGCTACCATATCAACCTGAATCTCGCTTAAGGCAAATCCATGCAGTGCCCATCCAAGCACCAGGCCGAGCAGACTGCCTAACAGTGTTAATACTGCATTTTCTCGAAATACATAGGAGTTCGTTTCCTCTTTGTAAAATCCTAATACTTTGATCGTTGCAATCTCTCTGATACGCTCCGTAATATTGATGTTGTTAAGATTATAGATTACTACGAATGCTAACATAGCACCGAATGCAATCACTAATACAACAACATAATAAAGACTCTTTAACATATCCGTAATCTGTTCTTTCATATCCTTACTGATGCTAACGCGACTGACACAATCCTGTTTCATCAACGAAGAGGATACCTTATAGACATCTTCGTCATTTCCGACATTTGCAAACATGAGGTTATATTCAACTAATTCTCCAAACAAGGCCTCATAGGTATCCGGTTGCAACAATACATAATTGTCAATATAACTTTCATAGATAGCTGATACTGTTACGTCCCCGCCTTTCAAATCGCTATTTTGCAATCGAACAACATCTCCAACAGAAAGTTCAAACCGATCAGCTAATTTAAACGGTATCGCAATCTCGCCATCGCCTGGCAAAGATAATTGTTCACCTTCTTTTGTTCGAAGATTCATATATTTTCCAAATGCATCTTCTTCTGATATAATAAGCAGATTTTCTCCTTTTGTCTTATCTCCAACCAAAATATCCGCACTTTTTCCGGATAATAATAACGTATCTGTTATTCCTTCTACCATGTTCGGTTCTTCATCAATATTCACCATCATATCATACAATGAAATTTCATTATATTGTGTTTCGGCAATTGTTCCAATAGAATCCTTAACGCCAAATGCTGCAACAAGCAATGCCGTACAACCACTAACACCAATAATCATCATAAAAAAGCGACGTTTGTAACGGAAGAGATTTCTTACTGACACCTTATCCAAGAATTTTAACCGATTCCACACAAACGCTATCTTTTCAAGCAATACACGTTTCCCCGCCTTCGGTGCTTTTGGACGCATAAGTGTTGCCGCCATATCATTTAATTCCTGTCTGCAGGACACAAATGTTGTACCTGCAGAACATAAAAATGCGACGAGCGTAGAAATCACTAACAACCCTATATCCATAACATAGGACATATCTCCCATGTCATACATCATTTTATACGATATCCATATCACAATTGAGAACAACCATGTCCCGCCAAAGTATCCAAGCACTGAACCAATTAGCGCTGCGCTTCCGGAATAGGTGAGATATTTGCCAATAATGGATGCACTCGAATATCCAAGTGCTTTTAACACACCAATCTGTGTTCTTTGTTCTTCTACCATTCTTGACATTGTTGTCATACAAACCATTGCAGCAACCATGAAGAAAAATACAGGAAACACCTTCGCAACACCGGAAATAATTGCTGAATCATTTTCAAAGCTTGCATATCCCATATTCGTTTCCCGTCCCAATACATATACTTCCGGTTTTTCCAAATCTCTCAATTCTTCTTTTCCGTCAGCAATCTCTTTTTCTGCATCAGCAATCTTTTCTTCAAATTCTTTCTTTCCCTCTTCGTACTCCTTTTCACCATCCAAAAGCTCGATTTTCGCATCTTCTAATTTTCTTTCGTTCGATGCAATTTCTATCTTTGCATCTGCAAACTGTTGCTTTGCATCATCAATTTGCTTTTTGCCATCATCCAACTGTTTTTTCGCTTCATCAAGTTCTTTTTTTGCCCGATCCAGCTTTTTCTTTGCAGCAATTAGTTGTTTGTCCGTTGCATCTAACGTTGCCTTTGCTTGTTCCAACTGAGGTGCCGCAGCATCTAATTGTGCTTTTGCAGTTGCCAATTGTGTCGCAGTCGCATCCAATTTCCCTCTCCATGTGGCAAGTTCCGCTTCTGTCTTGGTCCTTTCTTCTAAAGACATATAATCCTTATAGGTATCAAACTGTGCTTTTGCCGCCGCATACTCTTTTTCAGCAGCATCATATGCAACCTTCCCATTATTATATTGCTCCAGTGCATCCTTATACGACTTATATTGCACATTATACTCCGCAAGTCCCTTGTCATAAGCAGCTTTGCCCTTATCATATTCTTTCTTTCCCTTGTCGTATTCCTTCTTTCCCTTATCGTATTCCTTTCGTCCTTTTTCATATTTCTCTTGTTCTTTTTCAAAAGTCTTCTCATTATCCGCAAGTGTTTTCTTCGCAAAAGATAGCTTATCTATTCCATCTGCTAATTCCTGTTTTCCATCAGTAATCTCTTTCCATGCATCCGATAGTTCCTGTTCACCTTCTTGTTTCTTTTCAGACAATTCTTTTTCTCCATCGGTAATCTCTTCCATCGCCTCTGCATAGATTCTGTCATATCTGGCATCCGCAACTGTTTGTGTAACACCTTCCCATATTGTTTCTCGTGTTTCCATAAAGTCTTTATATTCATCAGAATAAATGACACCATCCTGATCAAAAACAACATAAATCTCTGTATCATAATCCATGTCAAAAGCACGTTCGTCCACATAGATATAACCGGAAAGACTACCATCTCCCACATCCGTGTTACCGCGACTAAGTAATGCATATAACGGAGAACGCACCAATCCTACAATCGTATATTCCTGCACTTTAAAATTATCAGCATCCTCTGCTTCATTGTTTCCGGATACTGTTACCTTTTTCCCAAGATCGTCTGCAGTAAATGCCTGTACATCAACAATACATTCCGTTTCATTCTCCGGCATACGTCCCTCTAGTAATTCTACAGTATTAACTGTATCGGTAATTGATAGTATCTTAAATGCCATATCTACGCCATCTTCATTACGCACTAATACATCTGCACTCTTTGCTCCTTCTGCAGCTAGGACATCCTCTTGTTTCATTAATACTTCACTTGCATTTTCATCAAAACCAATTGTAGAAACAAGCTGATAATCAAATAATTTTAACCGCTCCCAATATCCGTTTGCAGAATGTATCATCACCTCGTAAGAAATCTTCAAGCCGGAAAAAAAGCCCACGCCAAGTGCGACAATTAATAAAATTGCCATATATCTGCCAAAGCTACTCTTAATTTCTCTAAAAGTCGTCTTTCTCATTCCGCTACTCATAATCGAATCTTCTTTCTCTTTCTTCACTCAAAAACGTTCTGTTACCATTCTAATGTCTCTACATCCACCGGATGTTCATTCATACGCATACTTGACACACGTCCATTCTTCACCTTAATGACGCGATCAGCCATCTCTGTTATCGCTTGATTATGTGTAATCACAACAACCGTTGTTCCTGTCTCTTTGCATGTATCCTGCAAAAGCTTAAGTACCGCCTTACCGGTCTGATAATCAAGTGCTCCCGTAGGTTCATCACAAAGCAACAACTTGGGATTCTTAGCAAGTGCTCTTGCGATTGCAACACGCTGCTGTTCACCACCTGATAATTGTGCTGGAAAATTCTGCATTCTATCCTGTAATCCTACCTGCTCTAATACCTTTCTTGCATCCAACGGTTCTTTACATATCTGTGATGCAAGCTCTACATTTTCAACCGCAGTCAAATTTCCAACCAGGTTGTAAAATTGAAAAACAAATCCCACATCATAACGACGATACGTAGTAAGTTCCTTTTTATTCAATGCCGAAATCTTCTTTCCATCCAAAAGCACTTCACCACTTGTCAAAGTATCCATACCGCCCAATATATTCAAGATTGTCGTCTTGCCTGCACCGGAGGCTCCCACGATAATACAGAACTCTCCTTGCTCAATCTCAAAATCTACTCCGGAAAGTGCATGAATCTCTATCTCTCCGGTTTTATAAGATTTTGTTACATTTTTAAATTCTACAAATGCACTCATTTTATCTACTCCATTATTCTATTCAAATATCATTTACAAATTGTAACCAAAATGGTATTCTATCAAAACTAAGGATCTGTTTAAATTCAATCTTGTTATAGAAGAACCCTAACATATTATATTACGAACCATATATGTAATCAATGAAAAGAGTGTGACTTTTATGTACTTATATAGAGAAATCAAAAAGAATTTCATACTGCCAAATGCTTATAATGATTGGAAAGAATACCGAAATGCTGTCACTGACTATGTGATTGAAGAAACCAATCAAGTAAACGTTCCCCTAACCTTTTCCTCCAATATGGACGAAACATCGCTTTTACCAACCTTAGCGATTGTAGGTGCAGGTGCTTGCAACGACCTCAACTTATGTAAACTAACATCTCACTTTTCAAAAATCACATTATTAGATTGTGATTCAGATGCTATACATACTGCATTGCAGACTTATCACCTGCAAGATTGTTCTCAGATTGAATGCCAAGTTATAAGCCTTAATGGATTACATGAATCTCATTACGAAGCGTTTTGTGACCAATTACAGGCTTATGTACAAGAACAATTTGACACCCTTACTCCCGAACAATTTGAAGCCTATGCAATTTCATTACTACAGAAGTATCTATACGAAACACAGAATTATATCATTCCATTACCTGCACATACTTATGACTACATCTGTTGCTTTGGCGTTCACAGTCAATTACAAGCAATGTTTTCATATATCTACAAAGCATTTGAAATAAATTTACGAGAGATAAAATTTGCTGATGCGCCTAACCTCAACTCACACTTTAACAGTTATCTTCAAGCAGAAAACGAGCGTTTCATTCCGCTTTTTCACGATGCACTTTTCAACTGTGCAAAACAAGGGGTATTTTTAGGTTTAGAAAAAAAACGCACCAATAATGATGATGCCATCGAAGGTGCATATCAGGGAATAATAGATATCCAAAAACGAAATCTCACAACAAAATGTTCCTCTGTCGTATGGCCATTTCTTCCCTCAGAGGATATCTATTACGAAATGTTACTATTCAATATTCAATTGCCACAAAAATAAGGTGGACGAATCCCTGCGAAACGTCCACCTTACTTATTGCATCATTCTTATCTTTCATCTATTGGTATATATGATTGTTTCTTCTTCACTGCTTTATATGCAGGACGAATAATCTTTCCTTGGTTAATCAATTCTTCCAGTCTATGTGCACTCCAACCTGCCATACGCGCAACAGCAAATAACGGAGTAAACAACTCTGTCGGTAACCCAAGCATCTGATATACGAAACCGGAATAAAAGTCCACATTCGCACTAACACCTTTGTATATCTTACGCTCTTCCGCAATCACTTCCGGTGCCAGACGCTCTACATTAGAATACAACTGATATTCCTTTTCAAATCCCTTCTCAACAGAAAGCTGTTCAACGAATTTCTTAAACACCTTCGCTCTTGGATCTGACAACGAATATACTGCATGGCCCATACCGTAGATAAGTCCTGCTTTATCAAATGCTTCCTTGTGCAATAATTTCTTAAGGTAATCCTTTATCTGTTCATCATCATTCCAATCCTTAACTTGCACCTTCATGTCATCAAACATCTTGGTTACTTTGATGTTAGCACCACCATGTTTCGGTCCTTTTAACGAACCTAATGATGCAGCCATAGATGAATATGTATCCGTTCCTGATGATGTTACAACATGGGTTGTAAATGTAGAATTATTACCACCACCATGTTCAGCATGTAATACCAATGCCAAATCCAAGATTCTGGCCTCTAATTCTGAATACTGACAATCTGGTCTTAACAGATACAACAAATTCTCTGCTGTTGACAAATGTGGCTGTGGTGCATGAATATACAAACTATTACCGTCATGATAATGACTATATGCCTGATATCCATAAACTGCCAACAACGGTACAACCGAAATCAACTGCAAACACTGTCTTAACACATTCGGAACAGATGTATCATCTGCCTTATCATCATAAGCATACAAGGTAAGAATACTTCTCTGCAAGGTATTCATCATATCCTTACTCGGTGCTTTCAAAATAATATCCCTTACAAAATTAGTAGGTAACGAAAGTCTGTAATCAGATAAAATCTTCTTCATCTTATCCAATTCTTCCGGTGCAGGAAGTTGACCAAATAATAGCAAATATGTGGTCTCTTCAAAACCAAATCTTTTTTCTTTGATAAATCCTGCCACAATGTCTTCTACATCGACACCCTGATAATAAAGCTTGCCTTCGCAAGGAATCATATCATTATCTTCTACAATATAAGACTTAATCTTAGATATATCCGTAAGACCTGCCAAAACACCCTTACCATTGATGTCACGAAGACCTCTTTTTACTTCATATTGCGAATAAAGCTCCGGATCAATCGGCAAGTTTTCTAAGCAAAGATTTGCCAATTCCGAAATTTCATCTGTTATTCTTGAATATGTACTAATTCTGTCATTGTGGTTGTTATACACGCAATCACCCTTTCCCAAATTTCTAATCAAAATTACTCCAGATGATAGTATATCACAAAACCCACAATTTACCTAGTCATAATTGTTAATCTTCACGAAATATTCATTTTTCTAACAATTATCATCCTATCTAGACGTAGCTCGAACATTTCCATCAAACATTCTGCTATATCCTAACCATTCTTCACCTTTGTCATGATTACTATCAAGCAATTCTATAAATCCTTCTAACTTTGCATCTGTATTATCAGCAAATGCCAAAGCTACTGCTTCAATTAACGCAGGTTTCTTCGGAGAGCCAAATTCCAATTCTCCATGATGCGATAATATGCAGTGTTTTAATTCATTGGCAAGCTTTTCAGGAAAACCATCGATTGTTTTAATTCTTTCATCAAGCATAATTGTTCCGGTTACAATATGACCAATCAGCTGGCCTTCATCCGTATAATCATTCTCCGGAAAAGAAGATATTTCATGTACCTTACCAATATCATGACAAAGCGCTGCCGTTACCAACAAATCTCTATTCAACACAGGATAACAAGTTGCATAATAATCACATAGCTTTGCAACAGAGAGGCTATGTTCTAATAACCCGCCCACAAAATTATGATGCATTGTTTTTGCTGCCGAATGTACTTTGAATGTTTTCGCAAAAGCTGCATCTTCCACGAAAAACGACTGCAACAACTGCAATAAATGCGTATTCTTTACTGTATGTATTACTGTAACCAATTCATCGTACATCTCATTCAGATTACGCTTAGAACACGGCATATAATCAGTCGGATCATATTCTCCTTCTTGTGCTCTTCTTACTCTTCTCACATTCATCTGCAATGCACCTTGAAAACTCGTCACCTGTGCATCTACATAGATGTAGTCCATCGAATCAAAGTGATCAATGCCATTCGACAAATCCCATACCTTGGCATCAACCGATCCTGTCTTGTCATGCAATTGCATGGAATAATAATTCTTTCCTGCCTTTGTCTGTAATGTTCTTTTATCCTTACATAGATAAATGGAAGAAATCATATCCCCTTCTCTTAATTCTGCAACAAATCTCATATTCTTGCTCCTTCTATTATTAGATTAACTATTATGCTCATGACTCTCATTCGTCATAAGTGAAAATACAAACTCACTTCCGGCACCTTCCGTACTAATCAGATTAATATTCTCTCCGTGTGCCTTAATAATCTCTTTCGTAATAGCGAGTCCAAGTCCTGTTCCCTGTTTATCTTTTCCTCGTGACGAATCTGTCTTGTAAAAACGATCCCATACCTTTTTTTGATGCTCTTTTTCAATTCCGGGACCTTGATCCTTTACAGAAACAAAGACTTTATTATTCTTATCGTAGATTGTAACTTCAATCCGACCTTTTTTCGGACTGAACTTAACAGCATTATCCATCAGATTATGTACGACCTGGCCGATCTTCATCTTGTCAGCATATACAATCGTATCTTCAGCCGGACAATTAATACGGATATCTATTTTCTTTTGTTCACAGACACCTTCTAATGTGTTTCTGGTTTCTTTTACAACATCCACAATATCAAATTTCGATTTTTTCAGAATCGGTCCGTATGTATCAAAATCATTCAATTCGAGCAACCCGGATGTTAGCTTTGTAAGACGCTTGGATTCATTCAACACAATATTGAGATATCTGTCATATCTCTCCGGCGGAATGGTTCCGTCCAACATTGCCTCTAAGTAACCTTTGATAGATGTAAGCGGCGACCGGAAATCATGTGAAATATTCGCGATAAAATTCTTTCTGTACTCATCTAATTTACTAAGTTCCGATGCCATATATTCCAAAGAATCCGACAACTCACCAATTTCGTCCTTACGAACTACTCCGGTCTTTTTCTCGAAATTACCTTTTGCATATTCTCTCGCTGCAATATTCAACTTCGCAATTGGTTTAATAATCATACGTGACAAATACATCAATACCAAGACAATCATCAAAAGCATTACAAAAAACGGCATATACATAATGCTCAACATATCTTGTTGAAGGCTTGCAACTTCTTCCATTGCTGTGTGTAATACCAGATATCCTGTCGGTTCTCCTTGTACAGAAATCGGAATACCAATACTAATCATTGTCCCCGGAAAAACCTGATAAAAGTCTCCCGTTTGGGTAAATCCTTTGTCCAAATGAATCCCTTCATCCAACTGCAAAATGTTATGCGGAATCTTTGATAAATCACTTCGATTAGAAGCTGCAATTAATTCTCCGTTCTCTGAAAAAAGCCACACTTTTGTCTGAAGTGCATCGTCGAATTCATCAAGTCTGATTTGCAGATATTCCAAAGAGGTAATTCCTTGAAAATAAGACAATATCGTCTGTTCTGCCAAAAGATGTGCTTCGTTCATCAAATTATTCTGCTTTTCTTGTACCAACGCTTTTTGTGTTGCATAGGTTGTATAGCTTGCAAGCAGAATGAAAATGGTAGCGAACATCATAATAATTACAATAACAATCTTATCTAAAATCGTTTTTTTCAATAATTCTCACCCCGATTACTTTACTTCAAACTTATATCCAATCCCCCACACAGTTGCGATAGACCAATTCTCTCCGTCTTTGATCTTTTCGCGAATACGTTTTACATGAACATCCACTGTTCGTGTATCACCTATATAATCATATCCCCATATCTTATCCAACAACTGTTCTCTTGTAAAAACCTGATTCGGACTATTAGCTAAAAAGAACAGTAATTCCATTTCTTTCGGCGGCATATCAATCTGCTTACCGTTATATATCACTGCATAACTTGTTAGATTAACAACCAATCCGTCATAAGAAACCACATCTCCCGGCGTTACTATATTCGTTTCTTGTTTATCCTCTGTATGTGTTACTCTTCGTAAAATAGCCTGTACTCTTGCAACCAATTCATTCGAGTCAAACGGTTTTACCATATAATCATCTGCACCGATTTTCAGTCCTAATACCTTATCAAACACTTCACCCTTTGCGGATAACATAATAATCGGAACCTGACTATCTTTTCGAATCTCACGACACACGTCATATCCATCCATTCCCGGTAACATGATATCTAACAAAACCAAATGTGGTTGATATTGTTTGAATACCTTTATTGCCTCCTCACCATTTGACACTATTTCTGTATCAAAACATTCTTTCACCAAATACAATGAAATCAACTCTGCAATATTTTCATCATCATCCACAATCAAAATTCTTTTTTTATCCATAGTAACCTCCTCTTCTCATACCTATAGTTCAACAATTGTAACACCGGCATCGCCCTCGCCAAATTCCCCCAAACGAAATGATTTCACATAGGATTGGCGTTTCAAATATTCATGAATACCTTTTCTGAGTGCTCCCGTACCTTTTCCGTGTACAACCCGTACAGAATTAAGATGCGACAGACATGCATCATCTAAGTATTTATCAAGTTCCATAATTGCATCATCAACCGTCATTCCAAGCAGATTAATCTCCGGCTTTATATGCATAGATTTATTGACTGAAGCACGGTATTGATTTGTCTTTTCCTGCTTCGTCTGCTTCTTTTCCTGTATAATTTCAACATCTGTAATCTTGACAGTACTTTGTAAAATACCCATCTGAACAGTTATCTCGTTTTTCTGGTTTGGTAATGAACGCACTGTTCCTTCGAGATTCAGGCTGATAACATGCACGGTATCGCCAAGCTTGAAATCCCCCGGTTTGTGGCTTGATTTCCGATTCTTTTGTTTGACTGCCAATTTGTCATTCACTGCATTGATCTTACCTCGAATCTCATCACGTGCCTTTTCCATGTCTTTGTTATTGGCATTTTGTTTCTTATCCCAATGATTATACTTACGAATCGATTCGTCAGCAAACGCTTTTGCTTCTTCTAAAATTTCTCGCGCTTCCTCACGTGCATTACGAAGAATATCTTGTTTTCTTTGTTCAATATGTTCATTCTTTGAAGATAATCTGTCTTTTAACTTCTGGATTTCTGCCTTGTTCGCAGCAATTTCTTCTTGTTCCTGTTCAATCTTTTGCTTAGATTTCTCAAGATCAGCAAGCAAACTTTCCATATCTATTGCGGAACTATCAATCTGAGACTTAGCACCATCAATAATCTGTCTGCTTAATCCTAATTTTTGTGCAATTGCAAACGCATTTGACTTACCCGGTATTCCGATCATCAAACGATATGTCGGACTCAACGTCTCCACATCAAATTCACACGATGCATTTTCTATCCCCTCCGTTGTCATAGCAAACGTCTTAAGCTCACTATAATGCGTCGTAGCCATACAACGAATATCACGATTATGCAAGTCATTGAGAATCGCAATCGCTAAAGCTGAACCTTCCACAGGGTCCGTTCCACCACCCAATTCATCAAAAAGAACAAGTGTATCTCTATCTGCATGTTTCATAATATATACAATATTGCTCATGTGTGATGAAAATGTACTTAAGCTTTGCTCAATACTTTGCTCATCTCCAATATCTGCAAACACGTCCTTAAAAATTGCTAATCGAGACCCCTGAAATGCAGGTATGTGTAAACCGGATTGTCCCATCAATGTAAACAATCCCAACGTCTTTAAAGAAACTGTCTTACCACCGGTATTCGGACCTGTAATAATCAACATTGTAAACTCTTCGCCTAAGCGAATATCAATTGGTACAACCTTATGTTTATCTAGCAGCGGATGTCTTCCCTGTTTGATAATAGTTACACCTTCGTCATTCAACTCCGGTTCCGTACCATCGTAAGACTTTGCAAAACTTGCTTTAGCAAAAATAAAATCAAGCTTCGTCAATATCTCAACATTACTTTCAATGCTCTCCTTTGACATTGCCACCTGCTCACTCAGATTGGAAAGTATTTTTTCAATCTCTATTGCTTCCTTTGCAGCAAGTTCCTTTAATTCGTTATTCAAATTGACAACCGCCATCGGTTCGATAAAAAATGTAGAACCTTTTGATGACTGGTCATGTACCATCCCCTGAAACTGACTTTTGTACTCTGCTTTGACCGGAATACAATATCTTCCGTTACGCATCGTTACAATAGAATCCTGTAACATCATCTGATTGGTCTGCTTCGCAACAATTCCATTCAATACATCGTGTACTTTCGCATTAATCTGCTTCATATCACGACGTATTTCCTTAAGACTTGCCGAAGCATCATCTGCAATTTCATCTTCAGACAATATACATCGATTAATCTCTCTTGCAAGGTGCTCTAGCGGCATAAGACTCTCAAAATATCCTGTCAAAGAATCCTGACGAATTGATAACCCCTCTTCAGCCTTATCCGTTTCCTGTTCACCATATTGTCTTGCACGCTCTGCCACCTTCAACAACTTCGCAACATCCAAAAGTTCTGCAATTGAAAGGGCGGCTCCTACAGCCACACGTTTCATTGCTTCACCAATCGGATAGACTCCGGAAAATGAAAGTCCGCCATGCTGATATATCCTTGTCAGTGCATCCTTCGTTTCTTCCTGGCTTTTTCGAATCTCCAACAAATCCGTTGCCGGCTTCAACTGGCTACACATTCTCTTTCCTGTCGGACATGTTGCAAAACTTGTAAGTTGCTCTATAATCTTATAATATTCTAATATTCTTAATGTTCGCTTATTCATCTTGTTGCCTTTCTACCATTCATATCTATGCAACTGGCCTTCTAGCTGAAAGTTCGAAAATCCTTGCTGACGAAGTGCTTCATAAAGTACGATTGCAACGGAATTCGATAAGTTCAATGAACGAATCTCATCAAGCATAGGAATTCGAATGCAAGTTTCCTTATTATCTAATAAAATCTCTTCAGGAATTCCGGCACTTTCCTTCCCGAACATGATATAACAATCCTCTTCATAAGCTACTTCTGTATACGTCTGCTTAGATTTTGTTGTTGCCATATAGATCTTCGCACCCGGATTTTTCTCCAGGAATTCATCATAATTCACATATGTTCTCACATCAAGCTTGTGCCAATAATCCATTCCTGCACGTTTTAACATTTTATCATTGATACGAAATCCCAAAGGTTCAATCAAATGTAATCTTGCACCTGTAGCAACACATGTTCTTCCAATATTCCCTGTATTAGCCGGCATTTCCGGCTCATGTAAAACAATATTAATCATCTCTATATCCTCTTCATACATACTTTCTCTATTCAGTAGGCTCTAGACAGGAATCGGCTGTCCGTAAAATACCGCATTCAATGCATCGCCTTTTGGCGGGACAAGAAATCGTTCTTCATCTCCGACTAAAATCTTGCGGTCTTTTGATGATGTCGTCTTGCCTATAACAGCAGCTTCAATACCGGCTTCTTGCATCATGGAAACCAGGTAATCACCATTCGTTGACACAAGCAACAAACTACCTTGACCATTCATCATATACGGATTGATATCAAAGTATTCACTCACCTCAATAATCTCTTGTTTGACCGGTATCGATGTAATATCACATTCAGCACCAATATTACATGCGGATAACAACTGCCACAATGCACCGAATAATCCTCCGTTCGATACATCATGCGCTGCCAATATCAGATTGGTATCATTTTCAACCAACTTTTCAATCACGGAAAGCTCCGGCATCAGACTCGTATAGTCCATATATGTTTCTGCTACCTCGATATAACTTTTCGGATATCTGGTTACAAGGTCTTCTTTTTTCACCTTTGATAGGACGGCACCTCCATACAACCCTACCCATTTTGTCATAACAATATCCATGTCGGCTGTTACCTTGTTATGCTGATTATCCCATATTTTTTTACCATATGCCGTAACGGTAATTGTCGGAGAAGTAACAGTCGGAACAAGCTCCGTGTGGCCGCCTATCATGTCAACCTTGTACAATTCTGCTCTCTTAGCCAGACGGTCTGCTATCCCTCTAAGCGTAGCTTCTTCACTATGCTCAGGAAGCAGAATTGCTACACTAATTGCAAATGGACTACCGCCTGCTGCTATTACGTTATTAATTGCGTTATCTAGAGCATATCGTTCATTTCCTTCATAATAAAAGGCAGTGGTGGCCATGGCCGTAACCATATTGCCAAACACTGCCCCATCATGTCCAATCGCATTTCGAAAAGTAACTTCCTCGTTACGATATCGAATCGGATTCAGCACGGATCGTTTGAACGTATGCTCTGGTAATTTACCAGTTCTCATATCTATTCTCCTTCGGTTGGTTCAGTTGGCGTTTCTTCCGGAACTTCTGCCGGTGCTTCTGTTGCAGCCTCTGTTGGCGCTTCTGTCGAAGTATCTGTTTCACCACCTTCAGTCGCATCACCTGTACCTTCCGTTGTTTCCTCATCATCCTTTTTATCTTTGTCTTTGTTCTTGTCTTTATCTTTGACTTTCTTGGTTCCGATTCTTACTTTTGCCGCCTGTGCATTGTACTTACTTGGTGCCACCTTCACGCATTCCACTTCCACACCATCCACATACACATGCTTCCATACTTCTACATAATATCCTGTATATGCATTCTGCTCTGTCTTCTTCTCACCTTTTTCCAACTCAGGATCTTCAATCTCCTCAGGCTCACCCGGCTCATATGTCTCAATCACCTTCGACTCAAAAGAAATCGTTCTGTTAGATGGTCTTGTATCATGTCCGTACACTGCAAATGAAATCGAACCACCACCGGCATATCCTTCAATATAGATTGGATATTCCGTACTGTTAGTAAACTTGAAATCCATGTAATCTCCGGCAATCGCAGCATCCATGCCCAATTTTACATAACTTACAGTTAATGAGTGTGGATATCTTTCATCGACTTGTAACTCTGACTTCAAAACAGCATTATATAGTGTTGTAGAAACCTGACAGATTCCGCCGCCCAAGCCATCTACTAACTCTAATTCTTCACCATTGCTTACATACTGTCCCGCATTCGCATAACCATTCTCCTCTGTAAATGGCGCTACCGTATCATACACAGAAAACTGTTCACCCGGCATCAATACCGTTCCGCTAATCTTGCTCGCTCCGGTTGCAAGATTCTGACTTCTCGCTGAGTTACCCGGATTATAATCTGTAACAGCCTGTCCTAATACGCTATCAATTGCATAAAAATCTTCTTCTGTGTATTGAGGCTCTTTTTCCTCAACAACAGCTTTAATTTCAATATCTTCCTGTTTCCACTCTTCCTCAAAAACCTTTTCTAAAAGCGCAACTGTCTCGTCCACCTTAATTGTCACACCTGTCTTACCCGGATGCACTACAAACTCTCCGTTCGATCTTGTAATAGATGCATTCTCAGGCTCTGTAACAAGCTCTGCTGTTTCTGTGGCAAGCTTTTCTTTTAAAATCTCCTTATCAAAGCTCTTATCAGGAACTAAAATCGCATTCTCTTCTTCTAAGCCTTTTATCTCCTTGAAACGAGATAAAATGTTACCGCGTCTTCCGTAATTGTATGCTTGATCTACCGCATTCTCCACAGACACCTTAACGTCAAGATCTGCAAGTGTTGTAGAATAAGTACCCTGTACTGTAGAAATCGTAACTTTCAAATCTTCAACACCATTAATGTAATCATCATACTCTTCCATGGCTTCTTCTTTCGTAAGACCACCTACATATACACCATCTAAGTAAACACCCGCATGTATTGTCTGCTTATCGCTTTTCTCTGCCAAAGCAACATTACATGCTGATGATACGCCAAATCCCATCATCAAAAATAATACAAATACACCAATGAATCGTTTCATTCTTAACTTCATATCTATCATCCTCTAATTCCTATTTTTTCGTAAATTTACACCTATACGTACATCATTTTAACACAAACGGTCATCTTTTCAAGTACTTAAAATAATACTGTCACATTTTACCAAGAAATTGACTTTTGTCTTATCATTTTGTATATTTTATCTTATAAAAAAGGAGCATGTTTTTCATCACGAAAAACATACCCCTCAGATTATTTCATTATTAACAATCGTTCAACACTAGAAAATCGCTGTTGAAATACAACTGATAACCATTACAAGCACTAAGAATATAGCAATAACAGATGAAACGATTCGTTTTGTTTTCTTGTTACTAAAATTAATCATATATACACCTCTTTTCTGAAAGGACTATGTTATGAAATTTCTAATATTACCTTCCATCACGATATTAGTGTTGGTATTAAACCACAACGTAAGAAAGAACAAAAGCAAAGATCCGCGTTCCGTTCATTCCTATCTGTCAAGAGAGGATGCGGCAAACGCAACAAGACGAAAAGACTTGTCCAACCTTGCTTATATTGAAATTCCATTTGATACACTTCCATTAGATATTACATTAAATGATTCAAAAAAGCAATCTCAGATTTCACAATATATAAAAGAAATTCATGCTTTATCTGACAAAAAAATGTTGAATCTAATTGGTATTTCCAATACCGAATTAAAAGAACAATACGGACCGGCTAACTTAGAACTGCTTACAATGTATGATATGAACTATTCCCGTTACATTCGCAATCTCAATCTATTGGCACAATGTATTTACGAGGAATATCCCAAAGAAGCTGTTGCAGTATGGGAATATTGTCTATCAATTGGCACAGATATATCAGGGACATACGAAGGATTGGGACTACATTATGTCAACCATAATCTAACCGACGAATTCCAAGCCCTCTATGACCGTATTCCACAAAAAGACAGTATCAGCGGCAAAACAATCTTACGAAAATTAGATACTTTGAAAGAGACTATAGAATGCAGATAACCATCTATCTGCATTTTCTTTTTAAATTTTTTATTTTTGTTGCAACACTTTTCGAATATTATCACACTACTGCTATGAAAGGATTGATAATGCAACAATATAACCAGAAAGCTGAGGTGATTTGAATTTGAATCAGGAAGAAATCATTGCGCACGTATTGCTTGCCAAAAACGGAGATTCCGCTTCTTTTTGCAAGCTCTATGAGCTCTATTACAAAGATATGTACCGATTTGCTTACTATACACTCGGAAATGAACAAGACGCCGAGGATGTGATTAGTGAAACGGTATTAGATGCATTCAAAGGAATTCGAAACTTAAAAAAACCGGAAAAATTCAAAAGCTGGATTTTTCAGATTCTATCGACAAAATGTAAACGTCAGATTGCCGTTTATATTTCAAACAGAGAACATCTGACAGATGATTCCAAAACGGAAACAGCTATTACTGACGACCATCTGTATGCAGAATATATTGATGTCAAAAAAGCGTTTTCCATACTGAACGAAACAGAGAAATTAATCATTTCCCTTATGGTATTTGCCGGATATAACAGCAAAGAAACCGCGAAGATGTTACATAGCCGTGAAGGCACAATTCGCTCAACGAAGAGTCGTGCATTATCAAAAATGTCTCAATATCTAAAGGAGGAGTTTGCATGAACGAACAGGATCTTATGAATCAGATAAATGAACAAACGAAGAATATTCCGATTCCTGACAGCATTTCTCCGGAAAACATGAAGAGAATGCTAGACGAATATTCAAAAAATGAAGATACACACGAAAAGAAAGAAAACGATAACATTACACAAATCAACAAAACCGGTAAGCGAAATCACATTGCAAGAAGATTTGCCACCGCTGCCTGCTTCGTTCTTTGTATAACGGGCGGAATCATTGCCATTACTGCAAGTCAGCGTACGCTTGACACAACCATGAAAGATACTGACATGATGGAAGCGGCAGATTCCGTTGCCGCCGATGAAGAATGTGCCGATGAAAGCGCTACCGACGACAGTTCGAAGGACATCTTGACAGAACAGACGTTACAATCTCCATCAAGTTATGATGCTTATTATGAAACGCTGACAAAGGCTTTTTCAGAATATTATGACAGTCTTGCTACTGTTACCAACGAAGATACTTTTTACTACGAAGAATCCGCTGCAGGTAGTCTCCGCGGTGAAGCGGTAGCAAGAGCAGCTACTGCTGAATCAGAGCAAAAAACACAAAACAGTATGACTGACAGTGTAGAAGACAGTTCTGCTACAAAAGAAAGCGCGGATTCAGAAGATTTTTCAAAGACCAACACCCAGGAAGAAGCAATCGACGAGGGAGACATCATTAAAACGGATGGGCGATATATCTATAAGATGATTCAACGATATGATGAGACGTGCGGTTATTACCGTTCACACCTTACTATTACGGAAACTGATAACGGAAACTTAAGATTTCTTTCTTCCATTGATTTATCTGCACTTGCTAATGGAGAAAAAGACCTAAACTTATACGTTGAGGAATTCTATCTGCATGATAACTATATCTTCATCATGTATACAAACACAGATTACACTAACGAATTAAGTACGAATCAGACGTGTATTACAATCTATGATATAAGCGACAGAGAAAACCCAAAACGCTTAAAGACACTAACACAATCAGGACATTACGAAAGTTCCCGCATCAGCGATGGTTACCTCTATACAATTAGTAATTTCAATGAAGCCAACCTCGATACACCAAAGCCTTATACGAACTATATTCCGTGTATCAACGGTGCAACAATTGATTGTTCTGACATTTACTATCCAAGAGATATTCTGTTGCAGTCAACACATGTCGTAACAAGTGTGAAGCTTTCACACCCACAGGATTTTACAGATGCAAAAGCGATTCCAACCAACGGTGGTGAGGTATATGTCGGTGATTCGTCCATCTATCTCTACACAACATTGTATACAGACGGGACAAAGACAGAACTTATCAAAATCGGATACAAAGATGGCGTGTTAACACCGGGAGAAAATGCAATTATTTCAGGATACTTATACGGCAGTTTCGCCTTGAGCGAATACAAGGATCACCTTCGTATCGTGGCAACCATTCCTGCGAACGACGCTTCTATGCTGCCAAGACCGGTGAGAAGCATCAGTGAAGAGGATGTTACAAATGCAGCCAAAAAGGAATTGCGCGTCAGAGCAGATATCAACGTATTGTATATCTTAGATAAGAACATGAAACTAACAGGTAAGATATCCGGCATAGCTCCGGGAGAGAAAATCTACTCTGCACGTTTCATGGGAGACATCGGATACTTTGTTACATTCAGGAATATGGATCCTTTGTTCTCTGTAGATTTATCCAATCCGGAAAACCCGAAGATTCTCGGACAATTAAAAATCCCCGGATTTTCGAATTATCTGCACGCTTACGATGACGGACTCCTCTTAGGATTAGGTGAGGAATATGACCCGGAAACCATGAAATTTCTTGGACTTAAGTTATCCATGTTCAATACCAATGATCCAAGCAACGTGACCGAACAGGATAAATACATAATTAAGAATTCCATCTGGGCTGAGGCACAATATAACCACAAAGCGTTGATGATTGACCCCGAAAAAAACACATTCGGATTCTTGTACGAGGAACAAATCGAAGGAACTTATTCCTACAACTGCTATTATGTGACTTATACCTATGATAAGACAGAAGGATTCGTTGAAACAGCACGTTATGAAATCAGCTTAGACGACAGAGAAGATACCGGAATGATACGCGGTATCTACATTGGGGATTATCTATACATTGCGACCAACACTTCTATCTCAAGTTATCCGCTCGGCTCTAACGAGTTATTTTCTAAGATAACCTTAAAATAATTATATCTTGCATAACAAAACCGGCATTTATGTATTTTCAAAAACATAAACGCCGGTTTTATTCATTTCTAATCTCTCATTTTTTCCCAAAGGAGATTGCACACTTTCCACATACATGGCGACATTCACCACACTGAATACATTCCGCATCTCCTACCTTTTTCACATCCATCTTACAGTGGTGTACGCAGGCATTACAGCCGTTGCAACGTTCCTCATCCACGCGCATACCAACCACAGAAATCTTATGAAACAATGCATAGAATGCACCTAGCGGACAGATGAATCTGCAAAAGCTGCGGAAGATAAATACTGCTGTTACAATGACTGCAATTAAGACTACCGTCTTCCAGGTAAACAAACCACCAAGCAAGACTTGCAAGCGTTCATCTGCAAGAATTAACGGCACGCCACCCTCTAAGGTTCCTGCCGGACAGATGTATTTGCAAAATCCGGGAACTGCCATAGTAAGCGGTATTCCAATTACGAATACGACCAGTATTACATACTTCAGATACGATAATCGTCTTGTCCACTTATTCTTCTTCATTTTCTTCGTTGGTATCTTATATAAAAGTTCCTGTATCAGACCGAACGGACATAAAAATCCGCACACAACTCTTCCGAACAGCACACCGAACAAAAGCAACATACCGAGGATGTAATACGGAAATCTATACCTCGATGAGAGCAATGCTGTCTGCAAACTGCCAAGCGGACAAGAACCGATTGCTCCCGGGCACGAATAACAATTCAGCCCCGGCACACACACGCCTTTTATCTCTCCCTGATAGATGGTACCCTTCGCAAATCCCACAAAATTGCAATTATACAAGAGTGCACATATCACTTGAATTATTTTCCTTCGCATTATCCAATCCCAATACACTCATAACAAATGCGAATTGCCTTATTGCGGATATCTTTGAAACCACCTTCTAAAATACCCATGGATAAAAGCAACACAGCCAAGATGAGCAACCCTTTCCTGATTATATTTCGTTTCATTCCATACACTCCGTCCATTTCATTATCTGTATGCGACTATTCACCTAATGCTTTATCAATCGCATCCTTGTAAATTCTATATTGTGTTGATGCATCTGCAGCTCCCACATAGACATTCTTTACAATACCGTCTTTGCCTATTACCAGCGTATACGGTATTCCGCTGCTTGGATACGTATAGCACACATTGCCCTGTTCATCATACGCAATCGGGAACGTATATCCGGTATCCTTAATAAATTGATCGACACTCGCCTTTTCTTCCATACAATTCACTGCCAAGATTGCAATCTTATCACCGTATTCTTCGTACAAATCCTGAAATGCCGGCATCTCTCCGACACATGGTCCACACCACGTCGCCCAGAAATTCAACAACACGACTTTTCCTTTGTGCTCTGAAAGTGTAAATGTTTCTCCACTTGCCAAAGGTGCCTGAAACTCAGGTGCCGTATCTCCTTCAACAACCTCTTTTAACACCTCCTGTGCAGGCTGCTCATGATTCGTACCCGGTTCTTCACCGCATCCAAAACACATCAGACAAATTCCAAGCATTGCAATCCAACGCATATTCTTCAATAATTTCATTCTTCTACCTCTTTCTCCTTATTTACCAAACTACATGCAACAATACCTGACAACACCAAGACAATGCCAAGCAGATGATTCCATAACAATGTTTCATGAAAGAGAATCACACCTATCACTGTTGCTGTCACAGGCTCCACTGAGGCTATAATGGAAGCTTTTCCATTTTCGATATAATTTAACCCCAACGTATATAACAAATACGGAATAACCGTACTTACGCATGCAAATACCACATAAAATCCAAGCATTACCCCATCGCCGGAGGCAGCTTTTAACACTTTGCCCATATCAGCCAAAGGAATCACACCAACACTTGCAAAAAGAAACGTATAAAACGTAATCGTAAGACTGTGATAGTTTCTTAATATCGCATAACGGCTAAAGATTGAATACAGTGCATATCCAAGTCCTGCTCCCAAGCCGATTAGAACACCTTGTATGCTAAGCTTTGCTTCATTTCCCATAACACCCGTCACCAATATGCAACCAACAAAGGTCGCAAGCAGTGCAAAAAACTTCACAAGTGTAATCCGTTCTCCAAACAAGAAAACAGACAGAACCATCACGATGGCAGGTGCTGTATAGAGAAGGACCGCTGCTACAGACAACGATGTCAATGTGATTGCCTTAAAGTAACAAAAATTGAAAAACAGGATACTTAGGATTCCTGTTCCAAGGAAACACCACACATCTTTTATCCTGATTCGAAATAATCTTCTATCATAAATGAGCAAAACAAGTGCCATACTTAAAGTCGTCATAATTGCTCGTACTGCCACAATCTCAATTGTCGTAAATGAGAGGACGTCAAATCTTCTTACATAGATTCCCATTGTCCCCCATAATATACCCGCTAGTAGTACAAGTAGCGGTGCTATCTTTTTCATAATTCTACTCCCTTTTTTGTATTTAATTGACTAGTAGCATCTATATTATTCTGCATTTTTTCACTAATTGTGTCAAGAAAAAAAGGAGTAGCTAATCTACTCCTTACATACTAAATAATTTAAATATTTTGATTCTTAATATAGTCTGTCATTTTTTTATTTTTGATAATACCATATACTATTTGTACTATCTTCACTATAAATGCTAACCAACCAATTAGCAACGATAAGAATAACTTAATAACAAAATAAATTAACCAACCAATAATAGGCATAAACAAAAAAATGTTTGGTGTTATTTTATTTAGAGCACTCCATCCGTACGGAATACCTCCCCAAATGATAACCATTCCTATAAATTCAAAAAAATCAAAACCATTGATAGCAAATTGAGTAAAGTACATATAACCACCAAAAATCATCATCAACGTTCCAAGAATCACATCTAAAACAAGTCTTCTTCTATTAGCATTATTGTGCTCTTGTGCACACTCTGTACATAATGGTGGACGATATATATTCATACACTCTTTACACAATACTTTTCCGCATTGATTACATTGTCCTACACCTTCTTTATCTGCATGATAAAAACATTTCATATCTTTTCCTCCTCTACAGTCACAATGCTACCAAACGGTAGCATTTTTACACAATTATGCCACCGTTTGGTAACATTGTCAATATAAATTTTGCATATACTACCACAGAATCAATCAAACGACGGAGTATACTTTATGAAATATCAAAGACTACAAGATTTGAGAGAAGATCATGATTTAAGACAACAAGATATTGCCGATATATTAAATTGTCAACGCAATGTCTATCGCCGTTACGAAAGTGGAGAACGCGAGGTTCCCGTCTGGGTTATCATCTCCCTAGCTGAATACTATAACGTAAGTACTGATTATTTACTTGGCCTCACAAGTCAAAAAACACCCTATCCAAAAGAATAAGGTGTTAAATCTTTTCTAGCATTGTGGCTATGCTATAGTTCATAACAACACTACAACCAATAGCATTCCCGACACTCTGTACATTACCGTTCAGACTGCATCTCACAAAACACTTTTGCTACAACAGTTTCCATATTGTAAAGTGCATTCTCTCTTTGCATTCGCACATCTAGCGGAATATCTTCCGGCGCGATGGCATAATATGCGTCTACTCCTTTTTCCCTACAAACCTCTGCATCTTCGCCTATGCAACCTGCAAATGCAATCGCCTGACACTGATGTTGCTTGGCGCGTCTTGCCACGCCGATTGGTGCTTTTCCCATTGCTGTCTGTGCATCCAATCTGCCTTCCCCTGTAATTACAATATCTGCATTTGACAATTCTTTCTCAAGCCCAATTGTATCTAATATCAATTCAACACCTGATACGAGTTTCCCATGCAGCACTGCAACAAATGCAAACCCAAGACCGCCTGCTGCTCCGGCGCCCGGATAATCTATATAAGATGTATTCTTATGTTCTGTCTCACACTCCCGTCCCATAAGAACATTTTCAATCACCATAGCATAATGTCTCATGCCTTCGTCAACAGATTGACAAAGATGTGTCGGTAACCCTTTTTGCAGACCATAGATAAAAGTTGCACCCTGCTCGCCACAAAGCGGATTATTCACATCACAAGCAATCTGAAAATCGCAATCCTTTAACAAAGGATGTACATTCTGTGTTCTTACCGATGTAATCATTGGCAACGATTGTGCTCCCTGTTTAACCGTTTGTCCACTCTCATCAAGAAATTCATATCCCAACGCGCACAGCATTCCCATACCTCCGTCATTGGTTGCACTTCCGCCGATTCCGATTACAAACTTGCGGCAGCCCCTATCTATCGCATCGATTATCATCTGTCCTACACCATACGTTGAAGTGTATAATGGATTTCTCTCGCTATCAGTAAGTTTTGTAATGCCTGAAGCTTCGGACATTTCCATAACCGCCGTACCATCCAAAAGCACTCCATAAGTACAACGAGTCTTGCGCCCTAACGGATCAGACACTTCAATATCTATCTTTTTTGCCTGCAAACCTTCCAGGAAAGCATCAACTGTTCCTTCTCCGCCATCTGCCAAAGGAAGCACTTTTACTTGTGCATCCGGACAGCTTCGTAAAACGCCTCTTTTCGCAGCATTACCTGCTTCTAAAGATGTGATACTTCCTTTGAAAGCATCTATTGCAATAACTACTCTCATTCAGATTTCTCCTACTTTTTCATCTTTATCTCTCTCGTACCTTCCACACTTTTTCATTTTCTTATGTTTGTTCATCTATGTCAAGAGCATGTCTGTTTCACACTCAAAAAAACACACTTTTTTCTGAATAAATTAATTGTATTTCTTGACGTCTTAAGATAAAATATAGATAGTGTCTATTTACAAAACGGAAGGGGGAATTACGATGAAGAGCAAGAAAACAACCTCTCCAAAATCTGTTCCACATTTTGGGACAGAGATAGAATCCGGAACTCCGAGAGAGATTCCTGATACTATCAAGAAAAAGAAAGCGCTCGCATATAACCAGAATCAATTAGCGGTAGAGCGAACAGGACTATCAAAATATAGAACCGATCTTGCATTTACGAATAGTAAGCTTGCCATTGAACAGACACATCTGGCATATCTTAGAACAATCGTTTCATTGATTGGTAGTGGTGCAACAATATTCAAAGCGCTACCTTTGTTAGGTATCTCGCAAGACTTTACGAATGTTTTGACGGTATTTTTATTCGCATTTGCAATATACTTTATCTATAAGGATTTGACAACTTATCCTAAGATGAAGCGACACATCGCCGAATTAGAACGTCAGGCCAATGAACTGGCAACGCAGACAGAAAACTCGGTGTTTAAGGTTATGCATGATAATTTATAAATCATATATATTTTAAGGAGGTATTTGTCAACATGGGATTTTTGACAGGAAAAACAGCAATTATTACAGGTGCAGGACGTGCCGTATTAAGTGACGGACGTTGCGGTTCAATTGGTTACGGTATCGCTACTGCATACGCAAAAGAAGGAGCAAACATTGTTATCACCGGACGTAACGTTCAGAAATTGGAAGATGCAAAAGAAGAAATTGAGCGTTTGTATGGGGTTAAGGTGTTGGTTGTTCAGGCAGATGTGAATGCCGGTGCAGACAACGAAGCAGTCGTTGCAGAAGTTGTAAAGCAGACAATGGATACATTCGGAAGAATTGATGTATTAATTAACAATGCACAGGCTTCTGCTTCAGGTGTAACCTTAGCAGATCATACAACAGACCAGTTTAATCTTGCTATGTATTCCGGATTATACGCAGCATTCTACTACATGAAAGCCTGCTATCCATATTTGAAAGAAGCACAGGGTTCTGTTATCAACTTTGCTTCCGGTGCAGGTCTATTCGGTAACTTCGGTCAGTGTGCTTACGCTGCTGCTAAGGAAGGTATCCGTGGACTTAGCCGTGTAGCTGCTACAGAATGGGCAAAAGACAACATCAATGTCAATGTTGTATGTCCGCTTGCTTGGACAGCACAGTTAGAGCAGTTCAAGAATGCTTATCCTGAAGCATTTGATAAGAACGTACACACACCACCTGTTGGACACTTCGGTGATTCTGAAGATGAAATCGGTCGTGTATGCGTACAGCTTGCTTCACCAGACTTCAAGTATATGACAGGTGAAACATTAACACTTGAAGGCGGACTTGGAATGAGACCATAATTTCTGACACTATTTTTCAGGTAATTAAAAACCGACAATGCATGGATTCAACACATATTTTCTGTGATATTTCCATACTTTGTCGGTTTTTATTATCCTTCAATTTATCTGTACCGTTACGCTATCTTCTTTCTCTTATTCGCAACAATCACAATCGTCACTGCAAAAATCACAAGTGCATAACCTGCAATCAAGCCCGTTTGCCAGAAGATTTCCTTCGCAAACTCCGGTGTCATTTCTGTCATTGCTCCAATGCTCATATTGGTTACCGCATACCAATAGGTTGGTACGAATTTGGCAACCTTTAATACGCCTTCTCCAAAAAATTCATATGGTACAAATACACCACCCAAGAAACAAAGACCAAGGCTTAGTACATTTACAAGACCACTTACTACATCTTGATTCTTAGCAATGGTTCCGGTAAAGAATCCAAGGCTTAAGCTGAACAACAACATGGCAAACATGTTAAGTAAGAAATACGGAAGTCGTACATCCGTCAGAATACTGCCTTGGGAACGAATGATGACTACTACCATCACTGCAACCATCAGCAATACACCATATAATACAATGCCACAAATCAGACCTGTCATTCGTTCCTTCATGGTTGTGGAACTACATTCCATTCTTGCCTTTACAAGTGGTGAATTAAAGGTCAACAGGATAAGGCCAATTCCATTCATACCGAGAGTAATGAACAGATATGGTACATAGAGCATAAACATAGTCGTTTTGTCGTTCTGATTCTCGTTAATGAAATTGGCAACCTCTACCTTGATTTCCTCACCCTGCAAATCTATAAGCTGCTGCTGTGCTTCCTCTAAAGAATACCCTGCCTGTAACAAGCTTTTTAATTTTGCAGTATACGTAGATAATTCAGATTCAAAAAAGCTTGCGTCAAAGTATCCTGGAACCTTCATACACTTTAATTCCATGTCATCAATATCCTCATCCAACAAGCTCTTTTCAAAGCCTTTTGGAATGACTAGTGCATAGTCCAACTTTCTCCAGTAAAGCTTATCTAGAATCGCATCCTCATCATATTCCATTTCGATGATCTTATTTCCTTCACTAAAATACTTTGTAAGACCTTCACCAAATGTTTCTTTATCTTCATCAATAATCGTAATTTTGAGTATCTCTTCCTTCATTTTCTCCTGGTCATTATTACCATCAACAGATTGAGATTCTGAAATCACCAATGCTACCGTAAGGAAGATAGCAAAGTACATAATAATGATACCTTTATTGCTTTTCAATAATTTGAAAAAAAGATTAAATACTTGCATATTTTGTCCTCCTTAACTTTGCAACACTTAATATGATGAATAACACACCAATTCCAAACAACGAAATCACATTCACTCCATACTGCTCATAATCGCCAAACACCGCCAAGCTCTTATAGGCATTTACAATCAAAGTTGCCGGATTGATACGGTTAATAATCGGGCAATTTTCTTCTAAGATATAAGGCATCTCCGCCATCTGCAGGCCACCAAGGAAAGAGCTTACCATGAAGAATGCAACACAGATTCCATTCTTCTGTCCTTCATTTCCCTTCACCCAGGTTGCAATTAGATATCCACCTGCTAAACCTGTAAAAGTTCCTACGATTGTAGTTAACCAGATCAAGCCAAAGTTATCCCCAAAATCCTGCCCATACACATACACTACAAACACCAATACGATAGTCATCAATACCGTGTAGATTGTCATACTAGCCATAAAATCGATGACAAACTGCTTTAGTTTCGGAGTCGGAGCTACATTTCTTCTAGCTCCCATAGTCGATACATCTGCCTGTAAGTTATTTCCGTAAGACAAGCCATACATAGATGCAATAAGACATGCCATGGAAAGTAATGCATAGAAATACTGAGTATAAGGTGACTTATCCTGTCCCTTTAGCTCTATCTCTTCAATTCCAATACTCTCCGCTTCAAACAAAGTCGATAAAAATGCTTCCATCTGCTCCGGGTGCTTACTTGCCACCTCTTCAATCAAGGTATAATTTTGCTTATACTGGTCAACAAATGATTTTACCAAGGATGTGTAGATATCCATCTCACGAATCACCAACTCAAATTTATCTCCATCTACTAGAATATATGCATAGATGCTTTCATCCTGCAATGCGTCCTGTGCCTCATCTATATTCTTATATTCTGAAACCACAAACATTGGAAGATCTTCCTCCATCTCCACTTCCTTCAAGGTATCTACAAAGGTTTTATTGGCTTCCACTTCCACAACACCTACAGCTACTTCTGAGAACTGCTCATATGTGCCAAGATTGCCAAACATAAACTTGAAAATCAAACCTAAAAACAGTGGAAATATCAATGCCCAGAAGATTCCCTCTATACTTCGTAAGGACCTTTTGATTGTATATATATACTGTTGCATAGCCTTCCCTCCTAATCTCTAAGCTCTTTTCCTGTAATCTCTAAAAATACATCATTTAAGGTTGGCAATTCTGAGTGAACACCGCCAAATCCTACTTCCTTTTCTTTCAGTACATCCAACAAGCGAATCAGATTGTGCTTACCCTTTGAAAACTTCACCTTCAATAAATGATTTTCATACGTCACATTCATGACATGTGGCAATTTTGCAATCTCTTCCTTCACAGCTTCAGGTAGTTCCAAAATCTCTACGCTAATGGTTTCACCAAGATCAATCATACTCTTTAACTCATCCTTGGTTCCAAGGGCGATATTCTTACCCTTATCCATAATCGCAATACGGGTACAAATCTGTTCTACCTCTTCCATGTAGTGACTAGTATAGATTACCGTTGCCCCTTCTTCATTTAGCTTCTGAATTCCCTCTAGAATCTTGTTACGACTCTGTGGGTCAACTGCTACGGTTGGCTCATCTAAGATAATAAGCTTTGGCTTATGAGCAATTCCACAGGCGATATTCAGTCTTCTTAGCAAACCGCCGGATAACTTCTTTGGTCTGAATTTGCGATAATCCTGAAGCTCAACGAACTCGATTGCTTCCTCCACCAGTTTCTTTCTCTCATTTTTATCCTTAATATATAATCCACAGAAGTAATCGATATTTTCATATACTGTAAGCTCATCAAACACTGCAACATTCTGCATAATTACACCGATGTTTTTCTTTGACTCGTAGCTGGTTGGTGTCATTTCCTTTCCGAACACCTCAATTGTACCTTTATCATATTCCAATAAAGATAAGAGACAATTGATGGTAGTGGATTTACCACTTCCGTTCGGTCCCAACAAACCGAATACCTCTCCCTCTTCAATCTCCAAGTTAAAATGGTCTAACGCAACCAAATCTCCATATCTCTTTACTAAGTTCTCAATTTTTACTACCATTTGATTTTCCTCCTTGCTTTACCTTACATTTGCATCATACAAAATCCAAAATCGATTTGTAAGTGAAGAATGTAAGGAATCAATATGACATTTGTCATCTTTTCCATTTTCATGTCGTTTTCATATGGATATTAAGCAAGGAATCCTTTATAATACAAGAGAAATAGTAATATGATAAATGATTATAATCAAAGATTTGATAAGAACATAAAGAAAGCAGAGAGGAGAATACCAACATTATGTCAACCTATATAGATTCACTTATTATTTTTATATTGTGCTCCCTTCTGTTCCCGGCTAGCATGTTTGATGCGCTACACATCACATGCATTTCATTTCTGTTTGCTCTGTTTTGTTTTATTACAGTAGTCAAAAACAAGAAATTGCTTCTTATTCTTGGTATCTTGGCTCTCCCTATTACATTTATTATACCGGAGATATCTGCCTATCTGCCACTACTGTGCTATATGTACTTCTATCGCAAGCAATATATAATACCGGTTCTATATAGCATTCCAATTGCAAACTGGTTATTCGCGAATCACACACTTTCAAACTGGTTAATTGTTCCACTTATCGCATTAGGCTGGTATCTTTCTTATCAGACTACCAAAGGTTTAGAATTACAAAACACACTAATCATTTCAAGAGATGACAGTGTCGAGCATGAGATTATATTGAAGGAAAAGAATCGGCAACTGTTGGAAAACCAGGATGATCAGATCTATATTGCTACATTGAAGGAGCGTAACCGAATTGCCAGAGAAATTCATGATAACGTAGGACATATGCTGTCCCGTTCCATCTTACAGGTGGGTGCGATGCTTGCCATTTGCAAGGACGAAACATTAAAGCCTCATTTAACCACTCTTAAAGAAACTTTAGATACTGCTATGAACAGTATCCGCAACAGTGTTCATGATCTGCATGACGAATCTGTAGATTTGAAAAATGCTTTAGAAAACCTCATTGAAAACTTCACTTTTTGTGACGTACAATTAGACTGTGAGATTTCAAAACATATTCCAAAAGAAGTAAAATATTGTTTCCTTGCTATCACAAAGGAAGCGCTTAACAATACCATGAAACACAGTAAAGCTACCAAGGTTACCGTTACAGTCAAGGAACATCCGGCATTTTATCAATTATTGATTGAGGATAACGGAACACAAAAAAAGACCGAAAGCGCTACTGCTGACACCGCCGGTATTGGACTTTCTAACATGAAAGAACGGGTAGAGAACCTACATGGAATTATACATATTAATGTGGAAAACGGATTTCGAATATTTGTATCAATACAGAAATAATGGGACAAAATGCAGATTTCACATTGTGCACATCTAGGAGTTATAAAAGCATCTTATTTGTCATCATAATGAAATCTGCAAGAAAGAATATAGATATTTTTTTCATCAATTTTGTATATCAGCCGATCTTTATCATTAATTCGACGACTCCAATAACCCGCTAGATTGCCCGTCAACGGTTCCGGCTTACCAATTCCTTCGTTACCGTTCCGTGCAATATCTTCAATCAACGTATTGATTTTCTTTAACGTCTTACGATCTTCTGTCTGCCAATACACATAATCCTTCCAACCATTCGTAGTAAAAACCTTATTCATCTTCCACCACCTCTATTAAATCATGCACTTCGACTAAGCCATTCTCTAACTGTGCCTTAGACTCCATTAACCAATCGAAATTAGCCTTACTTCCCATAATGTGAGCATTTTCCATCAAATTGTTATATGCTTCCTCTGATAGCATAACAACATTCTTATTATTCTTTCGCGTCACAATCATAGTTTCGTAATCATCTGTTACTTTATCCATTAAAGTTTTCATATTATCACGAAGATTAGTATAATTCACTGCTAACATAACATCGCCTCCTTTTTACGTACAATTTTCTGTACATTTATTATAACGTACAATTTCCTGTACGTCAATATGGTGTTCTATTTATAATTATATTATTCTACCCAACGCTGTTTCTTTACATTTTGTTATATCTTTTTATTTGCACCATTTCATTACAAATGCTATACTATCCCTATCAAATCTAGGAGATAAACATATGCGAATCGTATTAATTGACGACGACCAATTGGTCTGTATGTCACTGAAAATGATATTAGAAGCAGATTCCGACATCACGGTTGCTGCTGTTGGTAATGACGGCGCTGAAGCGCTTCCACTTTATAAACAACATAATCCGGATGTACTGCTGATGGACATCCGCATGAAGGGAATGAATGGAACGGATGCGTTAGCAGAATTAGTAAAAGAATACCCGGATGCAAAAGTATTATTCCTTACCACCTTTGTAGATGATGAATACATCGTAAAAGCTTTAGAGCTTGGTGCGAAGGGCTATATTGTAAAACAGAATTATGAGAACATTGTCCCTGCACTGAAAGCTGTCCACTCAGGACAGAATGTGTATGGTACGGAAGTCATGGAAAAGATTCCGGATCTTATGAAAAACGGAGATTCCTTTGATTATTCCGCATATGATATCTCTGAGAAAGAATATGAGATTATCACGCTTGTTGCAGATGGTTTGAGTAACAAAGAAATTGCAACAAATCTATATTTGAGTGAAGGAACTGTCAGAAATTACTTAAGCTCCATCTTGGAAAAACTGGAGTTACGAGACAGAACACAGTTAGCAGTATTCTATTACCAGCATAAGTAACCCCTAATTATCACATAACAAAAAGCGTCCCCGCCTGCGATTCTCATCACAGACGGGGACTTTTATGGCTTTTATCACTTTATCTTTTTCTTAAGTGTCTTACTGTAAGGACTATAAATCTTAACCTTCTTGTTGCCAACTTTCACTTCCTTGTAAGCTCTCACCTTTACATAGTAAGTCTTACCCTTTTTGAGCTTCTTCAAAGTTGTCTTGGTTGTCTTTGTCTTCTTAACAAGTACTGTTTTTGCCTTCTTGAATTTCTTACTTGTCGAATATT
>SVEJ01000065.1 GCA_015057435.1 Lachnospiraceae bacterium
TTTAAATCAATCAAGCTTTTGAGACCAACAATCGTGTATTCAGACTGCGGAATACGGAACAGAGAACGTATAACACTTTCAAGAATGTTTTTCTGCTCTGCAGTAGGATCTTCGGCATCATTCATACTACTCAGGAACGATACCTTATTAACGATAGATGTGACAAGAATAGAGATTTCTTCCGGAGAATGAGGTGCAGCAACACAACCACCGATAAAGTCGTCTGCAGTGACCACATCTCTATGTTTTTTGCAGAATTCAATAAACTGGGTTCCCTCAACCTCACCAACGTTGCCAATGATCTTATGCCTGATAACCTTGTTATTAATGTCAGAATCAAACTTCAAAATATCACTTACTCTAACCCAGGAACGCGGCGTTGCAAACACCATACTTCCCTCACTGGTGGCCTGTGTATGTAATGCAGAAGGCTTAAATGTAAGATAACTCACAACCAAAGGATGCACACCAAACTTAAGAGCAAAATCATTCTTCCAATCTTCAAAGTTAGGTTCGAGATAGTGAATTTCAAAACGGTCAGCCAGAGGGCCGGCAAGTTGGATATATACACCATCATCGTCTTCACGGTTACCGAGTGCGATAACAAAGGTTCCTTCCGGCAAGGTGTATTGTCCGATCTTTCTGTCAAGAATCAGCTGATATGCTGCAACCTGCACACGCTTTGTACAAGATGTAATTTCATCCAACAGCAGGATCGTGTTCTTCCCGTCTCTCTCCTCGTTGGGCAAAACCTCGGGAGCAAGCCAAACAGTTTTTGTTTTGCTCTCATTGGGATAAATAAGACCGCCGATTTCAACCTCAGACATCTGAGCCAAGCGAATATCAATCACCTTGTATCCATACTTCTTGCCAATTTGCTGAATAAGCTGGGATTTACCAACACCGGGAGCACCCAATCCAAGCATAGCGTGTTTAATATTATGTTGAATGTTATATTCAATACATTCTCCAAATTCTTTAATAGTCATCTTTCTGCCTCCTACAGTTTCGCAATCTTTCCGATTTTCTTCATATCATCATTGATCATTATATCCGAGCTAAGGACCAAAATCGTTTTCTTTCCTAATTGACGGCTAAATGTCGGCGTTGTAAGGGGACCAAAATATCCATCCGTCAATATAAGCATAACATCCGGCTTCACCTTGTTATCTCGTATCCACTGATAAACACAGTTAATATCCGTACCGCCCGAATGATGCGGTATGCACTTCAAAATTTCGTCCTCACGAAGTATCTTCTTATACACTTCCGTTACCGCAGTATCCCAATAACAAATATTGAAAATACATTTAAACTCTCGGGCAATACGGTAAAGTTGAGTAAGGAACTGTGCCATCTCATCATGTCCAACAGAACCCGACGAATCCACAAAGGCCCATATTTCTTCCACGGTTTCATCCGTCAACGAGTGACCCGGCAAAATCATATCCATATGAAGATACTTTCTTTCCGGAGTTGTATATGACGTATCATCTCCGATTTCTTGTGATAAGAAATCCTTCAGCAGTTTTCTCCAATCAAGTTTCTTTGTTTCTACAAGAGCGTAAATTTCAGACGGAATATAGTAGCTCCCCATTGTTCCACGGCTCTTTTGAGCCGCAGTTCTAATCATCTCTTGAAGCAATTGATCATTTATATTGACTTCATCAATAGACAACTCGAACGTTCGGATATCGGATGGAATATCAATCTCGTTCATTGTCTGCTCGTATGTTCCGTTTCCGGTATATCCAACGCGTATTTTCAGTTTTCTTGTGTATTTATTCTTATTAGCGTTGTCTGCTTTGATTTTTGCGTACAAGTTTTCAGCAGTCTCATCACCATTGATATTGGCAAATGTTCCGTTAGACGGCTTTTGGAATGGGATATTCGCCATTCTCATATGTCCCTGAAGCTTGATCAGCATATCGTTGATAATGATATCACAAGCAACATTCCAAATATCTTTGTCCCTCTTACCGTCAGCATTTCTGATTCCGTGGCGAAGTAGTACATGAAAAACCTCATGCATCAAGACAAAATTGCGTTCTCCGGGATTCATACCGGAAAGAAAATTAGGATTGTACCATATTGTTTTTCCGTCTGTAGCAGCTGTAGGAATTCTTTTATCCTCGACAAAAACCAGGTGCATCAAAATATCACCATAGAACGGCATTTTGCGAAGTAATTCCATTTTGAATCGCTGAATTTCCTTCTCCACGTTCATATTACTCACCTTATAAAATAATTTCTCCGTTAAAACCTGCACGTAGGTGGTTGTCCGCGCCATATACAAACCCTCTGCAGTACTCACAATCGCTAACGTTTGTATTGCGGCCATAAAACTCTATAATTTCACCGGTTGCAGATACGTACACTCCATCCTGACACCGACAAAGATTAAAATCTTGAAATCCCCTTGTAAACAGAAGCGACGGATCATCCGACTTAAGCACCGTCGTGTAATCCATAGTTTGTGCTTTAGCAAAATCATTTACCGGTGAGCAAGCAATAAACGCAACTTTTCCGGCACCAACCTCAATTGCAAAATCCAAGAACTTATGAACATCTTCCTGCGTGCCAATATAATCCTTCAAGAGCATACAGTTCAGCACAAACAAATCCTTGTAGCTAACCGAATGGAGAATCTCAGATAGTTCATCCTTTGTTGGAACCCGAACACCAAAAAGCTCTGCGTTGATACGGTCATCATAATGGTGGCGACTAATGTGCAAAGCATCAAGATAAGAAAGCATCTCAATCTCGTGCATTCTATGCAAATTTGTTCCGTTGGTTGTGACAGAAATCTCGATGCTGTTTCCAAAAATTTTATATGCCAAATTGATAATATCATTCAGCAATTTAATATCTGTAAAAGGTTCACCACCGGTAAACGAGATTCCTCGAACAAGGTTTTCATCATGAAGACGCTTCAAGCACTCTTCCAATTTGACCAGGTCCAAAAACTGCTTTTGCTCAGTGTTTTTAGCAATGCAAAACGGGCAGGCCGCTCCGCAAAAGCTCGTTGGACAAATGGACAATTGCAACTGAATATCTTCAGGCTTCTGCTTGTAATGAATGCCGTCCGAAGAACACACATAATTCTTGAGTTTCAGTTCCTTGCCCAACACGTTAACGGTACGGGTTTTCACAACCGCATCACAAGATTGACAGGAGTTTGTATTTTGCATATACGTTTTGTGCCTCCTCTCGATTGGTAACTAATCCCTTCTCGGAATAAGCAGCAATGTCACGACGTACATATTCCAATTCAGGATCAGAACTCAAATAATACCTGCGGTATATATAATACTGTTTCTTATCATAAATAACCGGTTGTGCCGATTGCCAAAAGAAATATCCAATTTTCAGGGTGGCGTTAATGATAACCTTACCCTTTTCTTCTCTTGTTTTTGTATCATCAAAAGTAAAGATGATCGTTTTTGTTTTTGCCGGTATCTTTCCAACACGAACATACCAATCATTCTTCTGCTCAGCTTTGCCGTCATAAATTTCATTTGCGTCACTATGTATACGCTCATAAAAAGCCTTTTTTTCGGTTGTGGGTACTGATGGTACGGAAAAGCCGATAACCGGTATATTTTTTTCTAAAGAAAACTTTCCTTTTTGTTCGTCAATTTCCACCATTTGAAACAGCGAAGAGATCTCATCAGGTATTCTGCAAGCAGGCTTGGCGTTAGTAATAGACGAAATGAGCTTACTTACAACTTCATTTTTAGGGATCTGACGCAACACATATGTGCCATCACTGCTGCGATTACTTGCTGTCTTATACGTGTGGTACTCACTGGCAGTAAGTTCAAGTCCATAAATCGTGATGTCACTCAATACCTGACAATTTCCAAAAGCACCGTATCCAACATAATCAAGTCCACCCGGCACAAAAGCACTCGTTAATACCGGACACCCACTAAACGCCTGACTACCAATTGCTTTTGTTTTTGGTGGCAAAATAACACACTGCAGTTTTGAGGATTCCATAAAAGAACCGTCACCAATTCTTGCGACTTCGATGTCCGCAAAACAACCGGGGACCTTCAATGTCGGATGTTGACCGCTATATGTAATGATTGTATTGTTCGTAATGACAAAAGAGCCATCCATATAATTTTCCATATCAACACCTACCGCGATTTCTTGCAGCTTCCTCCCGGGCTTTACGTTCCCTCGCTCTTCTTTCAGCGATTTCTACATCAACCTCCGTTAAAGTCGCCTTCTGAGCCGCCTCCTTCATCTCCGGGGCACTTTGAATCATTTTTTCAAGCAATGCAGTGTCCTCTTTAGGAGCGCCCTGTTCCTCAAGCAAGCTCTTCAGTTGACGCAAAGACACCATAGCCTTTATCTCTGAACTGCTGTTAAATATTCTCTTTGCAAATATCAAAAGTGTCTTCTTATCCATTTGCATTCTCCTATGTTAAATCTTTTCTTCGAAGGATCAACTTAATATGCGTTGACGTGTAAGTTCAATTCCAAAATCATTTTTAATCTGCCATGCTATATAAGGCAGTGTAAAATGATCAAGATAAGTAACCTCATAGCTGTCGGGGATAATTTCCAACAACTGCTCAACTGTTATAGGAACATAATTCTCTCGAACTTCACGTTTCCAATTCTCCGTATATTTATATTTCAGCAGATAATGAACCAGATCGTGCTGGGTGGATATTTTGCCCCAAACAGTCTCGTAGTCCTTCAATTTATCTGCATATTTTTCATTCTTAACATCCAAAATCCACAATATTGGAAAAAGGGTCAAAAACTTTATCAATAAAGAACATCTTGTCAAGGACAGATTTTTGCATTCTCATAGTGTATTTTTTTAATCACATATTTGATGCTCGTTTATCTTCAACAAAATCGCCTCCTCGACATAATTGTTTAATTATACCACAAAAAAGTGCAAAAAACACATAATACGAAAAATTATTAATAATTAACCCTGGAAAAGGAACAAATATCACTGTAAAATAGTTTGTCCTTATTTGTCCTTATCATTTCACAAATCAATCTTCTTGGGGCTTATCAATCTTCATTTGCTTGATTTCGTCCTTTACTGATTCAAAGAAGGCTGCTTTGCCTGCAATCAACTTTACAAGCTCGTATCTTTTCTCCGGGAACACCCATGCATAGAAATCGATAGCGATATCTCTGTGGGCAAAGGTTCCTCCCCCGTTCCCCTGTTTCGATATAATTCCGGTAGCGGCGGTTCGCTCTTTCCATATCTTTGCAGTCAGCGTAAACGAAGGATCAGACAAATTTCTTTTTATCTTATGATAACCCATTTCATAAAAATCTTGGTTATGCTCTCGTTCCCAAAAGTATAAAAATCCAAGCGTATTTCTATCCCGTAACCAACCTTGAATCACATAGCTCGGATTTTTAGGATCTTTTGCCTTTGCAATATCCGTTAATGAAACATAAAAAGTACTGTCATCTATCTTGCGTTTCTTTGCCTCTAACTCCATTATGAGTGTGGCATACGCATTGTTAGTCAATAAGTCTTTTTCGATAGATTGACGGATTCCTTCCAAGCGACTTTCAATATCAACTACTACACCTTGCGGAAAACTCGGATCATTAAATAATTCTAACAACGATTTCCTGCTTCGCTCCAAGTATTCCTCTACAGCACCTTTGGTATAATTGTCCAATTACCTTCACCTCACAATAAATATATTATATCACATATATTGACAGATTGAAATAGTTTCATCTCTGAAAGTTGCATAATTTTATGTTTGTTTTGTCTTAATTACTCATTCTTGCGTATTTTTAGGTTTGATGTTGAATTTGCACAGAAGTTACCTCAAAATTGACAACAATAGACCGTTTTCGGTGAAATTCGACCCTGAAAAGGCAAAAAAACAACCTCTCAAGCCTAAACTTGAGAGGTTATTCATTCTGGCTCCCCCTGCTGGGCTCGAACCAGCGACAACCTGATTAACAGTCAGGTGCTCTACCGACTGAGCTAAGGAGGAATGTTTGCGTTGACCTATCTTCCCGGGCCGTCGCCAGCCAAGTATTGTC
>SVEJ01000025.1 GCA_015057435.1 Lachnospiraceae bacterium
TAAGACAAATAGCATAAAAAATAACAATATAGGGCAGGGACTGCCCGAATTAACGCCTGTGGAGATAGTAGGTTACGAGGTCTGGGAAGCAGGAAGCCCATTGGCTTTAGACAATGGGTAGTTCACATAAGTATAGCTTATAGGGGCTATACTTATTTTTTTGTAAAAATTAAAAAAATTGTAACAGAAGGTCGTTTCGTGTGTCTTTTTATCAGAAGCTTCAATAAATCTGAAAGGGGAAGAGGAAATGAAAGGAATTATCAAGTCTCAATTATATGAGACGAAAGGATCATGGTATGTGTGATTCTTACATTGATTCCGTGTCTAACGAGTGAAGCATACAGAAAAACACATTATAAAAATGAGTTTTTGGACGGATTCCATGTGATGAAAGAACATTATGTGTTAAAATGTGCAATAGCATATTTGAAAGATTAAGGAAAGGAGTGTGAAAAACAGCATATGCGTGACATGGATATAATTTACAACAAATACTACAAAGATGTGCTGTTTTTTGCAAAGTCTTTATCCGGTGATATGGATATTGCAGAAGAAATAACACAGAATACGTTTTGTAAAGCAATTGAGTCGGTGCATCGGTTTCGCGGTGATTGTGACATTCGAATATGGTTGTGTAAGATTGCAAGAAATGATTACCTTAACTATATGCGAAAAGAAAGAAGAATCGTCCTTGGTGAAAAGACAGAGGAATTGATTGCAAATACGCCGGATACGGCGGAACCTGTTTTGACGCAGATAGAAGATAGTGAGTCTGCAAAAGAAATTCAAAAGATTTTAGAAAAATTGGAAGAGCCTTATCATGAAGTGTTTATCCTTCGTGCACTACACGATATGCCTTATGAAAAAATAGCGCGTGCGTACGGAAAGACAGAAAGCTGGGCGCGCGTCACCTATCGAAGGGCAAGGCTTAAGATTGTGGAAGAACTTGAAAAGACAGGAGGTAAGTTATGAAAAAGATGAATTGTAATATCGCTAATGATTTGATCCCGTTGTACATAGATGATGTGCTAAGTGCTGATAGTAAGGAGATGTTGGAGGACCATGTTTCGTGTTGCAGAAAATGTCAGCAGACAATTAAGAAGATGCAACAGGATATTCCGATGATGGAAGATCGAGATTTTAATCCGTTTAAGAAACTTCGGAAAAAAATATTAATCCGTACAAGTGTAATTGTCTTGGTGATGTTATTGTTGTATGGTGCATTTTTATTCTGTGACCTTACGGTATTGCCTGTGTTTTATTACGGACCGACTTTAAGGAATGATTTGTCTGTGATTGAGACGGAAGAGGGTTTGTTCTTGCGTCGCGAAGAGCTTGCGGCAAGAGGAGATGTTGTTATACTGGATCAAAATTGTAACGGAGAAATTAAGTTGTATATCGGTGAGAATATATTTGGTCGTTTTCGAATGGGTTGGACAGATCGCTTAACTTATACACAGATTGCACCGAGTGAGCCGGCATTTGGTGAAGAGCCGTTTTCTAAGGTTTCATATTGTGATAAAGATGGAAATGTAAGAGATGTTCTTTGGGAGAAAGAGGAGAAATAGATGCGTAAGAAGATAATGGTAATCTGTGTGGGAATATTGCTCGCCCTGGTGATTGTTTTATCAGTAACGAGTAGTTCGCCACGATTTCATGATACGGTTTATGATTATTCTGATGAAGCACCGAGGGTTGGTAACAACGTATATGGATATATAGATATGCCAAAAGGGTTTTCGATGACGGGTTCGTTCAATCCGGCGGATGCAGATTATGCAGGGGGCGCAGATGGAATCCCGGAAGGTGTTCAGTTAAAAAATCAGGATGGAAGTGCGTATATTATCATATCTTTGTTGACTGCAGATAAATCAAGGGACGATTACATCGGCCTTGGTGACGGAATGTATCAGCCTCATAGCAAGCGATTGATTGCAGCAAAGTGGGATAATATATTTGATTATGTACTTGAAGATTTACAACAATCCGAAGTGACAAGTTTGAAAAATGGTGTCAGTCATACGATTGAAGGCGGATTCATAGAAGTGAACGGAATGACAGGAAGTACGATGCAGTGGAAACATGAACGGAATGGAACAGACTATAACTATCGGTTGCACCTGATTCAAAATCCGGAACAAGTTGGTGTGTTTCACTGTGTTACAGTCATCTACAAGGACGGACACGAGGAATGCATTGATGTTGTACAGACATTTTCTCTGACAAAAGGTTCCCCCGAGGCAGAGCGTTTTGTCGGAATTGAAGACCGTGTGGGTAATGATAAAACGGGATATATGAACATTCCAAAAGGATTTCAGGAGTATAAGGGTTCGGCACTTTTTACGTTTGCGGATGATTTGAAAAAAGATGCACATTATACATATTGTGCTTCAAATGCGAATGAAGAAGATGACACGCCTGTTTTTGAAGGAACGTTGTGTGGAACGATTACAAAATCAGAGAGATTCGATGAGGATCCGAAGACGTTTGTAGAGAACAATTTTTATGAAGTGTTTGGAAATATGTATCTTCTTGACTATTTTGACACATCACGCTTTAACTGGGATAACAAAAATATAGAGTTTGGGGCTGAAATGTTCGTGCAGATTATGGAGCAAAATCTCGGCGAATACGGGGAGTTTAGCAGTGAACGTGCAGTGCTTGACGGACATAGTGGTTATCGTATTCGTTGGCATGGTCGTGATGCGGTAGGAAAAGAGGATATGTACCTATCCGGCTATGTGCTCGATAGTTCTACCGATCAGGATGTGGTATATATCACGTTTGGAAAAGAACGGACCGATGCGGGATGGATGTGGCAATATCTTGAAAGCTTCAGGGCAAACGATAAAGAAAAGCAAAGCTACGACAAGGATATGACAAAGTAAATAGCTGTTAAAAATGTACAGAATAAATCGAAAGTTTGTTCTGTACATTTTTTGTGTCACATGATACAATGCGAGTAGCAATTTCGCTTGAAGAAAAAGGAGAAACTATGAAGCAATATATTACTATAAAAGGTGCGAAGGAGCACAATTTGAAAAATATAGATATTAAGATTCCAAGAGATGAGCTGGTTGTTATAACCGGACTTTCCGGTTCGGGAAAGTCATCTCTTGCGTTTGACACCATCTATGCGGAAGGACAACGACGCTATATGGAATCCCTGTCTTCTTACGCAAGGCAATTCTTAGGACAGGCGGAAAAACCGGAAGTGGAGAAGATTGAAGGATTATCTCCTGCAATTTCAATAGATCAGAAGTCGACGAATCGTAATCCGCGTTCCACGGTAGGAACGGTAACGGAAATCTATGACTATTTCCGTTTGCTCTATGCAAGAATCGGTGTGCCACATTGTCCTTGCTGTGGAAAAGAGATTAAGAAACAGACGGTTGATCAGATGGTGGATACGGTGATGGAACTGCCGGAAGGGACAAAGTTTCAGCTTCTTGCACCGGTAGTAAGAGGTCGTAAGGGTCGTCATGAAAAAGTGCTTGCAGCGGCTAAGCGCAGCGGATATGTCCGTGTGATTGTAGATGGTTCGTTGTATGATTTATCAGAAGAGATTGAATTGGATAAGAACAAAAAGCATGATGTTTCCATTGTGGTGGATCGTCTTGTGGTAAAACCGGGAATTGAACGCAGATTGAATGATTCCATTGAAGCAGTTATGAAGCTTGCAGAAGGTATCATGGTAGTCGATGTAATTGGTGGCAAGGCAATTAACTTAAGTTCGAGCTTTTCTTGTCCGGATTGTAATGTCAGCATTGATGAGATTGAACCGAGAAGTTTTTCGTTTAATAATCCGTTTGGTGCATGTCCGACGTGTTTCGGTCTTGGATATAAGATGGAGTTTGATGTGGATTTGATGATTCCGGATCAGAATCTATCCATCGCGGATGGCGCAATTGTAGTGCTTGGATGGCAGTCTTGTACAGATAAAAAGTCTTACACCAGAGCAATTTTAGATGCATTGGCTAAGGAGTTTCACTTTGATCTTACGACTCCGTTTAATCAGATGTCCGAAGAAGCGAGAAACATTATTCTCTATGGTACGAATGGCCAAGAGGTAAAAGTACATTACAAGGGTCAGCGTGGAGAAGGTGTCTATGATGTTGCATTTGAAGGCTTGATTCGGAATGTGCAGCGTCGATACAGAGAGGCGAGCTCTGATTCCATGAAGGAAGAGTATGAGAGCTTTATGACGATTACACCATGTGATGTGTGTGACGGACAGCGATTGAAGAGAGAATCACTTGCAGTGACTGTTGCGGATAAGAATATCTATGAGATTACCAACATGTCAATTGAAAAGTTGGTAGCATTCTTGGAGAATATAGAACTGACGGATAGACAACAGTTTATCGGTGGAGGAATTTTAAAGGAGATTAAGGCACGATTGTCTTTCCTTATGAATGTGGGACTTGATTATCTTGCGTTATACAGACCAACGGCGTCTTTGTCCGGTGGTGAGGCGCAAAGAATTCGTCTTGCGACACAGGTTGGCTCGGGTCTTGTTGGTGTTGCTTACATTTTGGACGAGCCAAGTATTGGTTTACATCAGAGAGATAATGACAAGTTAATTGGAACGCTTAAGCATCTTCGTGATCTGGGTAATACATTGATTGTTGTGGAGCATGATGAGGATACGATGCTTGCGGCAGACCATATTGTGGATATTGGTCCGGGAGCAGGAGAACTTGGCGGCGAGGTGATTGCGCAGGGAACTGCAGCTCAGATTATGAAATGTAAGAAGTCTATTACGGGTGCTTATCTTTCCGGTCGTATGAAGATCCCGGTGCCGGAAACAAGAAAAGAACCGACCGGCTGGATTACAGTTAAGGGCGCAAGACAGAATAATCTGAAGAATGTAGATGTTGCATTTCCGCTTGGTGTGATGACTTGTGTAACAGGTGTATCGGGTTCCGGAAAAAGTTCTTTGGTTAATGAGATATTATACAAACATCTGGCAAAGGAATTGAACAGGGCGAGAATTAAAGCCGGCGACCATGATGGAATTGAAGGTATAGAGCAACTTGATAAGATTATCGATATCGACCAGTCTCCGATTGGAAGAACGCCACGTTCGAATCCGGCGACGTATACCGGTGTGTTTGATATGATTCGTGATTTGTTTGCCGGAACGAAGGATGCAAAGTCAAGAGGATACAAGAAGGGTAGATTTTCATTTAACGTATCGGGCGGACGCTGTGAAGCGTGCAAAGGTGACGGTATTATTAAGATAGAAATGCATTTCTTACCGGATGTGTATGTTCCTTGTGAAGTGTGTGGCGGTAAGCGCTATAACCGCGAGACATTAGAGGTACAGTATAAGGGTAAGAATATATTCGATGTATTGGATATGACAGTTGATGAGGCTTGCAAGTTCTTTGAAAATGTTCCGTCAATTCTCAGAAAGATCGAGACATTGAAGGAAGTGGGACTTGGCTATATTCGTCTGGGACAACCATCTACAACATTGTCAGGCGGTGAAGCACAGCGTGTGAAGCTTGCGACAGAGTTGTCTAAGAGAAGTACAGGTAAGACTATCTATATCCTGGATGAACCGACAACAGGATTACATTTTGCAGATGTGCATAAGCTTGTGGAGATTTTGCATCGTTTGGCTGACGGCGGCAACACCGTTGTCGTAATTGAGCACAATCTTGAAGTGGTTAAGACTGCAGACTATATTATTGATATCGGACCGGAAGGCGGAGACCGGGGTGGTACGATTGTAGTTGCGGGAACACCGGAGAACGTAGTACAATGTGACAGAAGTTACACAGGACAGTATCTGAAGAAAATGTTAATTTCACATTGATTTAATAGTGTATGTGTAGCATGGAAAACGTACGATAAGATAACGGAGAGATATACGATGAGAAAAAATCTTAAGAAGATATGCGGTACGCGTGTGAAAAAAGGAATATGGATTGGGTTGTTTGTGTTGCTGCTGTCTTGCATGCAGAATGTGACGGTGCAGGCGGAGACGATTGATTTTGCAACGAGAATTGCAGAATTGCAAAAGAAATTCCCGGAAGATAAATATTGGAATCATGTAGGGTCGACACAGGATAATTCAGATGGATATACGGATAGTCCTTGCTATCTCCACAAAACAGCCGGTGTCAGTCATACGTACGGCACCAATGGGTGTGTATGTAATCACTTTACCGGCGGCGGTGGTCATTTGATGGCAACACAATGTATGGGGTTTGCGAATAAGCTTGCATATGATGTGTTTGGTGCAACAACATGGAATAAGATTAGCGCTCCGAACGCAACACAGATTGCAGATATTCGTGTTGGTGATATTGTAAGGTTTGATTACGACAGTCATTCTACTTTTGTAATTGCAAGAAGCGGTAATGTGATTACGGTAGGTGAAGCGAATTATACGGGACCTTGTCAGATATCTTGGGATAGAACGATTGACTTATCTACAGCCAATATCACCTACTACGAACGTGCGGCTAACTATGATTTGGTGATTGGAAACCAGACATCAGGCGGAACAACACCCGGTACGACTGAGGCGCCGACAACGGAGACAACAGAGTCAACACAGACAGATGGTAATAAGACAGAGACACCAACAACACAGGAGAGTGAAACGGTATCAGCTGATTTTACCGGCTGGAAGGAGACATCGGACGGAGCACATTACAGATATTACAAAAAAGGCACATTGCAGAAAGCAAAGTGGATTACCGTTAAGAAGAAAAAGTACTATGTAGATGAGAACGGATACCGTGTAACCGGTTTTTATGATGTTAAGGGAGTCACATATTATTTTAATGATGATGGTGTGATGCAAAAAGATCAATGGTTTACAAAAGATGGTGAAACATATCATGTGAATAAGAGTGGCTTGGTTTTGAAATCACAGTGGCTCTATTATAAAAATACACTTGTCTATGTTACGAAAGACGGAAGCATTGCGAAAAGTGAGATTGTGAAAATCGGTTCTAAGAAGTATTACTTTAACGCAAAGGGTAAGCGCTCAAAAGGATTCAAAAAATATAAGGGTAAGTATTATTATACCAATAGCAGTGGTGTGATTCAGAAGAAAAAATGGATTACCAAGGGTAAGAATCGCTACTATGTACAAAAAAGTGGTGTAAGAGTACAGTCGAAGCTTATTAAGATTGGAAAATATCGCTATTACTTTGATAAAAAGGGAAGACTTGTCAAGAATAAGAGGATTACCTATAAGGATAAGATATACAAGGCCGACAAAAAAGGACGTTGTAAGTTTGTAAGGAACCTTCCGAAAAAGGAAGAATATACGACGCAGGAAGATTCTACGAAGGAAGATACTACTGAAACCACTACACAGACCAATACTGAGGCAACAGCAGGGGATAAGGATTTTGTGACTGATTTGTCAAAGTAATGTCGACTTGTGGAAAAAATCAGAAGAATTTTGAATATGATACCCACTACAACAGCTTGTCTCCTCTCATTTATAATGTTTTTACATTAGGAAGTGACAGGAGGCTATAGGTATGAAGGAAGAAAGTTACCTAATTAAAGAGGCGGCAACAATGGTGGGAGTGGAATCACATGTGTTGCGGTACTGGGAAGAAGAACTGAAGATGGATATTCATCGCAATGCGATGGGACATAGATTTTACACGAAAAAAGATATTGATTTGCTGACGAAAGTACGCAATTTGAAGGAAAAAGGGTTGCAGTTAAAGGCAATTCGTAATTACATAGATATGAGAAGAGAACAGATGACAGAAGGTGAGAACAAAGTGATTCCGATTTCTGATCATTTGGTTCCGGTAAAACAACAGATATTATCCAATGAAGCGAAGATGGAACAGTTTCAGCAATTGATGAATCAGATTGTGTCCAATGCAATTCAGGAGAACAACGAGTTGATCGGCAAATCAGCAGGAGAGCATGCGGCACAAGCAGTCGTTGGACAGATTTCCGGTATGACGAAGGAGCAGGAAGTAAGAGCTGAAGAGAGATATCGTAAGTTGGACCAGACGTTAAGGGAGATACAAAAAGCAAGACAGGAAGCTGCGGCGGCGCATATCCGTCCGGTGGATAAGAGAAGACAAGCTCGCCTTAATCGTAAAAGTAAGTCAGCTAATAAAATGCAGGATATGGTAGCGGTTGCCGGTGTGATGGTGGACGAAACGAACAAGGAATAACGTTTTTCTTGCAAATTTTGACAAAACGTAGGATAATAGACCACATATTGGAAAATGTAGAACAATATTCGTGTTGCATAGATTATTTTTTAGAAAAGGAAGGTTACTGATGATGAAGAACATGATTAATTTTAGTAATTTCAGCAAAGAAGAATTACAAGCCATTTTGGATTTGGCATATGATATGAAAAAGACACCGGATAAGTATAGTGAAGCGTTGAAGGGAAAGAAGTTATATACATTATTTGAAAAGACATCTACCCGTACATTTTTATCATTTACAACAGGTATTACAGAATTAGGCGGAAGCTATTTTAACCAGTTGTGGGAAGACTCTAACTTTGTGTTAGGCGAGCCTGTTTCGGAAATTAAGTATGTATGCCGTAACGTAGATATTATTATGGCACGTTTGGTTAAGAATGAAACCGTGAATTTGTTTGCAGATAATGTGACGGTTCCATTTATTAACGGCTGTGATTCTACATATCATCCATGTCAGATTCTTGCAGATGCTTTGACATTCAAAGAACATTTTGGAGGATTGAATATCAAGCTTATGTATATTGGTGCTAAGAACAATGTGTTTAATTCCTTGGTGGAATTCTTTGCGAAGATGGGTGAAGGTACAATCTATGGCTTGACCCCACTTGTGAATAACACAGCGGTAGAAGATGATTTCTATGAAAAGGCGAAAGCAACCGGACATTATGTTGAGTTAGACCCTACAATGTCAATGGAGGAAGCGAAGAAGTACGTTGCAGATATGGACGTATTATATACGGATACATGGGTGGATATGGAATTCTTTAACAATCCGGCTTATCAGCAACAGAAGGAAGAGACGCTTGCGAAGATGATGCCTTATCAGATTAATAAGGAATTATTAGAAGGAAGTCATGCAAAGGTGATGCATGATATGCCGATGCATGTAGGATTTGAGATTAGCCAGGAAGTTGTCGATGAGAATCTTGATTTGATTCTTGATCAGGCAGAGAACAGACGTCACGCTGAGAAGGCAGTGATGGTTACCTTGTTAACAAAATAAAGACAAAAAAGACTCTAATATGATACAATATGTATATATTAGAGTTTTTTGTTGTAGCATTTATGCCGATATAATACGTAGATGATGCAATTAGAGCAAGGTTTTGAAAAAAAGGGGTGAATGACATGGAACGTCAGACTAGACCGTGTATTCCGGAAGTCAGTATTAGTGATGACAAAATGTCTGCTAAGATGAAGCTTACTCTGAATGAGGAAGGGAGTAAGTGGACTGTAGAGGAATTGAAAAACCTAATAATTTCAAAAAATGTGAAGACCGGTATTATGGAGTCTTCTATTTGTGATGTTTTGGATAATGAAATATATGATATTGCGATTGAGATTGCAAGAGGAAAAGAACCTGTACCGGGCAAGGACGGATATTATGTGTATCATGTAGCGATGCCTGAGGTGGAAGATACGCCGAAGGAATTAGAAGATGGTACGGTACAATATGTCAAGACTGCAAGTCATACAGTAGTAGATGAAGGAGATTTGCTCGCGGAATATGTACAGGCGACGAATGGTGAATATGGATATACAGTAGATAACACGATGTTGCCTCCTAAGAGAGGTAAAGATTTACCAAGATTAAAAGGAAAAGGCTTCAGTATAGAGGAGAATCGTTACATTGCTTCTACGCATGGTATGGTGGAGATTACCGAAAGGGGATTCCGTATTACGAATCTTTTGGAAGTGAGCGGCAATGTGGATATCAACTATGGTCATATTGATTTTGACGGTGATGTGAATATACGCGGAGATGTCAAATCCGGTATGAATGTGAAGGCGACAGGCAATATTGAGATTACGGGTCATGTGGGTAATTGCCAGATTGAAGCAGGGAAGAATATTGTCGTACACAATGGTATGCAAGGCAAATTTGCCGGTAAGCTTGTTGCAGGTGGCGATATTGAATGTAAGTTTTTTGAAAATTCGCAGGCAGTTGCGAAAGGTAATATCAATGTGCGTTCAGTTATGAATTCTCAATTAGAAGCTGAGGGCAAGGTTACCGTTGAAGGAAAAGATTCGGTTGTGTTAGGTGGTTCTGTACATGCCGTACAAGGCATGGAACTGTCGGAAGCAGGTAACGAAACGGAGATTGAAACATTATTGGTAGCAGGAGCCTTGCCGGATACACTTAGACGGGATGCAGAATTAAGAGGTCTGATTCAAAAAGTAGAAGGTGAAGTGGATTTGCTTGATCGTTCGGCCAAGGTCTTAGAGCGTATGACGAACACGAATATTACGAAAGAGACGAATGTCCGTAGAATGAAGATTATTCAGGCAAAAGTGATTAAGTCTGCAGAGTTAAAGAAATACCAGCTAGAAAAAGTCAGAAGTGAGGCGCTGATTCATAGTGGCAAAGACGCCAGTGTTGTTATACAGAAAGTGATTTTCCCGGGATGTCATGTTGAGATTGCGGGTACCGGTGTTGAAGTGCGACAAGAGATGAAACATGTAAAATTTGTACTTAGGGATGGAATTATTGAGGCAGCTTTGCTATACTAGACGAAGAGTGGCAGATAGAGTTGGAGTGGAAGATTGTGAAGATAGACGTTTGGTTAGATGCAACTGCTATTATCTTGTTTCTGGGATTTGGAATGGCGGCATTGATTGCATTTTCAACAATAGACAAGCAAAAAGAGATTACGATTGATAGTCGGTATGGAAGACAAACAGGACCGTTAGAGATTTTGTATGTCAATATTGCGCTTTTGCTTGTGGGTGTTACCCTTTATCTGAATAGTTATCGGTTTTTGCCGGCACTTTGCGTGTTTGTATTACTGATTATCTTTAACAGCCGTATGCAAAGTGGTATTGCACCAATCGGTGTATTTATCGGAATGACGTATCTCGATTGGAATAAGATAGAAGCTTACAAGATTGTGAATGACGAGATTAGCACAATACAGGTTCGTGTATATGCTAACAAAAAGCAGTATGTACTTCGTTGTGCCAAGGAGCAACGTGCACAGATAGAAAGCTATTTTTGGGACCATAATATACAGGAAAAATCATAAGGAGGATGGATATGAGACACTTAATTGACCCAATGGATTTGACAGTACAAGAGATTGATGAATTATTAGAGTTGGCGGATGATATCATTGAGAACAAGGAAAAGTATTCTAAAGTTTGTGATGGTAAGAAATTGGCAACTTTATTTTTTGAACCAAGTACAAGAACTCGATTAAGCTTTGAAGCAGCGATGATGGAGTTAGGAGGAAATGTACTTGGTTTTTCTTCGTCAGATTCTTCTTCTTCAGCGAAGGGAGAAAGTGTATCTGATACAGTGAAAGTTGTTTCTTGCTATGCGGATATTATTGCAATGAGACATCCTAAGGAAGGTGCACCGTTTTTGGCATCCCTAAAGTCGGATTCTCCGATTATCAATGCAGGTGACGGCGGACATAACCATCCGACTCAGACATTGACGGATCTGCTTACAATTCATAGAGAAAAGAAAAGACTTGGTAATATTACGATTGGTTTTTGCGGTGACTTGAAATTCGGTAGAACGGTACACTCGTTGGTCAAAGCGTTGTCTCGCTATGAGAATGTGAATTATATTATGATTTCACCACAGGAATTAGAGATACCGCAATACCTTGTGGAGGAAGTCTTTGAAAAGGAAAATATAACTTATCAACAGGTGAGAACGATTGATGAGGTGATTGAACAATTGGATGTACTCTATATGACAAGAGTACAGAAGGAACGTTTCTTTAATGAGGCGGATTACGTTCGTTTGAAAGACACGTATATATTGGATATGCCGAAGTTAAAGAATGCAAAAGAAGATTTGAGTATCTTACATCCGCTTCCGCGTGTGAATGAGATAGCGGTTGAGGTCGATGATGATCCGAGAGCATGTTATTTCAGACAGGCATTATATGGAAAATATGTAAGAATGGCATTGATTATGAAAATGTTAGGAATAGAAAAACCGCAATAATTCGAATATAGAAAGGATGAAAGATATGAATATCGATAGTATACAAAATGGAATTGTGCTTGATCATATTACGGCAGGCAAAGCGATGTTAGTATATAAGTATCTTGGATTGGACAAATTAGACTGTTCTGTTGCGATTATTAAGAATGCAACAAGTCGTAAGATGGGCAGAAAAGATATTTTGAAAATTGATCATCCGGATTATGATATTAATTTGGATGTTTTGGGTTATGTGGATCCTGATATTTCTGTCAGCATTATCAAAGATGGTGTTACGGTAGAAAAGAAAAAAGTAGAATTGCCAGAGCAGATTGTTAACATTGTAAAATGTAAGAATCCTCGTTGTATTACAACGACAGAGCAGAGCGTGAATCAGATTTTCCGCCTGACAGATCGGGAAAAAAGAATCTATCGTTGCGTGTATTGTGAGGCTGAAAACCAAGGCGAAGAATATTAATTTTTGTGATTTTTTTCACATAGATTACAAAAATTGTTTACAAAATCAACTTTCGTGATATAATTATGATAATTACGTCTGCCTATAGGCGACATAAAACCTACACGAGGTGCATTATGGAACAATATGTTATAAAGGGAGGCAATCCATTAGTTGGAGAGGTTTCCATTGCGGGAGCGAAGAATGCAGCATTAGGAATTTTGGCTGCAGCAATTATGACGGATGAAGAAGTTATTATTGATAATGTTCCCAATGTAAGAGACACAAGAGTACTATTGCAAGCGATTCAGGGAATCGGTGCAAGGGTGAAATATATAGACGAGCATACAGTTAAGATTTGTGGTGGAACAATTAATCCGGATGGAGATAATTGTGTGGATGATGAATTTATTCGAAAGATTCGAGCATCTTACTATTTGTTAGGAGCGATGCTTGGAAAGTATAAGCGTTCTAGCGTAGCGTTACCGGGTGGCTGTAATATTGGTAGCAGACCGATTGATTTACACATCAAGGGATTCCGTGCGTTAGGTGCTGAGGTGGATATCCATAGCAGTATGATTCATGTTGAAGCTGAGAAGTTAGTTGGTAACCACATTTATATGGATGTCGTTTCAGTTGGTGCAACCATTAATGTTATGATGGCTGCGGTACTTGCTGAAGGTAAGACAACGATTGAGAATGCGGCAAAGGAGCCACATATTGTCGATGTGGCAAACTTTTTGAATAGCATGGGTGCGAACATCAAAGGTGCAGGAACAGATGTTATCCGTATCCGTGGCGTAGAGAAGTTGAAGGGAACAGAATATTCGATTATCCCTGATCAGATTGAGGCCGGTACATTTATGGTGGCGGCAGCAGCGACAAAGGGTGACATCACGATTAAGAATGTGATTCCGAAGCATCTTGAGGCAATCTCTTCTAAGTTAAAAGAGATTGGTGCAGTTGTAATGGAATACGATGATTCTGTTCGTGTAGTAAGCAATCACAGATTGCGTTCTACGAATATTAAGACATTGCCGTATCCGGGATTCCCAACAGATATGCAACCGCAGATGGCGGTCGTATTGGCATTGTCAGAAGGTACATCTATTATTACCGAGAGTATTTTTGAGAACCGTTTTAAGTATGTGGATGAATTGTTCCGCATGGGCGGTCAGATTAAGGTAGAAGGTAACACAGCCATCATTGATGGTGTGGAAGGATTTGTAGGTGCGAATGTTGTGGCACCGGATTTGAGAGCGGGTGCAGCGCTCGTGATTGCTGGTTTGGTAGCAGAGGGATTTACAGTTGTGGAAGATATCAGATATATCTTGCGTGGATATGAAGACTTTGATGAGAAGATTCGTGGATTAGGTGGCAAGATTGCTGTTGTCGAGACTGACAAAGAAATACAGAAATTCAAGTTAAAAGCAGTTTGATTGTTCTGTGCATATTAGTTCTGAATGAAGAAGCCGAAAAGCCGTATGGTTTTCGGCTTCTTTGTTTTGGGGATGTTTGTTGAAAGAGGGGAAAAAAGATGTACAAAGTCTTATTGTTGCATGAAAAGAATAATTATGATGTGCGCGTGAAGGAGTATCTTGCATTAGGGGAGTGTTATATCGAGGTGTCTTGTATGGCTGATGAAGAATATCTGACTCGATTGCATGGCTTTGATGTAGTGTTAATGGATTGCAATGATATTATGGAATGTTTGAAATCCGTAAGGCGAATTCGTTCTTATGAACAGTTTCCGATTGTTGTATTGTCGGAGTTGGATGATGAATGGGAAAAGATACGGTTATTTCAAAACGGAATTGATGATTACCTGGTGAAACCATGCTGGCAAGGTGAGTTGCTGGCACGTGTTCAGGCGCATGTTGATCGGTATAAGCGTCTGACAAAGCCGTTTGGTGTAATTAAGGTGGAAGAACTTGAACTGAATACATTAAGTAGGATTGTTACACTTGCAGGCAAAGAGATTGACTTGCGGCCAAAGGAATATGAACTGCTTTTGTATCTGACGCAGCATATGGATGAAGTCATAACGAAAAAGGAACTTTACGAGATGGTGTGGAAGGATGGGCTTGCAGATGAGTTTTATAATACGGTTGCAGTCCATGTGAAAAAGCTTAGAGAAAAGATTGAGAAGGATATTACGAATCCGAGATACATTCAGACGGTTTGGGGAGTAGGATATATGCTGCGTTCGTGAATCATTTATTTTAGAAGAATTCTTGGCATCTGGTTGACATTGTGTGACGGATAAGAGTAGAATGATGAAAAATGAATGTGAGGTGCTACATGAAAGTAGAGATTTTATATGAAGATGCAGATTTGATTGTATGTGTAAAACCGTATGGAATGCCGACACAAGGTGACAAGAGTCATGATATAGATTTATTAAGCTATCTCAAGCGTTACATCTATGAGAAGGAAGAGTTAGAGGAAGAACCATACCTTGCAGTTGTGCATCGCCTAGACCGTCCGGTAGGCGGAATTATGGTGCTTGCGAAGACGCAAAGCGCAGCAGCACGTCTGTCAGATCAGGTACAGGATGGCGGAATGGTGAAGTTCTATCAAGCGGTACTGACGGGAGAACTTCCGAATGAATTTGGTACGATGGAAGATTATCTTTTGAAGGATGGTAAGACCAATACATCCAAGATTGTGAAGAAGGGTACGAAAGGGGCCAAGCGTGCAGAATTAGATTATGAAGTATTAGATGTGATGGAGACGGATGATGGAATTTTGACGTATGTTCTGATTCAGTTGATTACAGGAAGACATCACCAGATCCGTGTGCAGATGGCAAGCCGAGGTGCAGGTATCTATGGTGATACGAAGTACAATCCACGCTTTGCCAAGACAAAAAGAATTTACAAACAAGCCGCGTTATTCGCTACGCGACTAGAGTTTGAACATCCTGTTACGGGAGAACATATGGTGTTCAAGTGTGAGCCGGAAGGGGAAGCATTTGAAGTGATTGAATTGGATGAGTTTTAGTATGATGATATGAAAAAAAGGGTAACCTAGCAATAGGTTCCTTTTTTTATTGAATTTTTTGGGGAAGATGGAAGGAGGTTGGGCTTTGAAGAAATTTGCTTTATTGATTCTTATTTCGTTGAGTATTTATCTTGTGTTTCGGTTTTTGCTGCCGTTGGTTGTTCCGTTTTTGGTTGCGGCAATCGTGGCTGCCTTATACTACCCTTGCTTGAGGAAAGTATATAAGTCGTCTGATGCGTGGAATGGCCCCCGCAAAAGACTTGTACTTATCTTTTGGGTGTTATTATTCTATATAATTCTTTTTGTTGTAGGCATTGCTCTGTTTTCACTCCTGTTTGAACAGTTCCATAGTATATGGTTAAACCTACCGCATTATAAAGAGAAAATGTTAGAGGTTCTTCGGGTATGTTGCCAAAGAACGGATGTATTTTTGAATGTAGGGCAGGGTGCAAGCTTGGCATATGTGCAAGGATTGATGCAGGATGTGGGTGATGTGTCGTTTGAGGGGGCGCTGCCTAAGGTTACTTCTTATTCGGTTCATGCGGCGGGAACAATCTTTGCGATTGTGTTTGAGGTGGTTATTACGATTATGGCTACCGTGTATCTGATTCAGGATTATGAGAAGTTGCGAACACGTATGATAGAGTCGGAATGGGGGAAGCATGTGTGTCACATGATTGTGAAGGGAAAGGAAACACTTGGTGGTTATCTGAAAGCACAGACAATCATCCTGCTTTGCAATGGGCTATTATGTACGCTTGCTTTTTTGGTGATTGGTCAGTCTTATTATCTGATCTTGGGGCCGCTTGTTGCCTTGTTAGATGCATTGCCGATTTTAGGGGCCGGTTTGCTTTTAATTCCTTATGCGATTTATCTTCTTTTGATAGGCAAGGTGGGAAAAGCATTGCTGATTGTTTTGGCTTATATCGGTTGTGTGGTTATTCGCCAGATGATAGAACCGCGCTTTATAGGGAAAAGAATCGGTATGCAACCGATAGTTACCTTGTTAAGCATGTATGTGGGATATCGGCTTTTTGGATTTGTCGGATTCTTGCTGGGACCGGTAGGAGTGCTGGTAGGAAAGGAAATATATGATGTAGTATCAGCGTAGATGTAAATGCACTTGCAAATGCGGTGCAATAAAGCTATAATGTGAAAGTATTCGTAACGAAAAGGAGTCGTTGCGTTATTGGATGGAGTAAGTTCGGTAGAGTGCCGGATGCGTAATAGAAGGAGATAAAGAGATGGCGAAGGATAAGAAGTTAGTAGAACAGATTACCTCTATGGAAGAGGATTTTGCGCAATGGTATACAGACGTTGTGTTGAAGGCGGATTTGGTAGACTATACAAGCGTGAAGGGATGTATGGTAATTAAACCGGCCGGATATGCAATCTGGGAATTGATTCAAAGCCAGTTGGATGCACGTTTCAAAGCAACAGGTGTTGAGAATGTGTATCTTCCGATGTTCATTCCTGAAAGTTTATTACAAAAGGAAAAGGATCATGTAGAAGGTTTTGCGCCGGAGGTTGCGTGGGTAACACACGGCGGTCTTAATCCGTTACAGGAAAGACTTTGTGTAAGACCGACTTCTGAGACGCTGTTTTGTGATTTTTATGCCAATGAAGTAGAGTCCTATAGAGACTTGCCGAAGGTGTATAACCAGTGGTGTTCGGTTGTTCGTTGGGAAAAGGAAACAAGACCATTTCTTCGTTCAAGAGAGTTCTTGTGGCAGGAGGGACATACTGCACATGCCACAGCTGAAGAAGCAGAAGAGAGAACAATCCAGATGTTGAATGTGTATGCAGATTTCTGTGAGGAAGTACTTGCCATTCCGGTTGTGAAGGGTAGAAAGACAGAAAAAGAGAAGTTTGCAGGTGCTGAAGCAACTTATACAATTGAAGCATTGATGCACGATGGTAAGGCATTGCAGTCAGGTACAAGTCACAACTTTGGTGATGGATTTGCAAAGGCATTTGGTATTCAATATACAAGCAAAGATAATAAGTTAGAATATGTACATCAGACTTCATGGGGTATGACAACCAGATTGATTGGTGCTTTGATTATGGTTCACGGTGATAATTCCGGATTGGTGTTGCCACCGAGAGTTGCTCCGACACAGGTTATGATTTGTCCGATTATGCAAAAGAAAGAAGGCGTATTAGATAAGGCATTCGAGCTTAAGAATATGTTGTCAGATTACCGCGTGAAGGTAGATGATTCTGACAAGAATCCGGGTTGGAAATTTGCTGAACAGGAGATGCGTGGAATTCCGCTTCGTGTTGAGATTGGACCAAGAGACATTGAGGCAAACAAGGCATTGATTGTTCGTCGTGATACAGGAGAGAAACTTGAAGTATCATTAGATGAAATCAACGAAAAGGTTGGCGCACTTCTTGAGACAATCCAGAAGGATATGTTTGAGAAGGCATTGAAGCATCGCGAGGAGAATACACATGTAGCGGATACATGGGAAACATTTACAGATATTCTTGAGAAGAAGCAAGGCTTCATCAAGGCGATGTGGTGCGAGGAAAGAGAATGTGAGGAAGCGATTAAGGAAGAGACCGGAGCTTCTACACGTTGTATGCCGTTCGTACAGGAAACATTAGGGGATGTATGTGTTCACTGTGGAAAGCCTGCGAAGAAGATGGTTTATTTTGGAAAAGCATATTAGAAAAAGTAAAATGCAATCGGATGAATTCCGGTTGCATTTTTTGTCAGAGTATTCATCTTGACATATACCCTATGGGGGTATATCATTTGTAAGAGGATGTATGTAGAATACACACCATTACATTACGAATAGATGTATGTGTTTGAAGATAATGACATAGATGAAGAGGAGAACCCTATGACAGAACAAAAATATCGCATTACAGGTATGAGCTGTGCAGCTTGTAGTGCATCGGTGGAACGTGTGACAAGAAAGTTAGACGGTGTATTAGAAAGTGAAGTGAATCTGACAACCGAAACGATGAGAATTCTCTACGATGAAAATGTAGTGGGAGAAGAACAGATTGTAGCCAAAGTGAATAAGGCCGGATTTGGTTGCGAGAAATTGCAGGATGAAACGGTGGAGTTAGATGAATCCGAAACGGGACATGCGAAGGGGCAAGCAGAAAAGTGTACTGTATCATCGATTGAAACAAAGATACAGGCGGCACCGCGTGTTAGTAAAAAACAGGAGCAGCGAAAACGAGATCAGGAAGAAGCAAAGAGAGTCCTCAAGGCGAAGAAACAGAAATTGATTGTAACTATGCTGTTTGCAATATTGCTGTTGTATGTGTCGATGGGACATATGTTACCGACACCGTTGCCGTTGCCGGAGATTATGAGCATGAAAACGTATCCGGTTAACTTTGCATTGACACAGTTGTTGCTCACAGTTCCGATTCTTGTCTTGAATTTTGAGCTGTTTGTGTCCGGTGTGAAATCATTAAAGAATCTGCATCCGAATATGAATGCATTGGTTACCATAGGCTGTGTTACATCATTTGTGTATAGTCTGATTATCACATATCTGATTTCTGTGGATAACAGTCATGTGCATGAACTTTATTATGAGTCTTCTGCAGTTGTGGTAGCATTTGTAAGTCTCGGGAAATACTTAGAGAGTAACAACAAGGAAAAGACGAAGGGTGCAATCTATGAATTGATGTCGTTGGTGCCGGATATTGCATATAAGGTAGGAGCTGATGATACAGTTTTGGAGGTACCGATAGAACAGGTGAGAATTGGCGATGTTTTGTTAGTAAAGCCGGGTGAAAAAGTACCGCTTGACGGTCTTGTGACGAAAGGTGAAAGCGGTGTTGATGAATCTATGCTGACAGGAGAGAGTTTGCCTGTTGAAAAGCATATCGGAGATGTTTTAATTGGTGGAAGTGTCAATCAAAATGGTGCACTCTATATGGAGGTTACCAAGATTGGTGAGGATACGACGCTTTCTAAGATTATTCATTTTGTGGAGGAAGCACAGGGCAAGAAGGCACCGATTTCTAAGATTGCAGATCAGGTGGCGGGTGTGTTTGTTCCGACGGTTATTGTGATTGCATGTATTGCAGCAGGTGTGTGGGCGTTTCTTGGTTTTCCGACAGCATTTGTACTAAAAATATTCACGGCGGTGTTGGTGATTGCGTGTCCTTGCGCATTGGGACTTGCTACACCGACTGCTATTATGGTAGGAACAGGACTAGGTGCCAAGCACGGTATTCTTGTGCGGAGCGGAGAGGCGTTAGAATTGATTCACAAGGTAAGTTCGGTGGTGCTTGATAAGACAGGAACCGTTACGAAGGGTGAACCGGAAGTGGTGGATATGCTGGTAAAGGAAGAAATGGATCCGAGCGAGGTGCTATATCTGGCAGCCGTTGTGGAAAAAATGTCGGCACATCCATTGGCACAGGCAGTAGTACATTGCTACGAAGGTGTGTATGGTGAAATTAAGAGTGATATTGCAGATTTTGAAAATATTTCAGGAAAAGGAATACGTGCCAAGGTTGCTGAGGAAGAAATCTGTGTTGGCAATGAGGCATTGATGAAGGATGACAAGGTCGATTTGTCAGACTGGGATGAGGAGTTAAAAAAAGCAGCGAACACAGGTGCTACGTTGTTATGTGTTGCGAGAAATGGCAAATTAATCGGACTGATTCTTGTAGCGGATGCAGTGAAAGAAACCTCTAAGGATGCTGTGGCGGTACTGAAGGAAAAAGGTCTTAAGGTATACATGATAACCGGTGATCGAGAGCAGGCAGCGAAAGAGATTGCTGGTCAAGTAGGCATTGAACATGTATTTTTTGATGTGTTGCCTGAACAAAAAGCAATCCATATTAAGGAATTGCAAGGTAATCAGGAAGTTGTTATGATGGTAGGAGACGGAATTAATGATGCACCTGCACTCACACAGGCGAATATCGGTTGTGCTATTGGGAATGGAAGTGATATTGCATTAGAGTCCGGTGATATTGTTTTGATGAAGTCAGATTTGCAGGATGTAGCCAAAGCAATCAAACTATCGAAGATGACGATTCGTAATGTAAAACAGAATCTGTTTTGGGCTTTTTGTTACAATGTGATTGGTATTCCGATTGCAGCGGGAGTGTTGTATCCTGTGACAGGGCATCTGTTAAGTCCGCATTTTGCAGGACTGGCTATGGCATTAAGTTCGGTTTGCGTGGTTAGCAATGCTTTGCGATTGAGAAGAAAGAAACTGTAGGAAGTGATATCAGCTTGTTGCAGTTATATAGCGAGATATGATATATTTTGCAACCTTACCATGTAAAATGTTGTTAAAGTAATAACAACATTTGGATGAAGGAGGAAAATGATGACAGGAGTGAATAAAACCTTATATATACCCTTGTATGGAAAGTCTTATGTGAGCAAGAAAGGTGTTATCTTGCAAGACAAGAAAGCAGAAGAGATTTGGGAACGAGAAGGTTTTGCATTGAAAGGTAAATCCAAGTCTAAGTGGCTTGCTTATTATATGGGAATGCGTTCTGCTGTTTTTGATGATTGGCTGCGCAATAAGATGGAAGAAGACGAGAAAGCGGTTATTCTTCATATCGGTTGTGGTATGGATAGCAGAGTGCTGAGAGTCGGAACGAAGAGTCACCTTTGGTATGATGTGGATTTTCCGGATGTGATAGAGGAAAGGAAGATATATTATACAGAAGATGATGATTATTCTATGATTGCCTCTGATGCAAGACATATAGAATGGTTAGATGATGTTCCGAGTAATGCCAATGCAATTGTTGTGTTGGAAGGAATCAGTATGTATTTTCAGATAGCGGAACTGCAAGATATGTTACAAGTGATCACAGATCATTTTAATCACGTTTCTTTGCTGATGGATTGTTATACAGAATTTGCGGCGAAAGCATCTAAGTATAAGAATCCGATTAATGATGTAGGTGTGACAGAGGTTATCGGAATTGATGATCCGCATGTTTGCGAAGATAATACCGGGTTGAGTTATGTCAAAGAACACGAAATGACACCGGATTCAATGGTAAATGAGTTACAAGGGATGGAGCGAACATTTTTTAAAAAAGTATTCGGTGGAAAGATATCGAAGAAGATGTATCGCTTGTATGAGTTTGAATCTGTCTGATTGATGCAAGATATGAATAGAATACGGGAGGTAGGTTATGGGATTTTTTGATAAATTCAAGAAGAAAAAGAAAGAAGAAATGCCGATGTATGCATATTCCGAGAAGGAGATGCAGGAGTTTGAATGTTTTATACAGGAGAATTTTGGAGAGTTTAAGGATGTATTACATGAGATATTTTCTCCGGATGTGCATCTGGATATTGTGATGGTACCGCCTACCGATGATGACCCGTATTATAAGATGATTACGATGGGGATGGGGGCTTATGCCATGCATGTTCCGGAAGAATTGAAGGAATATAATCTGGAGCATGCTGAGATGGTATTCTATCTTCCGAAGAATTGGAGTGTAAAATCTTCGGATGAGAAGGATTACTGGCCGATTCGTTATATGAAGATACTTGGCAGATTGCCGCTTGATATGGATACGTGGTTGGGTTATGGGCATACAATACATGGCAATGAGGATATGAGTCCGTTTGCTGAGAATACAGAATTGAACAGTTTTGTTTTGTTGCCTGCCAATAATCTGATGTATGAAGCACTTGATTTGACACTTAGTTCAGGCAAGAAGATTAATTTCTATCAGATGGTACCGTTGTATCAGGAGGAGTTAGATTACAAGTTGGAGAACGGATTAGAATCTTTGCTTTCCTTGTTTGATGAAGAAGATCGTCTTGCGGTATTGGATATTAAGCGAAGAAACTATTGCAAGTAAGAGGTACAGGAGATGAATCAAGAACAATTAGAGCGTGATATGGCAGATGCTTGTGAGAAACGATGCAACTGTTGTAAGAAGAAACAAAGAGAGGAAGCGGAACTTAGAAAACTTATGAATCGTCTAAGTCGAATAGAAGGACAGGTTCGCGGCGTGAAGGGGATGCTTTCTAATGATGCGTATTGTATTGATATTATAACGCAAGTGGCTGCGATTCAATCCGCATTAACAAGCTTCAATAAGGCGTTATTAAAAGAGCATATTACTACCTGCGTGGTAGAAGATGTAAAACTGGGCAGGGAAGAAAAGGTGGATGAACTGATTACTACTTTGCAGAAACTAATTTGACAAAAATCAAAAAAATTATACGCAAAATGGTACGAATTATACGCGGCCCCCCCAAAAATATGTGTTGCAATGTTACTATTAGAAAACAATATATGAGGGAATTTATGACGAGGAGGAATTCAAAGTGAAAAATGTAAAAACCAACAAACCCGGAAGGAGAATACTAAGCATTGTATTGACCGTAGTTCTAATGGTAGGACTAATGCCGGGCAATATGCTGACAGTATCGGCAGAAGAAAGCAACTCTACTGAGCTAAGTGTGACAGCTTTTGCTACACCGGAGCAGTTGATGAGTAGTTTTGATTTGGACGGAACGGATGATACTGTGGGAAAGGTATATTTTGGAACAAGCGGAGAAAACCCTCTCAAGTGGTATATCGCAGGAAAAGACAGTGCACAGGAAACGGATAATATCGTCCTGTTTTCTGCACAGAGTTTGGGAAATAGTGAATTTGGCTCTAACAGTACCTATGCCGGCAGTACACTTGCGGATACCATAAAGGGATATGAGTATGCGGGGAATAGTTTGACTTCCAAATTTACTGCTGCTGAAGATAGCCTGATGCTATCTACCAGACTTGCAAACAAACCGCCAAACGGTGGTTCTGCAAAACTGTATGCTTTAAATCAAAGGGATATGTTTACTAAATATATTACAGCAGGGGAAAAAGACGATATTAAAATAGATATAAGTTACTGGGGAAATAATTTCTGGCTGCGAGCATCGTCTGATAACGACTATGCGTACGTTGCGTATAGGGGCACTTTCGTGTTCCACGACGCAGTCAACAATGTCTACCCGGTTGTGCCCGCATTTGATTTAAATCTGTCATCTGTTCTCTTTGCCTCTACTGCGCCGGCAGCAACATCCGGTGCAAACCTGACGGATACCATGACCTTCCGTGTGGATGGAGCAGAAACAGATAATGAAAAAATAACAAGTAAGGCAACTTATACCACTGACAGCGTAATGGTGGATGCGTCAGATAGTGAAACCGTATACCTCTATGTAGCGGGCAATGACGGAACTACTGACTGGGTATATTCTCAGGAAGTAAGTACAGATAGTACCATAGCTATAGAGACGATTATGTCCGGTGCGAAGGATAGCAGTGGAATGGCTGTCACTCCGGCAAGTGTTGATTTAAGCCGGTGCAGGATTTGGATTGAAAAGAAGGTTGCAGAAGATAATCTGGTGTATGCAGTTATGGCAAGAGAAGCAATTACTTCGGTGGAAGTAATGGATATTACTGTTCCGGTAGCAGGAACTGCGCTTGATGTGGCTGCTACATGCAATACCACAGGCGTAAGCACCACAACACCGAATGTCAGCTATACAAAGAATGGCGAGTCTGTTTCAGGTAATGCGGGAGCTTATGCAAGTTATACAGCTATAGTGGAATTAGAAGCTGCTGATGGTTATGTATTCACTGACGAAACCACTGCTGCCGTTAATGGTAAGGAAGCAAGCGTTTCTTACGATGCTGATACAGGCAAGATTGCCGTAAGCTATACATTTGATAAGACCGCTAAACTTCCTCTTGGGAATACATATTTTGCAACTGTTGATGAGCTAATGGGAAGTTTTGATTTGGACGGAACGGATGATACCGTAGGAAAGGTATATTTTGGTACCAATACGACCGGAAATAGCACAGTACCACAGACATGGTACATTGCAGGTTCAGATGCAGATAACAGTATCGTATTGTTGTGTGACCCGGAACTTCCGCTGGCAGAGACTGTGTTTGAAGATGATTGCGGTATGAACAAGACTTATGATAATAGTTGGAACTGTACCTATGAAACAGCCCCAAGTTGGGTCTATCCAAACCACTATGGAGCAAGTGATTTAAGGGGAGTGTTACAGGGGTATACCGGTAATGATAATACCGAGAAATTTTCAGCGGCTGAAAAAGAGCTGATGCAGACTACCAGGATTTATACGGATGATCAGAAACAAAAGGATGATGGTAGTGCGGAGTATACCTATTATACCGAGGATAAGCTGTATGTGGCGTATGGAGACGATAACGATAACCAATATATCACGGTAGGAGCAAACAGCGCAGACAGCTTAAATGGCGGATTAAAAGTAAGTCTGACATCAGCACCTTACACTAACGGAGGTCTTTTTTGGCTGCGGGCGACGTACGCTGGCTATAGCTCCCGTGCGCTCGTTGCGTTTCCGGAACTTTACGTGGACTTCAGGATTGTCGACGTGGACCTCTCGGTTGTGCCCGCTTTTCGGTTAAATCTGTCATCTGTCCTCTTTGCATCTGCTGCGCCGGCAGCAATATCTGGTACAAGCCTGACGGATACCATGACCTTCCGTTTAGCTGGAGATGATAAGATAACAGGCAACGTATATTACAGCACAGACAGTGTGGTGGTAGATGTGGCAGATGAAGAACCTGTATATCTGTATGTACAGGGCAATGATGGAACTACTGACTGGGTATATTCCAAGGAGATAAGTGCAGATGATACGATAACTGCAAGTGACATTAAGAACGGTGCGAAAGACAGGGATGCTGCCGCTGCCGGCCTAACAAACATTGATTTAAGCCGGTGCAGGATTTGGATTGAAAAGAAGGTTGCAGAAGATAATCTGGTGTATGCAGTTATGGCAAAAGAAGCAATTACTTCGGTGGAAGTAATGGATATTACTGCACCGGTAGCAGGAACCGCGCTTGATGTGGCTGCTACATGCAATACCACAGGCGTAAGCACCACAACACCGACTGTCAGCTATACAAAGAAAGGCGGGTCTGTTTCCGGTAAGGCGAGATATCTGGCAGATTATACAGCTACCGTAGAGTTGGAAGCTGTTGTGGGTTATGCATTTACTAACGAAACCACCGCTACCATTAATGGTAAGGAAGCAAGCGTTTTTTACGATGCTGATACAGGCAAGCTTACCGTAAGCTATACCTTTGATAAGACTGCTAAGCTTCCTCTTGGGAATGCATATTATGTAACGAAAGACGAGCTGATGAGTAGCTTTGATTTGGACGGAATGGATGATACTGTAGGAAAGGTATACTTCGGAACCAATGGAAGCAATAAGCAGACCTGGTACATCGCAGGTTCAGATGCAGCTGACAGTATCGTACTGTTGTGTGACCCGTCACTTCCGATGGCAACCGGTACTATGTTTGAGAATGATAAGGAAAATAACAAAACATATAGTGCAGATTGGAACTGTACCTATGAAACAGCCCCAAATGAGGTCTATCCAAACCACTACGGAGCAAGTGATTTAAGGGGAGTGTTACAGGAGTATACCAGTAATGATAATACCGAGAAATTTTCAGCGGCTGAAAAAGAGCTGATGCAGTCAACCAAGGTTTATACAGATGATGATAAGCGAAAAGATGAGAGTAAAACGGACTATACTTATTATACAGAGGATGTGCTGTATCCGGCATACGGAGACTATTACGATGACCAATATATCACGGTAGGAGCAAACAGCGCAGAAAGCTTAAATGGCGGACTAAAAGTAAGCCTGCAATCAGCACCTTACAATAGCGGAGATAAATTCTGGCTGCGGGCGCCGAACTATGACTTTAGAGACGGTGCGCTCGCTGCGTCTCCGGACATTTGCGTGCTCATCTACAATGTCAACCGTGAACACTCGGTTGTGCCCGCTTTTAATTTAAATCTGTCATCTGTCCTCTTTGCATCTGCTGCACCGGCAGTAACATCTGGTGTAAGTCTGACGGATACCATGACCTTCCGTGTGGACGGTACTAAGAAGCTTGCATCCAAAGCTGCTTATACCACAGGCGGTGTTACAGTAAATTATGATGAAGATGATGGAAATGTATTCCTCTATGTGCAGGACGCAGATAGTGTGTATTCTGTGGAAATCACAAAGGATACTACAGTGCTATTGTCTGATATGACAGGAATTAGTAGTCTGACTGATGAAAACACGAAGATTTGGCTGGAAAAGTCAGAGGATAATGTGACTTATGCTGTGATTACAGAGGATATGCCGAATTTTGCAGAAGCCGGCATACAGAGTCATACACTTACTTATAACAGCCTACCACAGACTCCTGCATTTATCGTAAAACTAGGCAATATCATACTTACCGCTGATGATTATGATGTAACAGTTACAGAACAGAAAGATGTAGGAGACTATACAGCAACAATCACAGGTAAAGGTATTTACGAGGGTACTATTGAAAATGTAGCCTGGTCTATCAGAAAGGCAACACCTACGCTCGCATGGAATAACCAGACGATTGCAAGTACGGGTAAGGAAGCAGTAATTACTGAACCGACACTTACATTTGCCGGAACCGATAAACCGGAAGTGGAGCTGGCATACTCTTATAAAGCACAGGGTGATGAAGAATATACAGTCGGACTTCCGAGTGCATGCGGAACATATGATTTGAAGGTAAATGTGCCGGAGTTAACGAATTATGCGGCAGTAGAAAAGATCATTACACTGACCATTACCTGTACAGATGCAGATAACAATGGAATTTGTGACCATTGTGGTTCCTATGATGAACCGGAACATGAAGATGAATATTATCAGATTGCAAATGCCGGTAATTTGATATGGTTTGTCCAGCAGGTAAATGAAGGACAGACTGCTATCAACGCAAAGCTTACAGCGGATATTAATCTGAAAGGCATTGACTGGACGACTATGGAAAACTTTGCAGGTACATTTGATGGAAATGGATATACGATTTCCGGATTGAACGGACATAAGTCTTATACACCGAATACACATGGATTTATAAGAACCCTTGCTAACGGTGCTGTTGTAAAGAATCTTATTTTTACGGAAGCAGACATATTCAATCACGAAGGTAATGGCGCAATTTCTGCGGTAATCGTTTATACAAACAACGGTACTGTTGAGAATTGTGTGGTTAAAAACTCTTTAATTCAGCATGGTAATTATGATGCTCTGGGTGTTGTAGTTGGTGTAAATGGCGGCACGATTCGTAACTGTGCTTCAATATCCAACACCATGAAGAGAAGACATGAAGGTGTAAATAATAAAGCGGCGTGTGGTTTTGTTTGGTCAAATGGAACGAATGCTACAATCGAAAACTGTATGGTTTATGATTGTACGTATGTGGAGGCTTTGGGAAATTATGCATTCACCGGTATAAACAAAGGAACTATAAATAACTGTTATTATTATGAATCATCGGAAACACTGGAAGCTGCAGCAGGAACAGCAAAGACAGCTGACCAGTTTGCAAGCGGTGAGGTTGCATATCTCTTAAATGATAGCAAGACGGATGGCACGCAGAGCTGGTATCAGACTCTTGGTAATACAGAGGATGAAACGGCAGATAAGTATCCGGTTTTATCGAATACACATAAAACGGTTTATTCATATGGTGGATATTATGCAAATGCATTTACTACAGATGAAGCAGGTAACATTTCAACAGAACGTGATGATAAAATAGGCACAGTTACACTAGATGATACAAATGCAACCTATGACGGAACAGAAAAAGCACCGGTCGTTACCGTGACAATAGGAACTGGTGTAAATAAAGTGACATTTGCAAAAGATACGCATTATACAGTGATCTATCCGGCAGATATGACAAATGCAGGAGAGAAGACAATTACTATAGCAATGAAAGAGAAAAGCGGACTGGAAGGAACAGTGAAGCTGAAATTTATGATTAAAAAGAAAGCTCCAACACTTGCAGATTTCGTATTTAGTGCCCCGGAGGACCTTACTTATAGTGCTGTTGCTAAGTCAGCAACCGTAAAGGCGAAAGATGGCATCAAAGGAATGGGTGCGATTACCGTTTCTTATACGGATAGTAACGGCGAAACAGTATCACCGGTTAAGGTAAATGAGGAAGAGAAACCATACGTTGCTGTAATTAATGTAGCAGAAGGTGATAACTACGAAGCATTTGAATCAACCTATATAGACACAAAAGCTGCCGGATGGACGTTCCATATTACGAAAAAGGCTGCCAAAGATGTAGCGACACCGGTAATCGAGAATTCTATTATATATGGTACAAAGTTATCTGCTGTTACACTTCCGGACGGATGGGAATGGCAGTTACCGGATACGGTTCCGGCAATAGAGAATAATGGTTTCGAGGCATCCTATGCTATTTTGGATGATGTAAATTATGATTATTCTGCAATTGATGGATATGATGCAGAGAAACATGCGATTGTAAGAACAGTTGCCGTTACAGTAACAAAAGTATGTAAGCATGACGGCAAAACAGAAGTGAAGGATGCAAAGAAAGCAACCTGTGCAGTAGATGGATATACCGGAGACACGTACTGTAAGGATTGTGGAGTAAAGATTGCAACAGGAACAAAGATTGATAAATCAACTGCTCATACATGGGATAACGGCGTTGTAACCAAAGAAGCAACTGCTACAGAAAAGGGTGAAAAGACTTATACATGTAGTGTGTGTAAGACCACTAAGAAAGAGGAAATTCCGGTAATCATAGACAAATCGGAAGACACCACAGCTCCGATGGACTATGATTCTGCAGAAGATACAGACAAGATTATTACCTCTGCCAACACAGATAAAGGGGATGTAAAAGGTTCCGGTTTTGCGAAATTGCAGTTAAAAGCCATAGGAAAGAATAAAGCTGTAAATCTGACATGGAAAAAGGTGAAGGATGCAGACGGTTATATCGTATACGGTGCACAATGCAACAAGAAGCTGGAGAAATTAGAAACCCTTACCGTAGCTTCCAAAGTAAAATATACCCATAAGAAGCTGAAAAAAGCAAAATACTATAAGTACATGGTGGTTGCTTACAAGACCATAGACGGCAAAGATTATACGATTGCAACCTCCAAATCCGTACATACTGTAACTAATGGCGGCAAATATGCAAACCCGACGAAAGTTACTGTAAAATCGGCAAAGCTTACAGTAAAGAAAGGTTCCAAAAAAACCATAAAAGCAAGTTTGAAACTGCCAAAGAATAAAAAGCTAAAAACCCATATCGCAAAGTTCCGTTACGAAAGTGACAACACCAAGGTTGCAACCGTAACGAAAAAAGGCGTAGTCAAAGGCATGAAAAAAGGAACCGCAAACATTTATGTATATGCCCAGAATGGTGTGTATAAGAAAGTAAAAGTAAACGTGAAATAAAAGAAATAAACATTATTTAAGCTGCACTATCAAAAACTTCGAAGCTAACAAAGATTAATGATTAAACAGATACAGCGGAGCGATGAAAGTTGTTCCGCTGTATTGTCGTTGTACGCCTGGCGGCGCACGTTTCCAATAGGTGCAAGACCTGGATCCGGCCGGTAGTGGGAAGATAGATGCCAAGGCAATAATTTATTTGACGAAAAGGCCCAAGAGTGGTTAACAAGAGAAAGGCCCATTTATATAAAAGAATACAAAATAAAATAATCACTCAGGATTCTGAGAGATTATTAGATAATTAGGAGGATGAATTATGAATACATTAAAAGTAGAAGGTATGATGTGCGAAGGATGTGTGAACAGAGTGATTGCGGCTTTGAAGGAGATTAACGTAGTTGCAGAGGTGTCACTTGAGAATAAGTCGGTTTCTTTTGAAGGAGATAGCGAACTTGTAAAGACGGTTGTTTCGGAAATTGAAGATCTGGGATTTGAAGTAGTAGAATAAAGAAAGCCATGGGATATGTCCCATGGTTTTCTTTATAGTAGCGGAGCGTAGAGTCGCAGTAAGCTTTGCCAGATACGGTAAGGCTTATTTAACTGCAGACAAGATTCATAAGTGATTTCCTTAGAAACAGATATTGTCTCTAAAATATCTTCTTTGATTTCTTCGATTTCTTTGCAATGATATAAAAAAGCTGCGCATTCAAAATGCAGATATAAGCTTCGATAATCCAGGTTGATGGAACCGACTACGGCATATTGTCCGTCGGCAATCACGGTTTTGGAATGAATGAATCCCGGGGTGTATTCGTATATCTTGACTCCGGCTTTCGTAAGTGGCTCATAGAAGGAGCGTGTCATCATAAATACGGTCTTTTTATCAGGAACACCGGGCGTGATGATTCTTACATCGACACCACTTTGGGAGGCGAGCGTCAGAGCAGTTATCATTTCATTGTCTACAATCAGATATGGTGTGGTGATGTAGATGTAGCGGGTGGCACGATGTATCATATTAAGATATACATTTTCTGCTACGATTTCACTAAAGAGAGGGTTGTCAGCATAAGGCTGGATATAGCCCTCTTGTTTTGTTGGAGCGTGTTCTTTCAATATCTGTGGCGTGGCACGATATTGTTCGTAATTGATGGGTTCCTTAGAGAGATATCGCCAGAATTGGAGAAACATCACTGTAAAATTCCATGTCGCTTCCCCTTTTATCATAATACCGTTATCTTTCCAATAACCGTTTAGTTTCTGCCGCTGATTGATGTATTCGTCTGCAAGATTGATTCCGCCGGTAAATGCCGTATGGCCGTCAATGACCATGATTTTCCGGTGGTCACGGTTATTGAGTCTAAGAGATAACGTAGGTGAAAATGGATTAAAACAAAAGCATTCGATGCCGTATGTTTTTAACTCTTTGTCATAGTCAGGCGGGAGGGTTCGTAAGCTTCCCATATCATCATAGATTACTTTTACTTCCACACCATCGCGCGCTTTTTGCTTAAGGATATCAAGCACACTATTCCAGAATACACCATCCTGAATGATGAAGTATTCGATGAAGATGAAACGAGTTGCTTTTTCTAATTCATTCAGCATTGCGATGTAAAGTTCTTCACCGGATGAATAATAAGAAATCGTTCCATTTTTATAAACAGGATATTTTGCAAGATTATATATATATTGTGCCTGAAGTGCAGAGTCTTCGTCGATGTCTTGTAGGTGTTGCATGATTGTAGTGTCCTGGGTAAAATGCGTCTTCGATTCTAAGACGGCTTCTCGCATACTTTTTCTGAATTGATATCTTGTATTGTTGATGGAAAGTGTAATATACAACAGTCCTCCGAAAATCGGAAATATTAATATTGTAATACACCATGCAAGCTTGTAGGAGGGATTCATATCGGTGTTAACCAAAAAGAATACAACAAGCAAACTGATTGCGGATAATATAGTCTGTAAATGCAGATATTTTTCTTGTAATAACATATAGGTTGCAATGATAAATACAACTTGTAAAAGCAACAGAATGATAACCCAGATGCTTTTTTCTACGAATAGTGTATAGTCACCACGTTTGCGTTCTTTGTCGATTACAGAATATTTTGCCATGTAAAATCCTCCTTTGCATATAGTGTGTGCGAAAATAGGATATTTAAAAACGCATTTTAAAGAATATTGTGCGTTCTTTTAAAATGCGTTTTATAAACAATGATTAATTGTTTTGCCAACGTCCTGCTGCACCGCAAGGAAGTACGAGTCCGTTGTCGGATACCGGAAGTCCGATTTCGTCAGAGATAACAGTTCCACCATGCTTGCTCACTACTTCTGTTGAAATCAGATATGTAAGAACAGCAGGTGCAAGACCGGTCGTATAAGAGTTGACTAAGAAGAATAAAGGATCATCACTTAATAATTGCTGGCATAGCGCAATAAATGGATGAATCTTTTCTTCAATTTTCCATATTTCACCTTTTGGACCTCGTCCGTAAGAAGGAGGGTCCATGATGATTGCGTCATAATGATTGCCGCGACGAATCTCACGCTCAACAAATTTCACACAGTCATCAACAATCCAACGAATCGGTGCATCAGCAAGTCCTGATGCAGCGGCATTTTCCTTTGCCCATGTGACCATACCTTTGGAAGCGTCTACGTGTGTAACGCTGGCGCCGGCTTTGGCTGCAGCACAAGTTGCGCCGCCTGTATAAGCAAAAAGATTCAATACCTTGATTGGACGATTGGCGTTCTTGATCAAATCAGAAAACCAATCCCAGTTAGCAGCCTGTTCCGGAAATAGACCGGTATGTTTGAAACTGAATGGTTTTAGATGGAATGTCAAATCCTTATAGTGAATAGCCCATTGCTCCGGTAAGTCGAAAAATTCCCATTCACCGCCGCCTTTTTTGCTTCGGTGGTAATGCGCGTTCAGCTTTCTCCATGCAGGGTTTTTCTTGGGTGTATCCCACAAAACCTGTGGGTCCGGTCTTAACAAAATATAATTACCCCAACGTTCTAATTTCTCACCGTTAGATGTATCAATTACTTCATAATCTTTCCAATTGTTTGCAATCCACATAATGGTTGTCCTCACTTGTTATTAGTATACGTTTATTATATAGAGTGAGCGTTGTTTCGTCAAACGATGTTTTCTTGTGTAAAAATATGGAAATCTTTTACTTGTGAAAACCAAAAGAACAATATATAATAAAATTACTTTAGTTTGCTAGTGAGGTGGAGTTTTATGTATTCTTTACATGGTGTGCAACAGGTTTATGTGTATGCGGATAAAAGAATAGTGAAATCTAGTGCAGTTGGTGAGACGACGGTAGAAGAAATTCAATGGCTTTCAGAGAAATTGTTAGAATATGCTGCTGGCTGGAAAGAGGAAGGCTTCGGATATCTTGTCGGGATTGAGGAGATGACCCCGGTGAAGGCAGATGTTAGCAAGGAATTGATTACGCTGCATAAGCGTTTGGAAGATGCCGGATGTAAAGCGATTGCATTTGTGGATCCGAATGCGTACGTAATTGCCACACAGGCGAAATCTCATCAACGAAAGTCAAAAGTTTCCTATAAAGAGAAGCACTTTAGAACAGAAGAAGAGGCAATTGCCTGGTTAGAGGAACGATTGAAGTAGGTGAAAAGATGCTGGATAGTGTGAATAAAAAAAGAATAGAAGATGTTTTATTGGAACAACCGAACAAAGTCGTATTAAGCAATCCGATTGATAAGAATGCAGAATATAAAAAAGCTGTCATTCAGAAGATATCCATGAAGAATGGAACAATGTATCAGATAGAGCGCTTTACAGAAAAGCAAGCATTCCATACGAATGTAGCACCGGAACAACTAGTGGCTACTGTGATGGAGTGCTTTCCTTATCTTTACACGCAGATGAATGTATTTTGCGAAGAGGCACAATATGATTATAAATGGACGAAGAAAGGAAAATTGCTTTCTAACAGACATGTCATATCGCCTGATGAGAAAAAGGAACCGAAACGTATTACGATAGAAGGAACACCGCTTCCGTCGCACAATCGCAAGAAACGTTATATCTTAGAAGAAGGTGTTGTGATTCCTCCGTTGGTTGATCTTGGTGTTTTTACAAAGGAAGGCAAGGTTGTGCGAACGATGTACGACAAGTACAAGCAGATTAACCGCTTTTTGGAGATGGTAGAAGATGTGTTGAAAGACCAAGGGAAGAAATGTTTGCATATCATTGATTTCGGATGCGGAAAGTCATATCTTACATTTATTTTGTATTATTATCTTGTGCATATGAAAGGATATGAAGTTCATATGACAGGACTTGATTTGAAAGCAGATGTGATTGCCAAATGTAATGAAACGGCTAAGAAATACGGATATGACGGATTGCGTTTTGAAGTGGGAGATGTGAATGGTTATAAGACAGATGAACCGGTAGATATGGTTGTCACATTGCATGCTTGTGATACTGCGACAGATTTTGCGTTATATAATGCGATTTCATGGGATGCGAGAGTGATTCTTTCCGTTCCTTGTTGTCAGCATGAATTAAATGCAACTATAAAAAGTGAGGAATTTTCAATCCTTACCAAGTACGGAATTGTGAAAGAGCGAATGGCAGCGTTGATGACGGATGCAATTCGGGCGAATGTTTTGGAATACAGCGGGTACAAGACGCAGTTGCTAGAGTTTATTGATATTTCGCACTCGCCTAAGAATATACTAATCAGGGCAGTTAAGACGAATGTATCGAAGGTAAAAAAGGATGAAGCAAGAAGGGAAGTAGAGCGTATATTAGAAACGTTTTCTGCGGAACAGACACTTGCAAAATTAATCTTCGAAAACGAGTAAAATCCTGTTTTTTTTCTTGAAAAATGCACAAAAAAATGACACACCTTTATTAGAAGTTGATGTGGAAAATGATAGTGAATATGCCCTTTCTTATCAATGGTATTATTCAGATCGGGATACAGATTATGCTGAGATAAAGGGTGCAACAGAACCTGTATACAGAGCAAAGCCGATTGCGCGAGATGGAATATATGAATGTAAGATTTCGGATATGTACGACAATATTGAATATGTTACATTCTGTATGGATGTAAGTGTTGCTGTGAAACATACCCATGTATATGGTGATTATGAGGTGACACAGTCAGAAACTTGTAGCAAAGACGGCGAAAAGACAAGAGTTTGTATCGGTTGCGGTAATGAAGATAAGCTTGCGATTCCTGCACATGGTAAGCATAAGTTTACGGATTACAAGGTAACAAAGGAAGCAACTTGTACGGTAAACGGAACAAAGACAAGAACTTGTACTGTATGTAAGAAGGAAGAGTCTGAGGCAATCAAGGCAACCGGTACACATACATTTGGTGAATGGTCTACAACCAAGGAGCCAACTTGTGATCAGGCCGGTTCAAAAGAAAGAACATGTAAGGTATGTACTTTGAAGGAGACATCTGCAATTCCTGCAACAGGATATGTAAAGGGTGCAAGTTTCCAAAAGGGAAGTTATGCTTATAAGGTGCTTACACAAAAGGGTAAAAAAGGTACTGTGGTGTGTACAGGTGCAACGAAGAAAGTTACGAAGGTTTCCATTCCAAAGACTGTTAAAATCGGTGGTATTACATTTACTGTGACAGAGATTGGCGACAATGCTTTCAAGAGCAATACGAAGCTTAAGTCTGTAACAATCGGCGCCAATGTAACCAAGATTGGCAAGAATGCATTCAGTGGTTGTAAGAAGCTTAGCAAGATTACAATCAAAGGAAGCAAGTTGAAGTCTGTAGGTAAGAATGCAATTAAGGGTATTAATAAGAAAGCAACAATCAAAGTACCTAAGAAGAAGCTTAAGAAATATAAGAGCTTATTCAAGAGCAAAACAGGATTTAAGAAGTCCATGAAAGTAAAATAAAAAGCAATAGGCAAAAGACCTCGTCAGAGGTCTTTTGTTATTTTTGCTCTTGTTGAAACGGGTAGCTTATTGTAAAATTATCTCTAGGAAAATGGTGAGTAAGGAGGGCTTTCATGTATCTGGTTTTTGATGTTGGAGCAACAACAATTAAATGTGCACTTATGAATGCAGAAGGTGAGATTCAGGAACGGAAAAAAGTTCCGACTCCTGTTGCAAAAGATGACACAATAGAGAGCTTTGTAGAGGCACTTGGGTTGGTGTATGATCTTTACAAAAAAGATGCGACGATCGAAGGAATTGCAATCGGTCTGCCGGGCCAGGTTGATGTTAAAAAAGGTATTGTCTATAACGGCGGAGGAATTCGTTATTTGCGAGTTGCTAATTTGCGAGACTTGATAGAAGCTCGTTGTAATAATATACCGGTATCTGTTGAAAATGACGGCAAGTGCGCTGCACTTGCAGAGGTTTGGAAAGGAAATGCCAAGGATGTAAAGGATGCTTGCGTCTTTGTTTTTGGAACCGGTATCGGCGGTGCGCTTATTAAGAACAAGAAGGTAATACACGGTAAGCATTTATTGGCCGGAGAAGTATCTGTTTTGTTTGATGGGATGACAAGGCAAGATTTGAAAAATGTACCTGAGGACAAAGATGGAATTATAGAAGATATGAGTGTCATGGATTCTGTAGATAATTATCCGTATCTTTGGACAAATCATGCGGCAACGCTGAATGTGTGTCATTGGGTTGCGAAAAAACGTGGTCTTGAAGACTCGGAAGTGACAGGTGAAAAGCTTTATCAGTGGGCTGCGGAAGGTGATCAGGAAATCATTGATACATTGGAGGACTGGTATTTCTGTATTGCAAAACAATGTCTCAATGTATATGTCACATTTAACCCGGAGATTATACTGATTGGTGGAGGAATTAGTGCGGAACCGCAATTCGTGAATGGTATTATACGATATGTAGAACGATTAAAACGCATTTCGAGAATATATAAGGATGTTAAGGTGGATTGTTGTAAGTTCTATAATGATTCGAATCTTTTGGGTGCGTTATACAACTTTAAGCAGCAACATAATTTGTTAAAATAGGAGGCATTGGATTATGAGTTTGAGAAAAGATTTTTTGTGGGGCGGTGCAGTAGCTGCTCATCAGATAGAAGGCGGTTGGCAAGAAGGCGGTAAAGGCATCAGTATAGCAGATGTTATGACTGCCGGTGATAATGTTACCAAGAAACCGCGTGTGATTACAGATGGTGTGATTGAGGGAGAGAATTATCCGAATCATGAGGCGTCGGATTTTTATCATCATTACAAAGAAGACATTGCACATTTGGCAGAGATGGGCTTTAAGTGTTTTCGAACATCTATTGCGTGGACGAGGATTTTTCCGAAATGTGACGAGACGGAGCCGAACGAAGCCGGACTTCAGTTTTATGATGACCTGTTTGATGAATGTCATAAGTACGGTATAGAACCGATTGTTACATTGTCTCATTTTGAGATGCCGTTTTATATGGCGAAGGAATATGGTGGATTTGCTAATCGTGCATGTATTGACTTTTTCGTGAAATTTGCTACGGCATGTTTTGAACGTTACAAAGATAAAGTAAAGTATTGGATGACCTTTAATGAAATCAATAATCAGGCAGATCCGATTCCGCATCACTTGGTGCAGGAAGGGGGGATTCTTCCTTGGGATTTGGAAGGCAAAGATTATGAAGAGGTGATGTATCAATCTGCGCACTATGAATTGGTAGCGAGTGCCTTGGCGATAAAGGCAGGTCATGCAATTAATCCTGATTTTAAAATCGGTTGTATGATTGCGATGTGCCCAATCTATCCTGCTACTTGTAAGCCGGAAGATATATTAGCAGCCAGCAGATTTATGCAAGGAAAGTATTGGTATACGGATGTTCATGTGAAGGGTAAGTATCCGAATTGGTTAGCTAAGAAGTTTGCTCGCAAGGGTTACAATATTGACATAACGGAAGAAGATAAGAAGATACTGAAAGAAGGCGTTGTAGATTATATTGCATTTTCATATTACATGTCATATGCAGTTGAGGCGAAAGAAGATAATCCTTACTACGACTACAGAGAGGCAGATTTTGTTCCAAATGGTTATCTCAAGGCAAGTGATTGGGGATGGCAGATTGACCCGGTTGGACTTCGCTATGCAATGAATTGGTTTGCAGACCGTTTTGATTTGCCTTTGATGATCGTAGAAAATGGATTTGGTGCATATGATAAGATGGAGGATGATGGCAGTGTAGATGACAGCTACCGTATTGAATATCTCGGAAACCATATTAAGGCGATGATGGAAGCTGTAGAATGTGAAGGTATTGACCTTATGGGATATACGATGTGGGCACCGATTGATATTGTATCTGCTTCGACAGGTGAGATGGATAAGCGTTATGGTTTTGTCTATGTTGATAAGAATAATGCCGGAGAAGGAACGCTTGCACGCAGTAGAAAGAAGTCGTTTTATTGGTACAAAAAAGTAATTGAGACCAATGGAATGAGCATCTTCGAATAAAATAAATAAAAATATTGTTTTTTCTTTTATTTTCCATATAGATATGTTAGAATGGGATTAACTTTTGGGTAGAAGGAGGCACATGGTTTGCAGATATGTGAATCATGGATAATTGCATGGAGGAAAAAAGAATCGAAGGCCTTTGGGACTGTGCATATTGTGGACAAGTGGGAATCAAAGCACGTTATGATGCGTGTACATCCTGTGATAGACCAAGAGGGATTGAAACAGTGTTCTATCTTCCGGATGATTTGGATGCGGCTACTTTGACGGAGGAAGAGAAAGCGAAGACAACCAATGGACCGGATTGGTTATGCGAATACTGCGGTTCTTATAACAAATGTACTGCTACTTGTTGTGAGAATTGTGCGGGAGATAAAACAGAGTCGAAGTATAATTACGGAATGCTTCATAAGCTTACCGGCAAATTATTTCGAAAGAAAAACTAATTGGAGTGAAAGCAGATGGCTGTACAGATAGTTGCAGATTTATATGGCTGCAAAGATATGTTAGATGATATGGCTGCGATAACAGATGCTGCACATAAGGCGATTGATTACGTGGGAGCGCAGATAGTAGAAGAATGTGTACACAAGTTTGAACCGATAGGAATTACTTATTTTGCGGTAATTTCCACTTCTCATTTTTCAATACACACATGGCCGGAATACGGCTATGCAGCGGTAGATGTTTTCTCGTGTAATGATACTGTGGCGGATGGTATTTCGCGGATGTTAAAAGAATTGTTTGGCGCAGATAAGATTTTGTTCCGACAGATGGAACGTAAGATTGATTCTGTTGGTTCTTTGCAAGTAACGCAATCTGAATAGAAGCAATTGTAAAAGAAACAATTTTATAATGAGGAAAGGAGTAAGCTATGTTTTATGCGGTAGGTACGCGCCTTGGAATCAATGGTATAGAAGGAAAAATCATCGGATATATTACTTACGCAAATCCGAATGATGGCCACAAAGAGTGGACGGAATACCGATTGATGACAAGTCGTGGAGAATGCTGGCTGTCTTGTGATGACGTGTATAATGAATATTCCGTCTCGTGGCCGGCGAATGATGTAAGAGGACAGATTGGTCCTGAATGGCATAAGGTAGACGAAGGAACGCAGGTGGTTCGAGCCGCCGGAGGTAGTGTGGATGTGGATCCCGGAGAAAGAGCTTCCTTTGTTGAGTACGAGGATGCTACTGAAGACCATACACTTTCTGTTGAAATGTGGAGTGATGGTACAGAATATTCGAAGGGTGAGTATGTAGACAAGGGTAATATTGTCGTGATGGGATATGAGGAGCCCGGGGCTGATAATGCGGCACGCGCACCTAAGATGATTGCGATTTTTGTTGCTTTTATGGTCATTCTTGGTTTTGGCTCTACGGTGATAGATCTTATTGGTGTCACGAATGTTTTTAGTGGCAAAACCCGGATTAAAGATCATTTGACCAATTCCACTTTATACACATATGAAACAAGTATAACAGGACAGGAGCAACAACAGGCATCGGTATATAAGTATAATATCTCATCTACAACAGATGATGTAGCCATGGAGATTATTCAAGGTATTGATGGTCAGACGGAATCGGTTACGCAAAAAGATGATGTGTCAGATGCAGAGATTGGAATTCTGACATCGCACGAATACTGTCTCGTATATCATCCGGAAGGTGAAGAGGATACTGTGTACGTACAGGTGTCGGACAGAAAGTATAATTATACTTCGGATAATTCGCCATATAGATCGTCACGTTCGACGACAACATGGTATCGAAGTCATTATTACAGTGCCGGTTACAGTAGCGATTCGTCATCTTATTCAAGTTCACCGTCAGCATATTCCATGTATAACGGAAGTACGGTACATAATATTGGTAACGGATATTTTGACAGTTATTCTAACTCAATCAGACAATCTAGTATGAACAGTCGAAGTTCATCGGGTGGTGGATTGAGTAGTGGTAAATAATTTATTTTAGAAAAGGAGAATTGATATGTTAACAGTTGCAATTGAAACGATAGTTTATCTTGGTGTTGGGCTCGTAATGATGATGTTGGGATACTTTATTATTGATTTACTGATCCCGGTTGATTTTCCGCAGGAAATTAACGATGGTAACAAAGCAGTAGGCTGGGTGTCTGCAGGTATCTATGCTGCACTTGGTTATGTGATTCGTTCTGCTATTATTTCTAATTCGATGGCAGAAGCTGCATCACTTTTACAGGGAGTAGCTGAAACTGCTATCTATGGAGTGATTGGTGTTTTGGCGTTGGTGTTAGGATATTTTCTTGTAGATATCGTTAACCGCAAGTTTAATTTTAACGAAGCATTGAAGGAAAAGAATGAGGCCGCAGGTATTATGGTACTTGGCATTTTCCTTGGCGTAGCATTTATCGTTAGCGGTGTGATTCAATAATTGGGAAGAAGGCAATAATATGAGCAAGAAATACAGACTCCTGATGCTGACAACCTTAATTATCTCGGGTTGTTCCATGTGTTATGAGCTGATAATCAGTGCTGTAAGTTCTTACCTTTTGGGAAATAGCACATTACAGTATTCCATAACCATCGGACTGTATATGGCGGCGTTGGGTCTTGGTTCATACTTATCGAAGTATTTTAAAAAGAATCTGTTTAACGTATTTGCAACAATCGAGTTAAGTATTGGAGTAGTTGGGGGTGTAAGCTCCCTTCTGCTTTTTCTGTCTAATATTTACATTGCGAATTATGCAGTGGTGATGTATCTCGAAATTATTGTGATTGGTACATTGGCCGGTGCGGAAATTCCGATTATGACAAGAATCATTGAGGCGGATGAGAAAAACTTATCTGTAACACTTTCTTCTATCTTTAGTTTTGACTATATTGGAGGATTGATTGGTGCAGTGGCATTTCCGTTGCTTATGTTGCCGAAGCTTGGCTACTTTGCAACCGCTTTTCTTTGCGGTTTTTTGAATATACTGTGCGCTATCTTGATTCTCTGGCGTTTTGGGGAGCGGATTATTCAAATTAGATTATACCGTGTACTTGCCCTGGTAATTGCTTCGCTTATGATTGTCGGAATGATCTTTGCAGACAACATTTCTAACGCAATTGAGAATGGGTTATATAGAGATCACGTAATCTATACGGAGCAGACGGAATATCAGAAGATTGTGATTACAAAGCATAGAGATGATGTGCGTCTTTATATTGATGGCAATTGTCAGTTTTCTACAGTGGATGAGTACCGATATCATGAAGCGTTGGTGCATATTCCGATGAGTGCGACAAGTGTACATTCGAACGTATTGGTTCTTGGTGGCGGAGACGGTATGGCGGTGAGAGAAATATTAAAGTATGATGATGTGGATAGAATTGATCTTGTGGATTTGGATGCGGGCATGATTCAGGTGTGCTCCACCAATCCGAATATCACTTCGATTAATCAGAATAGCTTACTGTCTGAGAAGTTATCTGTACACAATGTGGATGCATTTGAGTATCTGGAGGAAGCTGATAAAAAATATGATATTATTATTGTAGACCTTCCGGATCCAAACAGTGAATCGTTAAACAAACTGTACTCTAACATTTTTTATAGAATGTGTAAAAACCGCTTGGAAGATTCCGGCGTGATGGTGGTACAATCCACAAGTCCCTACTATGCGACGGATGCATTCTGGTGTATTAATAAAACAATTGAAAGTGAAGGATTGGAAGTGAAGCCTTATCATCTTCAGGTTCCGGCATTTGGAGATTGGGGATTTAATATGGCGAGTAAGAAGGAATTGACCACGGATATTCAATTTGACATAGAAACAAAATATCTGACAGAAGAAAATGTTGCAGCGTTGTTCTCATTTGGTAAAGATGAGATTGCAGAATCTGTTGAAATCAATCATCTCACAAAACCGGTTTTGATGGAGTATTATAACAAAGCGGTAGAGATGTGGAATTAGTTGTAGAAAAAAGAAGTTGAAGTAAAAAAATACTTCAACTTCTTTTTTTGACAGAATGCTTAGAATTGACAAACTATAAAACACAGTGCTATAATTGCAACTATCGACGAAAAAAACGGAATGAGGAAGGGCTAGTTTATGAAGATACATATTACGAGATGGTGTTTTTTAGATTCAGATGCGAATGTACTTATTATTGATTCTTCCGGATATAAGATTTCCGCAAAGTTAAGAGAAACTATGGAAAAAGATGCGTGTTCGTGGAACGTCTCTTATTCAATCGAAGAGTATGTGAATGCGAATGACAATAAGGATATGGAGCAATATGATTACATTTTTGTATTGTCAGACGGAACGATTCGTAATAGTAAGGGCTTATTTGAATGGTCCCGTTTTGTGAGAAAAGCAGTGGAAAGCGACAAAGATGATGAGGCTGAGATTGTGGTTAAGCAGATTCGGGCTTTGTCAGGAAAGGAATGTATTTGTTTTAAGAAAAAAGGAGAGAAGTTCCACTGGAAAAAAGATATACTTGTATAACTGTCAATATTTGATTAGACAACACCTTGTGAACCATACGTCACAAACGCAAGGTGTTTTTTTGTGTGGATTTTGAAATTCACATTACGAAAAAAAAAGCTGAACAACCGTAGCCCATACGAAACGTTCAGCTTTTACCACGGAGAAGATGTGCTGCGTAAGCTTGGATGTCGACCGGTTGCCGCCAGTGACATAATGCTAAAACCAGCTCTTCTCAAAAAATAAAAATACAAATACAGAGCCGCCAACAATCAAACTATTCATACACCTACTACTAGGGGTGGATTCTCCGATTACAAAAAAATGGTCAAATGAAAAAGTAAATTCCAGTTCAAGTTGATTTGGGGGTGCGGACGTTTTCTTGGACTAAGTTGCTATTCCTAGACTACGTCTATACTCAAGTGGACTCATTCCACCAAGAGACATTTTTATGCGTTCCTCGTTGTACCAGCGCATGTATTTAT
>SVEJ01000066.1 GCA_015057435.1 Lachnospiraceae bacterium
ACTCTGTATTTTCCAACAATTCTTCCCATGCGCGAATTACAATCTGTTGTACATTACTTGACTCAAACTCCTCATCCGTTATCAAACCTAACCTATGCGTTGCTTTACACACATGAGTATCTGGTGCAACCGTCAGTTTGTCCAAATCACAAAATTGTCTATCCGTGTATTGATATATAACATATAACCAATAATTGCATATCTTCACACCAGATAAATAAGGAAATGCTTTCTTGTTATCCACCTGGATATACTGCCGTATTTTATCTACACTATTTTCATTTATATCAAATAATCGTCGAATATCACCATCAAACAAATCAACAAAGGTTTCGCAAAGCTTAAGCCATATTTCTGTTTGCTTTTGTCTTTGTAAAGCCACCTTATACTTTGTAAGTGCTTGTTGCACTTCCTCAAAGGATTTCTCTAAGCATTGTTTAGGTTCAAATACAAATCGCGTATCAACATCATTGTATGTTTCCAACGCACTTTTCCATAATGTGTAAGAGTTTCTTTGATAGTTAAGTGCCATTGGCAAGGTAAAGTAGAGATAATTTTCCAAACTTACCTTATCAAAATGTGGATTTGCATCTTCTGGCATCACTTCACCACCAAGTTCACCATTTTGATGCATATGTATTAAGTTTTCTATGGTATCTAACATCTTCTTTTTTTGCATCATTTTCCTCATAAAGTTTTCTGTTCTAATCGTATTAACATGCATTTTTTGCACGTTATTATTACTATATATTCTCGCCTGCTTCCTGCACCCATTCTAGCTCTTCTGCAGGAACAATTACATAATTATCTGCACCTTCTCCAATTCTCATAATCACATTATTAATCCCTGCCTGAATAATACTTCTTATTTAATCACTATCATCGTCTTTTGAACTATTGCAAATTTTGCAACAGTCGACTCATTACCTACAAACTCCCGATTCTCTCTTCCTTCGCAAATACCATCTCATATTGTGACAACCCAAACCTACGAACAAACAACTCACATTTACACAAGAAAATATAATATGGATTAAATCCTTCCCCATACATACTTTCAAAATTCCCCTGTCCCTTTGATATAATCACATCCGCAGATTCTAACGCCAATCTAGCTTCTTCACTTAAACATTTAAAAACGGTACCCGGTGCTGCACTTCCATTTCCGATGCATCGAACAACACCTGTTAAGCCAACTTCCTCTGCATCCACTATCGTTGCATCATTGATAACAGATTCACCACGAACAATTGCTGTAATTTTCAAATTAGGATATGATTCCTTAATAAAACGCATGAATATTTTATCCAATACGATTTCACCACAATTATCTGTCAAATAAACAAGCGTTTTTGCGTGTCCCAGATCCTCTATGAAATATGGATATTCTTGTGATATATGTTTATCATTCATCTTTGACAATAAATCTTCTAATGTTTTCTCATTTACATTTTTCACTGCTGAAAAATCAATATAGTTACCAACACTGACATATTTAATACACTCTTTCAGGCAATCCTCCGAGTGCTTAATCTTACAAACAATATCACTTTCTTTATCCAGCAGTAATTGATTATACTGGTGCTTAATTGAAGTATAGTCCTCTCCCATTCCCCAAAATTGCTCATATAAATGATTAATTCTTTCTACAAGCCGTGGAGATGATTCTACACGTCCATACCTAGATAAGATTTCTAATATTTTCTGTATATACTCTAACTTCTTATCTTCATCTGTAAAATCTCTTATTAACTTCTCCTGCTTCGAAACAATACATGATACACACATCGAATTCGCATGCATAGCTGACACGCTCCTTTTCCGTACATAATTCTAATTACCATCTTCTCCATTATACGACAAAAGGACTGCCTCAACAAGCAATCCCTTTCCCACTTTTCTATATATGTTCAAACCTCTCCCGAAATACTCTGATATTCTTTCCATCGGTTCTACCATAGATAGCAAAACATACTTCATCAAAGCATCTGCCATATTCCTCTTCTATTAATACCTTCTTAAAGTAATTCGATACATCCTCCGGTTTATTGCCAAATGCACCGCACCCCCATGCACCAAGCACTAGATTCTTGTGTCCATTTTTTGCAGCAATTCGAAGCATAATTCTAATTCGTCTAGTCATCGTTTCTTCAATATCACGATTTGTTGCAAACATCGCCGCACCAAAGCGATTCGGAGCAGGCAAGGTAATCACAGACGCCATAAATGGTTCCTCTAATAATTCACATTGTTCATCACGAAATACGCAAACATCTGGTGAATATAACATGTAATCGGACTCCACCATACTTAAATGTGTATTATTATACAGATACATCTTTGACGCTTCCTTCGATGTAATAGAAGCATACAAGGTACTACATCTGCACAACGCTTCCTCCTGTGCATTGGCACCCAATTTGAACCCACCACCCGGATTATGTGCATTGGCAAAATTCATCACAAATGGATTATCATATTCCCTTGCTGCTTGAAAGGAATCCGCATTCACAACACGAATCTTACACATCTGTTCTTGAAAAACTTCGGATATATCCCATTGTAGCAACTGTTCTCCATCTTCCGGTGTGCATGTAACTACCTTTTTATAATCATACTCCGGTAACTGAACCACCTTTCCCGAAACTGTATATTGCTTTTGATTGGTAATTGTAATAGTTTGATTTGCAATGCTTACGTTGTTCATATGTACACCTACTTTCTAACTCGATTTTTATTAAATCTGGTTACAAAAATCTACAATCTCAGTTCTTCTTTGTTCTACATCTTTCTTATATTCCACCGAGCATAAACCCAATCCACCACAACACGCAATCTCTAAATGTCCATAAAAATGCTCAATACTTCCAATAATTCTCTCACATTCTTGCATGGTTGGCCCTGTTCGTAATGCAATCGCATATCCTTTCTTTCCAAGACAGATTGTAGCATGTGGTTCATGTGTATTACACCAAGGTGTACATCGGTCAATAAATACCTTAAACTGTCCAGGAATATCTGCCCAATACGAAGGAGCTACCGACACAATAACATCTGCCCATTCATATAATTCCATCACCTTATTCACATCATCATGCTGAACACATTCTGCAGTAGCATGACAGCTTCTACACCCTTTGCAAAAGCCAATTTCAAAATCGTCTATACAAACACTTCTCACATCATATTTTTCTTGTAAACATTCAGAAACGATATGCACAATTTCTGCTGTTGCACCATTTCTCACCGGACTACAGTTCATTACTAATGCATTCATGTTAGTTGTTCTCCTCATTTTCACTTTTTTAATCATCATTACAACCAAATTTCTTTTCCATTATACCCCAAAAGGATTACTACAACAAGCAGTCTCGCTTGCACCGAACATCCGTTCGTGTTATAATTATCTTAAGAGCTACATAACATATTATCACTATCAAAAAGCATTTGACTTTCTACTTTGAATGGCCTATACTTTTTATAGTGAATGAGTTACGGAAACTTGAGAAGCCCGTAACCCGAGCGGCTCCTGCGGGGGCCGTTTTGTTATTTACGGAGGTGTTTCTATGGCTAGCAATCTACAGAAAAAAACATTCTTAGATTATCATGGTCAAATCAAATATCTGATGTACAATATCTTTTCCGAAAAATGAATGGCAAGATTAATGGCAAACATCCTTCTCCACAAGTCGCTCATTATATGAGTATCTATCAAGATGTTCCTCTATGGGTTCTCACAACAGACCTTACAATCGGAGAAACTGCGAGTATGTATAGATACCTAAAAGGACACTGCAAAACTCTCGTTTGCAACGATTTTCATTGCATCAAAAGAAATGAATTAGGAAAAATGCTTATCAAGATTCTATTCCTGATCTCCTTGCACATAAAAAATTACAAATCCCTAAAGTAAATTCCAGATATCAACAAGGCAAGTCTGACCTGTTCGCAACTGTTATTTCGCTCAAATATCTTCTTGAAACAGATGACTTCCGACGTTTCTATTACGATCTAAAAAAGTAATCAAAAAATATAATCCTTCCGACAAAACATTAGCATTAATGGGGTTTCCTTCCAATTGGATGTCAATTTTAAGAATCAAAGTATATTAAAAATGGGAGAGTCTTTTCTTACAGAGACTCTCCCTAATTCCTCTAATCATTCAAAATACGACTAACCACGTCTAGCGTATTTTCACCTATATAAATGTTGTCATACTTTTCTCCTCTCCTTTATTCTGATAACCAATCAAGAAACTCTTCCATATACCTCTCCTGTGGTGTAATCACGCCGATATCCACCTCTGGAAATGCGTTTGCATACTCTTCTAGCATATCCTTCAAGTTCTCCTTCGACTCCATATAATCCTTGATAATATAATCTTTATCCATTCCTAACTTATGAAGAATCATCGCTGATACAACACCTGTTCTATCCTTTCCTGCATTGCAGAAAAACAACACATTGGTACCTGCATTCATAATCGTATCAATAATTTCATCCATGTGTTCATCAACCATTTTGATATAAGATTTTGATACATCTTCAACAGATTTTGGAATTGCATTACCACCTGTCACAGGCATACAAAAATATTGAAAACGTTGGTCATCTATTAAATGGCATTTTTTTCGTTCGCGTTCCGTGTCTTCCCTTAGGTCAATTATAGTGATAATATTGTTGTCCAGAAACCATTGTACTTCTTGTTCAGTCAAACAACCCGGAACATCACTGCGAATATATCGCAAGGAATCTGGTAAAATTGGCCGTGTGTTCTGCGTACTATTTAAAAGACTTTTCATTGTTTTTCACCTCAATTATATATTCATATCATCCTTAGACAATAATATCCTTTCCATCCCACTCCACTTTAACCGCATTTGAATCTTTCGTTGCCCAAGAAATAATAGTAGCAACACTTTTCGGAGTAATTACATCCGGAATATCAAACGGAAGTAAATACCTATTCCAATGACCATTCGTTTTCTGTCCTTGAAAGATATTCCCTTTGCTAATCACATATGATGTAGTAACTTGTAATGGTACAGAAAGAATCAGTCGCTTATCCTCTGAAATAATATGCAAAATATAATAATCGCTCTCATCATCTTGAGATACATACCACACATATTCTTGATTGTCATATGTGATTTTCCTTCTTCCCTTCTTTAACACGCTCATTGTCTTATATCCTCTGAAATACCATGTATCACATCCACAAACTCCTTTGGTTGTTCCTTCACAGCCCAGTGCTTGCAGCCTTTTAAGATAACCACTTTCCCATTTGGTAATATATCTTCTAACCCTTCTAAATCCTTAATTGGTACTAGCGGATCCTTCTCACCATTTACAAAGACCACAGGCATTGTTAACTGATGCAAAACATCCTTGTAATATGGAATTGTACCTTCTTTAGTGCAGGAGCTTCGTTGGTAATCTAACATAGATTGTCCCGAACCATCTTCTTTGCAAGCTCTCCATACTTCATCTATAATCTCATCCGTTATCCTGCTTTTATCGCCTATCAAAGAATAGGAAATTGCCCATTTAGCAAGCCACCTGCTCTTTGCCATCCA
>SVEJ01000026.1 GCA_015057435.1 Lachnospiraceae bacterium
TTTAGGGCTTAGTGGGAAAATGATGTTGCGGCTGGCGAACTATTCGGCGAGTCTTTAGACTCAGTGCCGGTAACAAGCCCTTATAGGGCTAGAGCAAACCACCGGCTAAGCCGGTGGTAATGATTTGTGTTTTATCGTAACTGCTTATGCCAATACTAATCGCATAAGCAATTTTTTTCTGGTAGTTTGGATCATTGAGTTTTGCAGTTTCATCCGGATTAGAGAGAAATCCGCATTCTACGATTACTGCAGGCATGGAAGATTTTTTAAGAATGTAGTAGCTATCCGAAGATTTTTCCTTTCTTGTGTTTGAAGGGTCTATTTTTAACAAAGCATTCTGAATACTTGATGCAAGGCGTTTGCTTTCTTCGCTTTTCTCGTAAAAAAAGGTCTGTGCACCGTGTTGGAATGAATCAGGATAACTGTTTTGATGAATGCTTACAACAAAATCAGCTTTTTTCTCATTAAAAAAGGCAATTCTATTTTTCATATCAGAATTTTTTTTGTTGGATGCACCTTCGTCATGCAACCCTTTATCTTCATTTCTTGTTATATATACGACATAGTCTTGTGCAGTCAGATATTTTTTCAAGTGTTGAGCAATGGACAAATTGATGTCTTTTTCTAAGATACCATCATTGCTTATTTTGCCGGGATCGTTTCCGCCGTGGCCCGCATCAATAACAATTACTTTTTTGGATGGAGAATTTGCAAAGACAGACATGATGTTTCGTGTGTATGTATTTGAAAGCAACAAGACGAAAAGAAAACAACATACCATTATTAATTTTGATTTGTGCATAAGATGTGCGCTCACATTTTCCTTATTATGAAGATATGGGATTCTTTTTAAAAAAATGCATAGTGTGAGTATAGAATAGCTTGCTACTTGAGAAAAAGTAAGCTATACTACAAATTAGCTATTGAAATGTGTATGTAAGAGAGGAAAGGAAAGGAAGAATATGAAGATTTTCAAAAAAGTAGTAGCTTTTTTATTCGTGGGAGCGTTAGTGCTTGGAATGGCTCCGGCGACAGCTTATGCGAAAGACTTTGACATGTTGCACGTAGATATGGATCCGGAGCAATATAAGGGTGTCAAGATTGAAGATGAAGGGAACGGTGTATCAACAGAGCAATTTCGTGGTGCATTTCCTGCAAAGTATGACCCAAGATTAACCGGAAAGGTGAGTAAGATCGTAGAGGATCAGGGAGGTCACTCTAATTGTTGGGCATTCGCAGCAGTTGCAGCGATGGAAGCGAACATTATTAAAAAGGGTTATGAGAACAACAGTCTTAATTTGTCTGAAAACCACTTGACTTATTTTTTCTATAACAGAACAACAGATCCTGTTGGTTATACAAAGGGTGATTATAATACACCACGAGGTTTTTGGGCAGATAACGGCGGTACAATAGAAGGAACCGCCTTAACACTTGCAACATGGTCAGGTACGGTGAAGCAGACAACTTCTGAAGATGATGCGAATGGACAGTATCTTCCACAGGGATTAGATGATACATTGTGTTACAGAAGTGATTATCGTGTAGCAAGTACGTACTTTTATGATTACGATGTGAATACGGTGAAGCAGGCGATTATGAATCATGGTGCCGTTGCGATTGGATTTTATATGGATCAGGTTTGTTATTGGTCTGATGATAAAAAGAGTTATTATTCACCGGTTCCGCAAAGCCCGCATTCACATGCCGGTGGACATGCCGTGACGATTGTCGGATGGGATGATAACTATTCAAAGTATAATTTTAGTTACGGATATCAGCCAAGTAATAATGGTGCATGGATTGTAAAGAACAGTTATGGTCCTAACATCAGTGATGGCGGTTATATCTATATTTCTTATGAGGATAAGAGTATTAGCCAGCTTGCAGCCTATGATATGGTAAGGGTTGCTGACAGTTATGATCGCAATTATCAGTATGATGGTTCCGGTGCACTTGGTTTTTATTACTATGAGGCAAGCGGTACATCATTTGCAAATGTCTACCGTGTCAAGAGTGGTACATATAACGAGGTGTTAAAAGCAATTGCTGCGAATGTGTTCTCTAAGAATGTTAAGTATACAGTAGATATCTATACCGGTGTGACAGGTTCTTCGCCAACAAGCGGAAAACTTGCGCACAGACAGACAGGTACAATTACACAAGCAGGCTATAACCAGATTAAGTTGACAAAGCCGGTAACACTTGCAGCCGGCGAGAAATATGCAGTTGTTGTGAAGCTTGCTTCGCCAAATGGCTCAGACATTAAGATGAGCTGTGATGTATCAGTTAATGCAGGATGGATCCAGTTTACGAATAGCGTAGAACCGGGTCAGTCATATATTAAGCGTGGCAAGAAGTGGTATGATACAGGAAAGTCAAGCGGAGCAGGAAGAATTCCAATCTATGCAGATGCGAACGGATATCCGACACCGGTTGGTTATGCATATTCTAATTCGCGTATCAAGGCGTATACAGATGTGACAACACAAAAGACAACTTATAAGCTAAGCAGTAAGAAGATGGGTGTATCAAAGGGAAGTACGGCAAAATTATCTTTGCTTATTAATCCTTCCGCTGTTCAAAGAAAAGTTACATGGTCATCTTCAAACAAGAAGATTGCAACAGTATCTTCAACAGGTAAGATTAAAGGTAAGTCTTATGGTACGGTTACAATTAAGGGTAAATTTGCAGCAGGTAAAAAGACAAAGACATTGACATGTAAGGTTACAGTAGGACCTGCTAAGATTAAGAATTTCAAGGCAAAGGGTGCCAAGAAAAAGGTAACTCTTACTTGGAAGAAGAGCAGTGGTGCAAGCGGTTATGAAGTATGTTACGGAAAATCGTCTAACGGTAGTTTCAAAAAGCTTACAACAGTAAAATCAGGAAGTAAGACAAAGGTTACTGCTAAGATTAAGAAAAAAGGCACATACTATGTGAAGATGCGTCCTTATGTAAAGAAGGGCGGAAAGACCTTATACGGAAGTTACACTTCTGCTAAGAAGGTTACAGTTAAGTAGAAGAAAAGAAGGAATACACAGTGAAGCAGTATAATGAAACACATATTGATGAAACTGTATATTGGGCAGAACGCGCGGATGAAAAGGATACAAGGGTCATTCGTGTTGTGAAAGAACAGGAAACGGATAGCGATAAGCTATCCGTTTGCTTGCGTGAGCCGGCAAAATGCTTGCAAAACGGAGGTTTGGTGGCATTTCCTACAGAGACAGTGTATGGATTAGGCGCCGATGCGTTGAATGAAACAGCTGCGAAGAAAATCTATGCAGCGAAAGGGCGACCATCCGACAATCCTCTCATTGTGCATATTGCGCGCGTGGAGGATATGGATAAACTGGCGATTGTCAACGACCGGGCAAGGGCGCTGGCTGAGGCTTTTTGGCCGGGACCTCTTACAATTGTTTTACCAAAGAAAGCATGCGTTCCGGACGGGACGACAGGTGGACTTTCTACGGTGGCAATTCGTATGCCTTCACATCCTGCGGCACTTGCATTAATTCAAAGTTCGAATGTGTTTGTTGCAGCTCCGAGTGCGAATACATCCGGACGCCCATCCCCGACAAAAGCGTCGCATGTAATTGATGATATGAAGGGTAAGATAGAATATATCGTAGATGGCGGAGCAGTTGGTATCGGAATTGAGTCTACAATCGTGGATGTCAGCAAAGATGAGCCGATGATATTAAGACCGGGATTTATCAGTCGTTCTATGATAGAAGAAATTATCGGAAATGTTGCCATGGATCCAACCCTGGAAAAGCCGGTCGAAGGAATACGACCAAAAGCACCAGGTATGAAGTATACGCATTATGCACCGAAAGGTGAGATGACGCTTGTGGAGTCTACGGATGAAGCAAGTGAAAAACGTGTAACAGGCAAGATAAAAGAGTTGGCGCTGCAAAAGAGAGCAGCGGGATATCGTGTCGGAATTATGGCACCGAAAGAAACCATTTCTTTCTATTATGGATTAGCGGATGCAGTGATTTGCGTGGGAGACAGATCCGGTCAGCAGACTGTTGCGGCAGGTTTATATGCAGCACTTAGAGAATTTGATGCTGCAGAGGTTGATTATATCTACGCGGAAAGTTTTAGCGGAGAGGCATTGTCAGATGCGATTATGAACCGTTTGTTAAAAGCAGCGGGACATCGTGTGATTCAAGTCTGATTGATAAAATAGATGCTTGCAAAAGCTGATTAATATTATTAAAATGGATGCGATGGAAGTAAAACAGAGTGCGGAGGAGATAAACATGATAGCATTAGGATGTGACCATGGCGGATATGCCATGATGCAGGAAGTAAAGAAATATTTGGATGAGTGTGGTTTGGAGTATAAGGATTTTGGATGTTATTCCGAAGAGGCAGTAGATTATCCGGAATACGGAAAAAAAGTTGCCGTGGCAGTTGCCTCCGGAGAATGCGAACGTGGAATTTTGATTTGTGGTACAGGTATTGGTATATCCATAGCAGCGAATAAAGTAAAAGGTGTTCGTGCAGCGTTGTGCAGTGATTGCTTTAGTGCAGCAGCGACAAGAGAACACAATAATGCGAATATTTTGGCTTTAGGAGCAAGGGTTGTCGGAGCAGGACTTGCGCTTAAGATTGTTGATACATTTTTGAATACACCATTTTCTAATGACGAGAGACATATTAGAAGAATTGAGATGATAGAGGATTAACAAACAGGCTGTCAGTATTTGGCAGCCTTGTTTTATTAGAAAAGAGGGATAATATGAAAATGATAACATTAGTCAGCCAGCTTGCAATTTCCATGCTGACAGCCATATTGATGTGTGGTGCAATTGGTTATGCGATAGATGCGTATTTTGGTACGAACACATTTGTGTTCTTCCTAATATTGGGTGTCGCCGGCGGATATAAAGCTTGCTACAATGTGATTTGTAAATTTCTAGGTAAAAAAAGTTTGTTTGATAAAGAAGAAAAGTAGAAATTTCTATCTATTTTCATGGACTTTTATAGGAAAAATTAGTATAATGGAGTGTGCTATGTTTTCCTATTTATATAGGTGCCGATAGAGGTGAGAAATGAATCAGGTAAAAGAGATAAAAATCGGTTTTTACATTGGGATTGGAATATACGCATTAGTTGTTGAGTTGGTGGGGATTTTCTTTTCTGAAGATATACTTGCCTATACTTTGGGGCTTGCATTTGGTGTTTTTATTGCAGTCTTTCTTTTTGGGCATATGGCAAAGACGTTGGATTATGCGTTAGATTTGCAAGAAAAAGATGCCACCAAGTATGTAAGGTTTCAAAGTTTTTTGAGATTAATGATAATGCTGGCAGCACTTACGATTGGATTAGCCACAGAACAATTACATTTTATCACGGTGGTTCTCGGAGTGCTTGGCCTTAAGATTGGTGCATTGTTCGCACCATTTATTTTGAGGAGATTGTATCCTGATAGTTATATCACAAAGGAAGAGGATATGGTTGAAGAATAGTTGAACTTTATTTGTCAGCGGGGAATCAAGGAGTTGATACTCGACTTTTTGATTTCCTGTTGATGGATTTAGATATAAAATTACAGAAAGGAAGGTGAAGGAATGGGTTATGGAATGATGCCGATGCTTTTAGCCGCAGAAGGAGAAGTGGATTTTTCGATTCATCATCTGTTAGGATATGAGTTTATGGGCACCACGGTGTATCTCACAACATCACATGTGTGTATGCTGATTATATTCGCGACAATTATGATTTTTGCATTGGTTGTGCGATGTAAGATGGCGAAAGCACAGGAAATACCATCCGGATTACAGAATGTGATGGAATTTGTGGTGGAAGTGTTAGAAAGCTTCGTAAGCTCAGCTATGGGTAAGCATGGTAAGAAGTACATGTATTATATCGGAACATTATTTCTGTTTGTACTTTTTTCGAACATTTCAGGTTTGTTTGGTCTTAGACCACCAACAGCCGATTTTGGAACCACTTTTTGCTTGGCAATGATTACCTGGTTTATGATTCAGTACAACAATGTCAAGTATAATAAGTTAGGTGTTATTACAGGGTTGTTCCAACCGTTGCCGTTTTTGTTTCCAATTAACTTAATCGGCGAAATAGCAACACCAATTTCTATGTCACTGCGTTTATTTGGTAACGTTATGGCAGGTACGGTTATGTTGTCGCTTTACTATGGTTTGTTGCCGCTTGCAGCAAAGATTGGTATTCCAGCATTTTTACATGCATATCTTGATTTGTTCTCAGGAGCAATTCAAGCATACGTATTTGCAATGTTAACAATGACGTTTATTTCAGACAAGATAGGTGATAATTAGAATATGTGCATTGCATAAAAAGAGTGAATAAGAACTCTTATTTTATAAAAATAATATACATTTATGGAGGTTTTATATTATGGAACAGATTACAAACGAAGGTTTAATTTTAGCATGCTCAACAATTGGTGCCGGTTTGGCAATGATCGCCGGTATTGGTCCTGGTGTAGGACAGGGATATGCAGCCGGTCAGGGTGCAGCAGCAGTAGGACGTAATCCTGGTGCAAAGGGTGATATCATGTCAACAATGTTACTTGGACAGGCCGTAGCCGAGACAACAGGTCTTTATGGTTTGGTTATCGCATTGTTGTTAATGTACGCAAATCCAATGTTATCTAAGTTCTTAAGCTTATAATTTTGGAAATAATATAGGATTTAAGAATTTGGTGAAAGGAGGATTACCCCTTGATGAATATATTATCAGGATTTGGGATTGCGCAGACAATGTTGCTTACTGAAGGACACATTTTTGAGTTGTCACCACAGTTGATTAATGATTTGTTAATACAGGCAATCGCAATTTTTATCCTCTTCTTCTTCCTTTCCGGCGTTTTGTTTGAACCGGTACAGAAAGTATTAAACAATCGTAGAGAGAAGATCAAAAATGATATCGAATCTGCGACAAAGGACAAAGAAGATGCAAAAGCGTTAAAAGCTGAGTATGACGAGAAGTTAAAGTCCATTGACAAAGAGAGAGAAGAGATTTTGGCAAAAGCGCGTAAGACAGCGCAGAAGAAAGAAGCTGAGATTATAGAAGAGGCTCAGGCAGAAGCTACAAGAATTATGAACCGTGCGAATCAGGAAATCGAGCTTGAAAAAGCGAAGATTACAGATGATATGCGCAAGGAAATCGTTCGTGTTGCAACTGCAATGGCTGCAAAGATCATTGAGCAGCAGATTGACGAGAGTAAGCAGGATGCTTTAATTGAGGACACTTTGAAAGAAATGGGTGGTAGTACATGGCTAAGCAAGTAAGTAAAACTTACGGAAGTGCACTTTTTGAAGTGGCATTGGAAAGCAACACATTAGACGCCACTTTAGAAGAGGTACTTTTTGTAAAGCAGACGTTTCTTGAAAACGAAGATTTGAACAAGCTTTTGCTTCACCCTAATATTGAAAAAGAAGAAAAGATTAAAGTAATTGAGAACATTTATAAGGGTAAGATTTCGGATGAGATTACCGGTCTTATGATTATGTTGATTACAAAGGGTCATCAAAAAGATATCATTTCTGTTTTTGACTATGTGATTGCAGCGATCAAAGAAGAAAAAGGAATCGGTATAGCTTATATTTCTTCTGCAGTTGCACTTACAGATTCTCAAAAAGAGAGAATAGAGCAAAAGCTATTAGAGACAACGAAGTATCAGACAATTGAAGGTATTTATCAGGTTGACGCTGATTTGATTGGCGGTTTGGTAATACGGATTGCGGATACTGTAGTGGACAGCAGTTTGAAAACACAGATTGCAAATTTATCAAAGACCTTATTGTAAATGGTCGAAAAATATAACATATAACAGAGAGAAGGTGCTAATTTTCTATGAATTTAAGACCAGAAGAGATTAGTTCGGTTATTAAAGAGCAGATTAAGAATTATTCTAAGGAATTAGAGACCTCCGAAGTTGGTACTGTTATTCAGGTAGCAGATGGTATCGCACGTGTGCATGGTTTGGAAAAAGCAATGCAAGGTGAGCTTCTTGAATTCCCGGGTGAAGTTTACGGAATGGTAATGAACCTTGAGGAAGACAATGTAGGTGCCGTGTTACTTGGTGCGAATAAGAATATCAACGAAGGAGATACCGTTAAGACGACAGGTCGTGTCGTTGAGGTTCCGGTTGGTGACGGCATGTTAGGTCGTGTTGTCAATGCATTAGGCCAGCCAATCGACGGAAAGGGACCAATCAAGGCAGATAAGACTAGACCAATCGAAAGAGTTGCGTCAGGTGTTATTTCTCGTAAGTCGGTAGACACGCCATTACAGACAGGTATCAAGGCGATTGATGCCATGGTTCCGATTGGAAGAGGACAAAGAGAGTTGATTATCGGTGACCGTCAGACAGGTAAGACAGCCATCGCGATTGATACGATTATTAACCAGAAGGGACAGGGTGTGAACTGTATCTATGTTGCAATCGGACAGAAAGCGTCGACGGTTGCGAATATTGTAAAGTCTTTGACTGAGAATGGTGCAATGGATTATACAACAATTGTTGCGTCTACAGCGTCAGAGATGGCACCTCTTCAGTACATTGCACCATATGCAGGTTGTGCAATTGGTGAGGAATGGATGGAAGAAGGTAAGGATGTACTTGTTATCTATGATGACTTATCAAAGCATGCGACAGCTTATCGTACACTTTCTTTGTTGCTTCGTAGACCACCTGGACGTGAAGCTTATCCTGGTGATGTATTCTACTTACATTCAAGATTGCTTGAGCGCGCAGCGAAGTTGAATGACGAATTAGGCGGAGGTTCTTTGACAGCACTTCCGATTATTGAAACACAGGCAGGTGACGTATCTGCTTACATCCCAACGAACGTAATTTCCATTACAGATGGACAGATTTACCTTGAGACAGAGATGTTTAATGCAGGTTTCAGACCGGCGATTAATGCAGGTCTTTCTGTATCGCGAGTAGGTGGTGCTGCTCAGATTGGTGCGATGAAGAAGATTGCTTCTCCAATTCGTACTGAGCTTGCACAGTACCGTGAGCTTGCAGCATTCTCTCAGTTTGGTTCTGAGTTGGATGCAGATACCAAGGAACGTTTGGCACAGGGTGAAAGAATCAAGGAGATGTTAAAGCAACCACAGTATAAGCCGATGCCGGTTGAAAAGCAGGTTGTTATCATCTATGCCGCAACCAAGCGTTATCTATTGGATGTTCCTGTTGACGAGATTCTTGATTTCGAAGCCGGATTGTTTGAATTTGTGGATACACAGTATCCTGAAATATTTACACAGATTCGAGAGAATAAGAAGTTGACAGAAGAACTTGAAACAATGTTAAATGAGGCAATCACTGCTTATAAGAATCAGCGTGAGGTTGAAAAATAAGAGTTTCGTTTCCGTAAGCTACACCCCCAATAAAAAGGAAATGATAACAAAACTTGATGACTGATTAATAAAGAAAGAGGTGAATGTCTTGGCATCAATGAGAGATATAAAGCGTAGAAAAGAGAGTGTCGCAAGTACAGGTCAGATTACGAAAGCAATGAAACTCGTTTCTACCGTTAAGCTTCAAAAAGCGAAAGCCAGGGCAGAGGGCAATAAGCCATACTTTACTTTGTTGTATGATACCATTTGTTCTGTATTAGGAAGAACAGGCAAGATTGATCACAGATATCTAAAAGCCAATGATTGTTCTAGAAGGGCAGTTATTGCAATTACTTCTAACAGAGGTCTTGCGGGTGGATATAACAATAATATTGTGAAGGAAATTGTGGCAAATTGTGATCCAAAAGAGACGGATATCTATGCAGTTGGTAAAAAGGGATTAGAAGGTTTGCTTAGAAGAGGTTTCAACATTGTTGAAGATTATTCGGAAGTAATGAATGATCCTTTGTATGGAGATGCAATTCACATCGGTAAGAATGTTTTGGCTTCTTACGAAAATGGTGAGGTGGGAGAAATCTATCTTGCATATACCAATTTTAAGAATACGGTGGTACAGGAGCCGAAGCTTATGAAGTTATTGCCGATTGATGTGGATGAGATCATGCAGGATGTAGAGATTGATGTTCTGACTCCGATGAACTATGAGCCGGAAGCTGATGAAGCTTTGGATATGATTATTCCAAAATATATGAACAATATTATATTCGGTGCATTTGTGGAAGCTGTTGCCAGTGAAAATGGTGCCCGTATGCAGGCTATGGATTCTGCGACAAAGAACGCAGAGGACATGATTGCAGATTTGTCTTTGAAATATAACCGTGCCCGTCAGAGTTCTATTACACAAGAGCTTACCGAGATTATTGCAGGTGCGGAAGCGATCTCCTAGAGATAATGAGCAGTGCTCTCATAGGACAAATGTTCGAGGTTAACGAACGGGATGTCACTGCGAATTGTAGGAGAGGGAAAACAATAAATAATAGTAAGGAGATAAAATATATGGCAGAGAAAAATGTCGGTAAAATTACCCAGATTATCGGTGCCGTATTGGATATTAAGTTCAGTGAAGGAAAACTTCCTGAGATTAATGATGCAATTACGATTGCGACAAAAGACGGTGGCGAATTGACAGTTGAGGTTTCTCAGCATTTGGGTGATGATACTGTAAAATGTATTGCCATGGGACCAACAGATGGTTTGGTTCGTGGTATGGAGGCCGTAGCGACAGGTGCGCCAATCACAGTACCTGTTGGTGAGAATACATTAGGTCGTATCTTCAATGTATTGGGCCAGCCAATTGATAATAAGCCGGCACCGGAATGTGAACAGCATTTCCCAATTCATAGAAAAGCGCCGGAATTTTCTGAACAGGCAACTGAGACAGAAATCTTAGAGACAGGTATCAAAGTCGTTGACTTGCTTTGTCCTTATCAGAAGGGTGGTAAGATCGGTCTGTTTGGTGGTGCCGGTGTAGGTAAGACAGTATTAATTCAGGAGTTAATTCGTAACATCGCTACAGAGCACGGTGGATATTCTGTATTTACCGGTGTAGGTGAGCGTACAAGAGAAGGTAATGACCTTTACCATGAAATGACAGAGTCAGGCGTTATTAATAAAACAACCATGGTATTTGGTCAGATGAATGAGCCGCCTGGAGCGAGAATGCGTGTAGGTTTAACAGGACTTACAATGGCAGAGTATTTCCGTGATCAGGGCGGTAAGGATGTGTTATTGTTCATTGATAACATTTTCCGTTTCACACAGGCTGGTTCAGAGGTTTCTGCGTTGCTTGGTCGTGTGCCATCAGCGGTAGGTTATCAGCCAACATTGCAGACAGAGATGGGTGCTTTGCAAGAGCGTATTACATCAACAAAGAATGGTTCTATTACATCTGTTCAGGCTGTATATGTACCTGCGGATGACTTGACTGACCCGGCTCCGGCTACAACGTTTGCACACTTGGATGCAACAACCGTACTTTCACGTTCTATCGTAGAGTTAGGTATTTATCCGGCGGTAGATCCTTTGGAGTCTACATCGAGAATTCTTGATCCTAAGGTAGTTGGTGAAGAGCATTATGCAGTTGCCCGTGGCGTACAGGAAATCTTGCAGAAGTATAAAGAATTACAGGATATTATTGCAATTCTTGGTATGGATGAGTTGTCAGAGGAAGATAAGCTTGTAGTATCTCGTGCTCGTAAGATTCAGAGATTCCTTTCGCAGCCATTCTTCGTAGCAGAGCAGTTTACCGGATGTGAAGGTAAGTATGTTCCGGTTTCTGAAACAATTCGCGGATTTAAGGAAATTATCGAAGGTAAGCATGATGATATTCCGGAAGGTTATTTCTTGAACGCAGGAACAATTGATGATGTACTTGCGAGAATGAAATAAAGGACGCAAAAAGGAGAATACGTATGGCAGATAATATGAAGTTAAAAGTCGTAGCTCCGGAGCGTATATTCTATGAAGGAGATGTCTCATTCTTAGAATTAACTACAACGGAGGGAGATATGGGTATCTATCCGAATCATATTCCGTTGACAGCAATCATTGCACCCGGTGTTCTTCGTATTCATGAGAATGGAGAGGTGAAAGAAGCAGCATTGCTTTCAGGCTTCATCCAAATCCTACAGGAAGAAGTTACCATTTTGGCAGAGAGCGTGGAGTGGCCCGATGAAATTGATGCCAACCGTGCAAAAGAAGCTGAGATTCGTGCAAGAAGAAGAATTGAGGAAGGCTCCGGTGTGGATATGAACCGTGCGGAGTTAGCACTAAAACGAGCTTTGATTCGTCAGAGCATGACAAGAATATAGAATGAAAGACTCCCAGTTTAGATTTCTCTAAATTGGGAGTCTTTTATTTTGCTTGAGGTGTTTTGTAAGAAATTCTTCACTTTCTTATAGATATTTTCGTAAAAAATGTATTGTACTATAGGATTCGAGGCAAACGGCTTGCGAAAAAATGTAGCTTGCCGTATAGTAGGGGATGAGGTGATGAAAATATGACAATATTAGTTTGCGATGATGACAAAGAAATAGTAGAAGCGATTTCCATTTATCTGAAACAGGAAGGATATGATATCTTACCTGCTTATAACGGAAAAGAAGCACTGCAGGTAATGAAAGAAAAAGAAGTGCATCTGGTGATATTAGACATTATGATGCCGGAGATGGATGGTATTCATGCATTGTTGAAAATTCGAGAAAAGAGTGCAATTCCGGTTATCTTTCTCTCTGCAAAATCAGAGGATGTGGATAAGATACTCGGATTAAATGTAGGAGCAGATGACTATGTGACAAAACCGTTTAATCCGCTAGAATTAATTGCAAGAGTAAAATCTCAGCTTCGCAGATATACGCAATTAGGAGGAATGCAGCAGGATAACGATACCGTTTTGGTCAATGGCGCAATCGAAATGGATACAGCACAAAAGATTGTAACAGTAGACGGAGAAATTAAGAAATTAACACCGACAGAATTTAAGATTTTGCAGATGCTGATGGAGAATGTCGGAACAGTGTTCTCGTCTGCCCAGATATATGAAAGAATATGGGAAGAAGATGCGTATGCGACGGACAATATTGTTTCTGTACATATTAGAAGAATTCGAGAAAAGATAGAGATAGATCCGAAGAACCCGGACTATATTAAAGTTATGTGGGGCGTCGGTTATCGCATGGACAAGAAGTAGGGAGAGTCATTATGGAAGAAAAAAAGCAAACGGGAAAATGGCTATATTCACCTTGGGGAAAGGGAGTACGAGGATTTCTTTGCCTGGTAACATTTATTACATTTTGTGTTAGTACGATGATTACTATGTTTGTGGCATCATGGTATGGTACAGAGATTTATACAAATCCAAAAGAAAGTTATTATGAGACGAATATGTACCAGCTAGATCTTGAATACGAGATAAATGCGGTGTTAGGCAAGATTAATCAATTAGAACTCATTGATATTGATAATAATAGAATTGCGATCTTACATATGGAAGACAGTACAATTCGATATTACGATGCAAAAGCGATCGGGGAATTGTTATCCTTTGGTTATGATTTGAGTGATGGTGTTGAAATCGCAGATATAAAAGATTTTCAAGTTGGTGAGCCGATTCTGATTAAGGATAAGGATCTCTCTGACTTTAATGGCTTAAAAAGCTTTTTGGAACTGAAAGGATGCGATATTGATTATATCTATTATAACGAAGAAGCATTCAAGGATTTGTTTGTAAAAGGTGGTCTGGTTAATAAAGACCATCGATTTTCAGAAGAGTTTTCTGAGGGCGCTTACTTTGTGTTTGAAAATTATGAAGTGAAAAAAGCACAATCGGAGGACGCGAAAAAAGAGGAAGTTAAGATAGATGAGGATACAACGGATGTTAAAGAGAATGAGGCAGATGTTATTATAACACCTTATAATCTTACTTCTTATGCGGCATACGATCCGCAAAAGGACCTATACTATTCTACGGGTGATGATTTTTTTGAGGAAATGGACTCGTATATATACGGAGTTGATGATTTACTTTCCCGCCTTAATGAGATGCCGGAGGGAGATTCTTATTATAACAGCATTGTGATTCCGATTCTTAGAAGTTACAACTTAAGTGTAACAGAAATCATGAATTATTGTTACGAGTTGTATGATATGGCGCAGAATGAAGAAAACCATTTATCACTTTTAGAGAAAGAAGGAATATATTATTACGTGCAGCTTGCGGATGGCGAGCTGTATACGAATATTAGCAGTAATCAGCCTGAACAGGCGATGATGAATCTCAAGCATTATTATCGGTTTGAGAAAGATGAAGACGGCAATTTGACACAGAGCCACAGTGGTAATGTTCCGGATATGGAGAATGTCGGGACTTTGTCAGAGGGATTCCAGACATATTCGATGAATGGGGATGCCGCGCCGGGGGTGGCTGTATATTACTTTGGTTTTGAAAAGGATTCGTTTGTATTAGATCCAACAGAAAATATCTTGATTCAATCGGAAAAAGTATATGATTGGATTGCGTCGTACTGTGTGGAAGTTGTAGTTTTAGCCGTGGTTAGTTTTTTGCTTTTGATGGTCCAGGCAATCAGTCTAATCTATACAACCGGACGCAGATACAAACACGATACGCAGGTGAAGCTGAATCATTTTGACCGTTGGTATACAGAGATATGGATATTTGTTACGTTTGTAATTATGGCGTTTTCTGTGTTGTGCGGAGTAGGTGCTGTATCGGAGATTGGGAACTATGAATCGTTTGGCATTGTCTGCATCTATACTGCAATCGGTGCATTGCCGTTTGGATTCTTCTTTATGGTATTGACGTTAAGCTTTGTGCGAAGATTAAAAGCGCATAATATATGGAATCAATTCTTGTTTGTGAAGTGCATAAAGCATATTCATAACAAAGAGACAGTGGCTGAAGAAGACAAGAAAGAGACAACGTCTGCGTTTGTGAAGGCGGTTCGGAATTTTTGGAATCGATGCAAAGAAAAATATTATAGCATTAAGGGTACCAGAAAGCTCTTGATTGCATTTGTTGTCTTTTTGGTTGTGGAAACAGCAGTTGTCTTTATGGGAATGAGCAATGAATTGTATGCAGGACCTGCATTTATCTATTTCTTGTTGTTGCAGATACTTGCTCTGCTTGCACTTACGTGGGTGATTCGGGATATTGAAAAGCTTGCAAAGGGTGTAGAAAAGATAACGAAGGGCGACCTGGATAGTAAAGTTGAAATCAATGAAAGGCTTAGTATACTAGGTGATTTGGCAGATGGAGTGAATCATATTGGTGACGGACTAAAACAGGCAGTAGAAACATCCATTAAGGATGAACGTATGAAGACAGAGTTGATTACGAATGTATCGCATGATTTGAAAACACCTCTTACGTCGATTATTAATTACGTAGATTTATTAAAGAAACAGGAAATGCCAAATGAAGATGCGAAGCACTATGTAGATGTACTTGACGCAAAGGCACAGAGATTAAAGCAACTTACTGAAGATCTTGTGGAAGCAGCAAAAGCAACTTCCGGTAATATAGAACTTGAAATGATGCCGCTTACATTTGATGAATTAATGAAGCAGGCGCTGGGTGAATTTGAGGATAAGTTTGAAAAGAGAAAACTTGCTATCATTGCGAATTATCCGGAGGAGCCGGCGGTTGTAATGGCAGATGGAAGGCGCCTATATCGTATCATTGAAAATGTATTGCAAAACATTTATAAGTATGCGATGGAAGGAACCAGAGTATATGCTGATTTGGAAAAGGATGCGGGAGTGGTAACATTTACACTTAAGAATGTATCGAAAGCACCACTCAATATCAGTACGGATGAGCTGATGGAGCGTTTTACAAGAGGCGATTCGTCAAGAACAACGGAAGGAAGCGGATTAGGACTTTCGATTGCGAAGGACTTGACGAGATTGCAAAATGGAGAATTTGAGATTCAATTGGATGGAGATCTATTCAAGGTGATGATTCGATTCCCGGAATATAAGCAGACAGATCATTTGAAATGATAGTAATGTTTACAATAAAAAAAAGGAGTTCCTTCGTCAATGACGAGGGGGACTCCTTTTTGATATCTGATACTATGCGAGATATTGATACACCATTACAAAGTGGCAGATACTGCCAAGCATAACGAAGCAATGGAATAACTCGTGGTTCCCAAAGTTTTTCCAATTCACTTTCTTAAAAAGAGGAAGCTTTAATGCGTAGATGACACCTCCAATTGTGTAGATGATACCGCCAAGTAACAACCATGCAAATGCGGTATGTGTCAAACCTTTGAATATAGATGAAATTGCCAAAACAGACAACCAGCCCATACCAATGTACATGGCAGATGATAACCAACGAGGGCATGTGATCCAAAATATCTTAAATAGTGTACCGATTATGGTAATAAGCCAGACAGTAACCAATAGAGGAATTCCCACTTTTCTTGGTAATGCAATGAGACAAACCGGAGTGTAAGAACCGGCAATCATTACAAAAATCATAGCATGGTCAATCTTGCGTAGTAGCGTATTCACTTTTTCTGAAATGTCAAATGTATGGTAAATGGTGCTTGCGGCATATAATGCAGCCATGCTTAAGATAAATATTGCAAAAGCGCCAAGGTAATTACGGTTATCTCCGTGGTACGCTTTGATTAACAGTGGTGTAGTGGCTAATATTGCACCAACAAAAGCAATAAAATGTGTAATTGCACTTCCCGGGTCTTTGATCTTCTTAATAATTGTATTCATTTTCTCACAGCCTTTCTATAATGACCAATATACTTCGAGATGTAGTAATGAAAACTACATTGTGTTGTCTTTTATATTACTACTTATGTTTATTATATGCAAGTAATTTTTTTATAACATACGAATATTTGCCAATTTTGTTGAGAAAGAAGGTGTTGCATCGGTTGCACTTAGAGAAAAATCGTATTATAATAGGTTGAATTGTGCAATGTTGAAAAGGAGTGTTGATATGGCAAAACAATCATGGAAACCGGGGAATATGTTATATCCGGTACCTGCGGTATTGGTAAGTTGTAGAGATAAAGAAGGTAATGATAATGTGTTGACTGTAGCATGGGCAGGAACGATTAGTTCGGACCCTGCAATGTTATCCATTTCAGTGAGAAAAGAACGACATTCCCATAAGATGATTATGGAGACAGGAGAGTTTGTTGTCAATTTGACGACGAAGGCTCTTGTACATGCAACAGACTATTGTGGTGTGAAAAGTGGTCGTGATGAGGATAAGTTTGCTGCGATGCAGCTAACAAAAGGAGAAGCTTGTAAAGTGAATGTTCCGATTATTATGGAAAGTCCGGTTAATATTGAATGTAAAGTGAAGCAGGTATTAGAACTGGGCAGTCATGATATGTTCATAGCAGAGGTTTTGAATGTACAGATTTCTGATGAGTATATGGATGAAAAGGGAGCATTTCATCTAAATGATGCAGATTTGTTGGCATATTCTCACGGACAGTATTATACATTGGGTGAAAAGCTCGGAACATTTGGATATTCTGTTCGTAAAAAATAGATGTTGAATTATTTTGCAAGAAATGAGGCAAATTGTGAAAAGAATAGATTGGAAAGTGAAAATGCAGTGGAATTGGTACAAAGCTGCGTTGCTTGGTACTGCGATAGCAGTGTTGGCAGCTCCAACTGCAGGATCATTAATAGAAGTGAAAAGTGAAGATGTAGAGAACAATCCGATAGTTTCGGCTGTTACGAGTATCACATTTGGTCCGAAAACCAAAGTGATGATAGATGGTGAAGTAGTAGCATTAGCGAAGAATGAGGAAGAAGCAACCAATGCATATGAGAAAGCCAGATTGGCATATAATGCAGATGGTGTGAAATTATTAGATGTGGATGTAAGTTACGCATTGGTTGATAAAGAAAAAGACAAGGCGGCTGTGAAAGGGAAGAAGCTATTGCGTGAAGAACGATTGGAAGCTGCCATACTGGAAGAATTGCGTGAATGCGAAGATCATGATAAGACATTGGCGTATACGATGCGCATAGATGATTACACTGTTACGGTAGAAAATATGTCAGATGTTGCGGAAGTGTTAGAACAAGCACAAAGCAAGTACGATGAAGCGGACAGATTCAAAGTAGGACTCCAATTACCGAAACTTCGAAATGTAACAATGTATGAAGTAGAGATTACGGAGCAGGAAGCAAAGAAAGAATCTAAAAAGAAAAAAGAAGATAAGCAGACGTCCTCTTTGGTTGATGCAGATGTCAAGGCACAGGCCGTAGACGACGGTGTGAAGCATGTTGGGTTTTCTGAGAAGATTCAGGTAATGGAAACATACGTGGATAAAGATCAGCTTACAACGAAGGAAAAGACATATGAAGAATTGACCGCTCAGAATATGGAGCCGGCAATCTATGTTGTACAACCGGGAGACAGCCTTTCCGGTATTGCAGCGAAGTATGATATGTCTGTGGAGGACGTGAAAGCTTTGAATCCGGGAATTGAATCGGATGACAACATTTATTATGATGACCGTTTGACTGTTTCAGTCCCGGCTGCAGCGGTGGAGATTCTGGTTCAAAAGCAAGAGACATATAAAGAAGATTATTTTGCAGATACTGTATATGAGGATGATTCGAATATGTATATCGGTGAATCCGAAGTAATGCAGGAAGGACAAGCCGGTACACATACAGTAACGGATCTTGTTACCTACAAAGGCGAAATGGAATATAAGAGAGAGCAGTTACAAGAAACAGTTCAGGTTGCGGCTGTTGCACAGGTTGTAAAACGTGGAACCAAGTCAAAACCGACCTATATGTATCCATGTACAAACTGGCCGGTAACATCTCATTTTGGATATCGATGGGGTAGATTACATGCAGGAGTTGACGTGGGTGTATGGACGGGTACAACGGTTCGTGCTTCCCGTGCCGGACAAGTTACGGTTGCCGGTTGGGTCGGCGGATATGGTAACTGTGTTATGATTGATCATGGTGATGGTGTGATGACAGTATATGGACACCTTAGCGAAGTGACGGTTAGTGTCGGTGAATATGTTGATCAGGGAGAACGCGTAGCACTTTCCGGTAATACTGGTCGAAGTACAGGTCCGCATCTTCATTTTGAGATTCGTGTGAATGGAACACCGGTAGATCCTGAACCATACCTGGCAGGAACTGCGGGTTAAACGTAAAGAATAGGATTAAGAGGATATGGAATTAGAGTTTAAGAAAGCGACAATAGAAGATATCCCTGTAATATCCGCATTATACAGTGCAGCGATCGGAACAGATGGCTGCACTTGGTCTTTGGATTACCCAAATGCTGAGATTACACAGGGGGACTATGCACGAGGTGATTTGTTTTGTTTAAAAACTTTAGAGGGTGAGATTGTCGGAGCAATTTCGGTGGATGATGACGCCTTTGTAGACGAATTGCCTTGTTGGGAGAATGCGTTGCAACCTTCCGCAGAGCTTGCACGACTTGTCGTAAAAGACGGATTTCAAAATCAGGGTATTGCAAGGCAGTTGCTTTCTTTTGCGATGGAGGAGCTTGCGAGAAGAGGATGTAAATCAGTTCATTTTCTTGTGAGTCCCGGTAATGAAAGGGCGCTTCGTTCCTATGCAAAATTAGAATTTACCCATTGTGGTGATTGCGACTTATATGACCATCGTTGGTTTTGTTATGAGAAAGCGTTGTAAAAGAAAGCTTTGAAATAATATAGAAAATAGAATTACGCAAATCAAAAATGCAAGGTAGTGATTATAACTACCTTGCATTTTTGATTATTCGTCATCTGTTTTTTTCTTCTTTTTTTTCTTCTTTGCGGAAGTATGGTTATGTGTGTAACTGATTCCGCTTCCCGGTATGCCTACAGTAGTTGTCCGCTTGCCGGTTGTACTGATTGTATGACGTGCTCCGCGCTTTCCGAATGAAACGCTGGCACTTTTCTTGCCAATGTTAATTCTTACGCCTGGCAAAATGGTAATTGTTTTTCTGAAATTTAATCCCATAATAACTCCTCCTCTTAAGTATTCATTATGTTGTGTTATGACAGCAGTCAGTACAGATGTATATTTGTTTTCTAAACAGATTCTTTATCATCTAATAGATTCGGAGTCTTGGCGTTAAGAGGTGACAATACACTTTTGCCTAACTGTTTTTCAAGAGCTTCTCTGGCACCACGTGCAATTTCTCCACCTTGGACAGTCACATCCTTTGTTTGCTCATAGCCATTCGGATTACGATTCTTAGCTATTTCCGTTGCGGATACTTCTGCAAGTTGATTCAATACTAACTCTGTATTAGTCATATTATCACGAAGATTTTCTTTGTGCAATCCTTTTAATTGCTTGTATTGTTGAACTGTCTTGCCAGACCAAGTTTGTGTAAGGATATTTGTTAATGAAGCATAATCTTTGTTGTTGGAGATACCGGCGCGTTTCCATTCATCTGTAAGTTCTTTGCGCATCTCAATAGTACGTAAGCGTTGTGTGATCCATGCATCTGAATAGCCTTTTGCTTGGTAATATGCAACACCACGTTGAAGTGCTAATTCAGGATCAGCCATCTCATCCAAACGCTCCTTGCCAACCAAGGCGAGCCATTGTTTGAAAGGCTCTGCCTTCTTGGATGGAATGGATTGGATAATGCGTAGGAGTTGCTCTGTGTTGGCGCAGTCGGTAAGCCGCATTTTACCATCGCTGGCTTTTAATTTGAACTGGTTACAATTTGTAACCGGTTCATTTCCTTCTTTTAATAATCTGTTCTTAAGTACTTTCCAATAATTTCTTGCATGCTGGTAATCTTGCAAATCAGCTAATATCTGACACACATCCACAATAGAGAAATACCATTCTTCTTGTTGTGCATGCCATACCTTGCGAACAGCATCGTCATAAATGAATTCTAGTTCCTTTTGATTCTCAATTGTTTCTTCATCAACTGGCACAGGAACTGTCTTGCCAGTTTCATCATCATATACAAAGAATACGATACTAAGCACCTACTTTCTACAATACATTATTTGATGATGGGTGACTACAATAATGGATACATTACTAGTTGTTGTTTTCCACATATTTCTTGATTTCTGTTAATTCTTTCATGCGCTCTTGTGCGATTGATTGCCCTTGTTGGCTTAGTTTTCGATAATAGAATAAAAGTGTTTCTTCTTCGTAAGTAATACTATCAATCTCGACAATATGATTATCATCCTTTGTTGAAGAGGTAGATGATAAAGAATTGCTATAATCTAAAAAGTATTCAGGAGTTGTTTCAAGTGCAACAGCAAAATCCTTGATTTTCTTTCTTGGAATATCGTTGACACCTGATTCAATTTTGTTGATTGTGGTTTTGGATTTGTAACCTAGCTTTTTAGCTAAGTCCTCTTGTGACAATCCAAGAGATAGTCGTCTTTTTTTAACTTTGTTACTAATGTCAGACATAATACACACCTCCGATATAAATGTATAATAACAAAACGGTCACTTTTCGTCAATATCAAAAGTGAAAGTTGATGAAAAGTGAGTTTTGCGTTTTCAGTTGGTGCTAATTTGTCACCAATTCACTTCCTGGAACAACCCATTGTTTCCATTTTCACATAAACTTGCTACAATAAATGAAACCTAAAAATCCATTTAATGATTATTTAATAATTTCTATTGTATTCTATCAGCAGAAAGTAAGAAAGGAGCACATCATGAAGGCAAAGATATTAAAAAAAGATTTAAGACGTAAGAAATCCATGAATTTTATTCTGCTGATTTTTGTTATGCTTGCTACCACATTTATTGCAGCAAGTGTCAACAATATGAAGGTTATTACAACAGGACTAGACCACTATTTTGAGGTGTCGCAGGTGAGTGATTATCTCATTAACACTATGAGTGGAATCAATGGAGAGCCGACAGACAATGACTTGAGATTAGAGGCTTTTTTAGAAGAAAATGAAAAAATTACCCACTATGAGGTGGATGATGGCTTAATGATTTTTGAGGACCAGCTTGAGAATGTTGGTGATTCGGAATTGGAGCTTCTCAATACCCTTACAGTGTTTAGTATTGAGAGTGAGCAGCAAAATTATTTTGATGAAAATAACCAACTTTTGAAAGACATTGAGACAGGGGAAATGTATGTTCCAAGAAAATTATTAAGTGATAATTTTCAGGTGGGTGACAGTATCTATATTAAATCTGGGGATTATAAGAAGAAGTTCACCGTAAAGGGAACAATCAAGGACGTCATCCTAGGTGGCGAGATGATGGGAATGGCTCGTGTGTTGATTAGTGAAAAGGATTATGACGAACTAATTGAGAACGGTGAGTTTGTAACCCAGAAAATGTATGGAATCTACACTGAGGATGTGGACGCATTTTATCAGGAATACGTAGACCAGGGATTCTACGTATTATTTAATGGAGATATGGGGCTGATTCGAACCACTTACATTATGGATATGATCATTGCAGGGATTTTGTTGGCAGTGAGTATTTGTCTTATCCTGATTTCTGCCATTATGCTTCGATTTACCATTCTCTTTACGGTGAATGAGGACTACAAGGAAATCGGTATTATGAAAGCAATTGGTATGCCGGACAAGTCCATCCGTTCCTTGTATGTGGTAAAGTACTTAGTGATTTCCATAATCGGTGCGGTGATAGGATTTTTTGTTAGTATTCCATTTACTGACATGCTGGTTTCCAGTGTGGTGAAAAACATCGTAATAGAGTCTGGAAATAACAACTACCTAACGGCAGGAATTGTAAGTGTAGTAGTGGTTTTGGTGATTGTGTGGTTTGCTTATCTTAGTACCGGTCGAATCAAGAAGGTGACACCGATGGATGCAATCCGTAGTGGTAACAATGGAGAACGTTTCGAGAAGAAGAGCATTCTTAGTTTAAGTAAGAGTAAAATGCGACCTAGCACTTTTATGGCGTTAAATGATGTGCTATGTGAGTTAAAGAAATATATTGTGTTGGTAATTACCGGTATGATTGGTGTATGGCTTGTGGTAATGCCAGCCAATACCATTAACACTCTGCAGTCGGAAAAGGTGGCTGCCTGGTTTGGCCTTGCGCCATGTGATTTCTTCCTTTTGGAACAAAATCGTGTGGAAGAAAATGTGGCCACTGCAGACAGACAGGTTTATGAAGATTATCTGGATGAGGTGCAAGAACGATTGGAAGCTATAGATGTGCCTGTAGATTACACATTTACAGAGGTGTTATACAAATACAAAGTTAGTAAAGGTGAATTATCTTATAATTCTATGACGTTGATGGGCCTTGGATCAGATACAGAAGCATATATGTATGATGAGGGTGTGGCTCCAAAGGAAGAAAATGAGGTTGCCATTACTCACATGGTGGCACAAAAGATTGATGCACAGATTGGGGATACCATTTATATTAATATGTTTGGTGAAGAGAGACCATTTATTGTGACAGCCCTTTATCAGAGCATGAACAACATGGGTGAAGGAGTCCGATTTACAGAAGAAGCCGATACAGATTTTGCAGCAGTTTCCGGAGCCTTTGGTGTACAGGTGGTTTTAGAAGGTGATATGTCCAAGGAAGAGGTTTCTGCCATTATAGATAAAGTGGAAAAAGAAATGCCAAATGCAAAGGTGGAGACAACAAAGGAGTTCATCGACGACATGATTGGTGGAATTTCTGATATGTTGAAGCCGGTAAAAACGATGATTATGACTCTTGTGATTATTATTAATATTCTTGTAATGGTACTGATGCAGAAAATGTTCTTAATCCGGGAGCAGGGTGAAATGGGAATGCTTAAGGCAATTGGATTTTCCAATGCTTCTATTATGAGTTGGCAGACAAAGAGAATGGCTTTGGTGCTGTTTGTTGGTATGTTGCTTGGTACACTAACTGGAACCCCATTTACCCAGTTGACTTCCGGTGAGATATTTAAGTTTATGGGTGCATCCAAGATTGAATTTGTGATTAACCCATTGGAGATTTATGTGTTGTATCCGGTGGTGATCTGGGCGGCAACAGTGATTGCTTGCGTGATTACTATGTTGCAGGTTCGAAAAGTAAGTGTGGATAGCATCAAAGCAATAGAGTAATAAAATTTGAAAAAGAGTTTGAAAGATAGTAGGAGGTAAAAATTATGGCAACTGCATTACAGGTAAAAGATTTGTGTAAGACATATATTACGAATAAAAGACAGAACAACGTATTAAAGAATGTGAATTTCAATATAGAAGAAGGAGAAATGGTGGCGATTATGGGTCCTTCCGGTTCCGGAAAGTCAACCCTTTTATATAGCGTATCGGGAATGGATAGACCAACCGCCGGAGAGGTGACTTTGGCAGATAAGAAGATCACGGATTTGAGTGAAAGTGAGCTTGCAAAGGTTCGCTTAAATGACATGGGATTTATCTTTCAACAGATGCATATGTTAAAGAATCTATCTGTGATGGATAACATTTTGTTACCTGCCTATCAGACGGATAAGGGTGGTCGCAGCAAGGAAGAAATTAATGTATATTGCAAGGAATTAATGCGAAAGCTTGAGATTAGCGATATTGCTGATAACGATATCACAGAGGTGTCCGGCGGACAGTTACAGAGAGCCTGCATTTGCAGAAGTCTTATGAATAAACCGGAGATTTTGTTTGCGGATGAGCCAACAGGAGCATTAAACCGCAGTTCTTCTGATGAGGTTATGGAAATGTTAAACCGTATCAATGAAGAGGGAACTACCATTATGCTGGTAACCCATGATATGAAGGTTGCTGCAAATTGTAGTAGAATTCTATACATCGTTGATGGCAATATAAAGGGAGAGTTGAAGTTAGAAAAAGGTAATATCGGCTCTTCTGAAGGCGGTAAGAAGGATCGAGAGCGTAAGGTGAACAACTGGCTTAGCGAGATGGGATGGTAGGATTAAGATTCCTATATTTTGTACATTTTGAAACGAAAGTTATAGCAACAATACACTTGAGATAATTGTCTGATTATGTTATGTTGGATATGTGCGTAAGTGGTAGATGTTGCATGTTGATATTACGGAAGAATTGAATATGACTACAATGAAGGTGTTATATCGTATGATGATTTTACGTATCTTATAATCCGCTATAATACCGATATTGGTAGAAAGGCGGTGGAAGGATGGAAGGTTTGTCAGATAAAGAATTATTACAGAAGAATATAGAAGAGTTTTCAAGACTCCAAAGTTACATGGTGTTGGCTGACAAGGATTCTGAGGTATATAAGGCAATTAGAGTGAGATATATTGAGCTCAAGGTAATCCTTACTGCGTCAGGTGTGAATCTATCAAAGTTAGACGTTATTAACGAGTAGCTATACTAAGAAATGAATTTGCAGGTCAGGGATGAATTCTTTGGCCTGTTTTCATTATTTTTTAATTAACAAACACCTTATATTATGCTGGTACACAGGGAAAATTGTGTATATGCTAACAGAATGGATGTGAAATGATGGATATTTTAATTGTAGAAGACAATGAAGAAATTGGCGGTTTGCTTCAGGATTTTTTAGAGGCAGAAGGATATGATGTGTATTTTGCCACTTCCGGCGAGGAAGCCTTAGAAGTGTATGCGGAGGAAGGTGCCAAATTAGTGGTGCTTGATATTATGCTGCCGGGCATAGACGGGTTTGGTGTATGCAGTAAGATTCGAGAAAATTCCAACACTCCAATTATTATTGTCAGCGCCAAGAATGCGAAAGAAGATAAGTTAAATGGCTTGATGTTAGGTGCAGATGATTACATAGAAAAGCCGTATGATATTGATCTTTTGATTGCGAAAATTGCAGGAATCTTCAAGCGTAGATATTCTACGGATGAAATCATAGACGGCAATATCCGCTTAGATAAAGTTGGCAGACGATTATACGTAGACGGAGCGGAGCTTACCACTACCTCGAAAGAATTAGATTTACTTATTTACTTATTAGAAAATAAGGGAAAAGTGCTTCCGAAGGAGGAGTTGTTTAATAAAATCTGGGGATTTGACAGTGAAAGTGAACCGCAAACTTTGACAGTGCATATGAAGTGGCTAAGAGAAAAGATAGAAAAAGATCCAAAGAAACCGGAGCGCATTCAGACAGTATGGGGCGTGGGATATCGGTTTGATTGATGAATGATGAGAAAACGTTGACTATAAATGGATGAGCGTAATTCCCCATCGACTTATGTTGGTGGGGAATTTCAATTATGGATACACAAAGGACACATGACTTTCGTAAAGTATCTCTTGAAAGGAGGAAAAAGGGATGGAATACAACATTTTGTTGGTAGAGGATGACAAGTATATCAGAGAAATCATTGAAGATTATTTTTCAGAACAGAATGATCCGGTATTCATTGTACATTCCGCAAAGGACGGCGATGAAGGAATGGAAATGATATATGAGAAAGAATTTGATCTGGTCTTGTTAGACATTATGCTACCGGGTGTAGATGGATTTACCATTTGTCGTGAAATCCGAAGGAAAAGTATTTGTCCCATCATTTTTCTAACGGCAAGAGGAAGAGAAGAAGATATTTTGTACGGTTACCAATTAGGTTGCGATGATTATATCGTGAAGCCGTTTTCGTTGGCAGAGCTGCTCGCTAAAGTCAATGCGATTTTAAAACGTGCCAAGGGGATGGTAGGAGTTGATGCGCTTACCTGTGGCAGCATTTCTCTTAATCCTGCAACGTTTCAGGTGCAGGCTGATGGTGTGAATGTAGAGTTGCCGCCGAAGGAATTCATGATTCTTAAGTACTTAATGGAACGCAAAAACCGTGTAGTGGAACGGGAAGTACTTCTTACAAGAATGTGGGGATATGATTTTGAAGGAAATGAGCGTGTGGTGGATAACCATGTGAAAAAGCTTCGAAAGGCACTTGGCAGTGCCGGCGGACAGATTAAGACCGTGATAACCAAGGGATACAAATTGGAGGAATGACGTGAGCGAAAAAGGAAAGTCAAAGAAAAATAAGACAAGTGAACTTAAGAAAAAGGGAATTAGAAGAAAGATACAAGATAGAAAAAAAACAACACAGCAAATGCACATTGTGAAAAAGCCTATTTTTAAACGTATACTCGCTAAGTACATGGTAGTCGGATTATGCATGGCAATCTTGATTGGATGTGTAGGAACAATAACAGCGGTATCGTATTATCGTGATGTTGCAAAAAGGGATTTTACAATACAGACCAATGGATTAGCAGACGCTGCTATCGAAAGCTACACACAATGTCTTGAAAAAGAAAGCACAAAAGAAGATGGCATATCGGCATGGAAAACGATCCTTCGTTGGCAATTGAACAACAGACGGATACAAGGGTATGAGGCACGTTTGTATGATGTAAAGACAAAAGAAGTATTTGTGGATCAAAAATGTGTTGCCAATATTATTTTTAGGGAAGATATGAACAGAGAGGATCGAGGCCTACGCCATGTTTTGGAGTGTGACTGGAAGGAAATGGAGGAGGCAATTCTTGATTATAATCAATGGTATGAAGAGCATGGAATGACAGAAGAAGCGTTGTACATGGATCCTTCTCCGTACTTGGATGTAAAGGATGTCTATATAAAAGCGGGCACATTTGTTCCGGGGCGTATGCAGATGGTGATCAATGACGAAAATGGTGGTGAAGAGGTATTAAAGGAATATGACTATACGCCGAAGGATACAACAGGATATCGACACTTTGAAATGGAAGAAAATGAGAACTACGGTATGTTAGGTCCCATTTGGTTTTTGGATCCGGACGAGGATGTACGTTGTGAATTGATAGAAACATATTTGAAAGCAGATGGTACCTATCCTGATATGGATTCTCTCTGGGAGACGAGTTATTATTCAGATAATTGTTATACTTTTTGGGGGATGAAAAGTGTTTTTAGTGAGATTGTCACAATTGAAGATGGAACAGAATATCTGCTTGTTGTAGGAGCAGATATCAATCTCTGGAAAAGTTATAAGGGATGGGTGATATCTGCATACATTATACTTTTGATTCTTTCTATTCTTATAACGACGGTGATTGCTTATCGCACATATATGAAACGATTGAACCATTATCAGTTGGATACTTATCGAAGAGAAACGACCAATGCAATGGCACATGATCTAAAGACGCCATTAATGGCAATCTCCGGATATGCGGAAAATCTTCGCAATAATGTGCATACAGAGAAGAAAGACTATTATGCTGATTTGATTGTGGATCATGTGGCATATATGAATGGTATGGTGGAAAATATTTTGGAGCTTGCAAAAGTGGAAAACATCGGTCAGGTGACAGAAAAAGAAAATTTGGATTTGGCAACACAGACGCAGAAGATTTTGAAAAAGTATGAGATATTAACCACAGATAAAAACTTATGGATTCATGTAGAAGGTGCTTGTGAGATAGAAGCGGATCCGATACGTATGGAACAAGCGATAGAAAATCTGATTGGCAATGCAATCAAATATGCACCGACAGATACAGAGATAGATATCAAGATAGATAAGAATTTCTACGAGATTCGAAATCGTCTGGAGGGTGAATTAGAAACACCGGTGGAAGAACTTTGGAAACCTTTTGTGAAAGGTGATAATAGCCGTAATGAACAAAGGGGGACAGGAATAGGTCTTACGATTGTAAAGAACATTGTCAATGTACATGGGTTTGAACTCAGCCTGCAGTGCGAAGAGCAGGAGTTTGTGGCAAAGATCGAATTTTAGATGGGAACAGGTTTTATATATAGAGTATTTCAATGTGCAGATTTTTGTTGAAATCTGCACATTGTTTGTTACAATAGATGCAGATAAGAGAAGGAGAACTTCGCAAGATGAAAAAAATGAACCGGCTTTTGTTTTTTATTATCCTTTTGTTTGGAATGCTTTTCTGTGTGGGTAATATTTACCTTGCTAAGACAACGTTTCGAGAAGAGGGAAGAATAGACAAAGTATCTGTGAATCGAATAGAGAAAGCTTTGCAGCAATATGAAAAAGATTACGGAACAGCTCCGAAAGATCTTGCGCAATTAGAAGCTGCTTTTGGAGCAGTATATGACGGAATTGAAAGTATATCTTTTGTCTCTGCGGATGCGACATCGCAAGCATTATCAGATTTTTTTAATGCGGATTTGCGTGATGATAGCGATTATAAGATGATTGCGACGGAAAGGTTTTATTATGCGGTGGAGTATCGTGTGAATGCAGGAGATAACCGTCAGATTATCATCTTGTTTAATATTTTGGCGGTATTTGCATTTTTCTGCGTTTTGGCATTTTGGTTTTATATGCGCAACAAGGTTTTGAAACCATTTTATCAACTATCAGAGGTACCATTCGAACTATCCAAAGGTAATTTGTCAATTCCGTTGCAGGAGAACAAAGATAAACTATTCGGCCGTTTTATATGGGGAATGGATCTGCTTCGTGAGAACTTAGAAGAGAATCGGACGAAAGAATTGGAATTGCAGTGGGAAAAGAAAATGTTACTTTTGTCGCTTTCTCACGATATCAAGACGCCGCTTAGTGCGATTAAGTTGTATGCGAAGGCCTTAAGTCGTAATCTTTATAAAGAAGAGGCAAAGAAATTAGAGATTGCCGGCAATATTGATGAGAAGGTAGATGAGATTGAGGGCTATATTTCCGATATTGTGAAGGCTTCTAGTGAGGACTTTTTGCACTTTGAAGTTGAAAACGGAGAGTTTTACATCAAGGATGTGTTAGAACAGATTCGGGAATATTATGAAGATAAAATGCAGCTTAACCAGATTGCATTTGATATGGCAGACTACAGAAATTGTCTGGTGTATGGCGATCAGGACCGCTTTGTCGAAGTGTTGCAAAACATTATAGAAAATGCGATTAAGTATGGTGATGGAAAACATATCTGGCTAGAGATGGTAAGAGAGGAAGAGGAATTTATAATTCGTATCTTTAATACCGGATGCCGGTTAGAAGATAAGGAGTTACCACATGTTTTTGACAGTTTTTTCCGAGGTAGTAATGTAGAAAAGAAGCCGGGAAGCGGTCTCGGATTGTATATATGCAGACAGCTGATGCATTTGATGGAGGGAGAGATTACCGCAGCTGTCACTACGAAGGATGAGGATTGTATTATGATGGTACAGGTGGCAGTACGGTTGGCATAGACCGGATTGTCACCTTGCTTTCTATGTGATATATTTATGTGTATTATTTTGTGACAAGAATATGGGAGGATAGGCGATGGAACGAATTAAGCGTGATATGTCAGATATGGTGAGTGCATTTCCTGACTATTACAGTAGCTATTTCAACGATAAAGAAGATGATACGAAGTTAATGCAGGTTGTGACACAGCCTTTTTGGCAGAGTATGCGATTGAGCAAGAAGCGTCTCGACAGTAAGGAAATTACAATGGATTTGGATATTACGGAAGATACATCGAAATCTATATTTGATTATTCAATCTTTGATGTGAATAGGGATGCTAACCATGTGGTGGGAACAAGTGTCCGTAATCTGCAGGTGAAACGTATCTTTCGAAAGGGCGAAAAAAAGCTTTATTCAAAGACGGAATCAGAAGTTGGCGTAACATCTATGATGCAATCGGATGTCGGAGCAGGAAAAGTGGCATGTCCGAATTGTGGTTTTATAGGTACAGTAGAGAGCTTTATTGATGGATGTGATGCGTGTGGTTCTAAGTTTGAAGTGCGTGATTTTGCAACAAAAGTGTCCGGTTTTGCATTGGAAGAAAATGCAGGAAAGAATCTGTCAAAAACCAGCAAACAGACTTTTTTGGGCTTAGGTATTCTGATTGGTTTGTTAGTTGTGGGAGGAATTCTTGGGCTTTTGATTGGAATTATGAGTATGCAAAATGCGACGACACACCCGTTTGCATGGATTTCGGTTATGGCATTTCCGGTTGCACTTGAAGTTGTTCCTGTTTGTTTTTTCTTTATTGTTTCACTTCCTATCGTGTATTTCATTTTGAGAGGTAAGTGGATTAAGAATTATGAGAATCGATATGAAAACGAGGAGATTGTAAAGCATATTGTACCTGCATTTTCTGCAGAGGATTTCTGTCAGAATCTCGAGTATAAGCTTCGCAATATTCATATGGCCGGTTGTGTGGAGGAAGTACAATCTTTTGCCGAATGTTCCCTTAATCAAGTAGTGGAAGGATACCAGAATGTGGTCGAGTGTAATGTCGGCCATGTGAAGTTTGTAAATGCTGTCAAAACAATTGGCGGATATGTGATAGATGCTGAAGTTTTGATGAAACTCGCTATCTATAACGGACGGCGTATTCGGGTACAACATGAGAAGCTGCTGTTAAAGGTGAGCGGCAGTGACGAGGTGGTTTTAAAAAAATCCGCAGCGCTTCGAGAATATAAATGTGATAATTGTAATAGCAGCATAGATATCTTAGAAGGTAGTACCTGTCGATATTGTGGTACTGCGTTTGATTATTCTCGTTATGGTTGGATGATAAAGAATTATCAGACGCAAGAAAAGCCACGCAATATATACCGACAAATCAGAATCAAACTGGTACTTGGCTACATATTAGCGCTTATATTGTGTGTCTTTGTTAAGGGACAAGAAGAGAATTCTATTATCTTCTTGTTAAAAGAGGTTAATGAATCTTACACCGCAGCAAGTCGTGTCAGTGATGAGGTTCAGGTCATATGTGAAAATGCAGTCATCTCTATAGATGGACAGCGTGTTGCCGACAATCATACGGAAAAGTATTATGAGATGGAATTAGAGTATCCTACATCTGATGTAGATGCGCTAACAAAAGTGTGTTTTAAAGAGATGGAAAATAGAGGATACGTCTTTATGGAACAAAAAGATGATTCCTATGCATTCTGCCGTGAAGGTCAGGGCGAGGATGTGGATATCAGTATTGTAATTACCAAATATAAAGACAGAATAAAAGTTTCTTTCTATCCTATGATGGATATTAATTATCACTATGAGTCATAGTTCGCTGTTTTATAGATGGTAACAACTTTCTCGCTCAATTAATCTGCAAGGGAGCTCTAACCTTACATGTTCTGTGTGATGCTTATTTTTTCGATCAAGCAATAAAGTTAACGCTAGATGACTCATCTCCTTCTTTGGAATATCGATGGTGGTGAGCATCGGCGTCGAATTTTGGGATGCCTCTATATTATCAATTGAGATAATTGCAGGGAGGTATCCTTTTTTCTTGTGTTCTTTTAATGCTTTTAGTACACCGAGTGCAGTGCTGTCATTGGCACAAAAAATCGCACTCGGTCGTTCTTCTTGCTTTAAAATTGTGAGCATAGCCTGATATCCCTCCTTGGCCGTCTGTTTCGTTGGATGGACATTGGTATGGGAGAGAGGAAGCTTGTGGTTTAACAGTGTCTGGTAATATCCGATATAACGGGCTTCGTAAGTACAGTCACCAATGTATGCAATGTTGCGATGCCCAAGTGTTATAAGATAATTAACAGCTTTTTCTGCAGCAGTAACACCGTTACAAATCACTTCGTCATAAGCGTAATCTGTTGGATTTCTATCAATACCTGCAATGTATGCGTATCGTTTTTTGAGAATTGGTATAAGTTTGGAAGGACATTTGCCAAGAATCATAAGTCCGGTGTTTTCCTTAATGGTTATAGTGGAGGTTCCTGTCTTGCTTGAATTACCTGTATTTTTAAATGGAATAAATGAGGAATCGTCCGTTTGACTATCCAGATTCAAGATATCTACTGCGTGGAGAATTTCACCAAGCACGCATCCGTTTTTTAACAAGTCATCTTTCACATATTGAAATAATTCTTTAAAGAAAAGATCCTGGTCCATCGAGTCAAAACGCGTCAAGAAAATATCGACGATGAAAGGAGTTTTTTCGGATGTGCATCCAAGACGCAGTTCACGTGCCACTTTGTTTGGTACATATTGTATGGAGGAAGCTGCTGCCCATATCTTTTCTTCTAACCCCGTTGCGTTACAGCGATGTTCCGGATGATTTAAAACTCTTGATACGGTGGAAACAGAAGTTCCCGTCAATTCGGCAATTTTCTTTAAAGACATGATAAAACCTCCTTGAAAACGTTTGCAATAAATGTTGTCGGCTAGTTCCGAGTAGATAATGTTGTTTTCATGAAAATATCATATTTATAGTGAAATTGCAAGTGAAAACGTTTGCATATATTTCTGTTTGGATGGAAAAGGTAACATTGTAAACTGAGGATGAGAGATAAAAACAAGAAAAAGAGAAATACTAGTTTTAAAAAAGATAAAACAGGAGGAAATTAGTGTGAAAATGAAGAAACTATTAACAATTGGTGTTTTAACACTGGCGACAATCGGACTATCCGGTTGTGGCAACAACAAAAATGACATGGAAATAAATATCGGATATTTTAATAATGTTACGCATGCTCAGGCGTTGGTGATGAAAGCAGAGAAAACATTGGAAACAGAGCTTGGTGAAGGGGTTAGCGTCAATTGGACAGCATTTAATGCAGGACCGGCGGAAGTGGAAGCACTGTTTGCAGAGGATATTGATATCGGATACATTGGTCCTGTTCCGGCAGTTAGTGCCAATACAAAGTCCAATGGAGATGTGGTAATTCTAACAGGAGCCACCAAGGGTGGTGCGGTTATGGTGAAGCGTGCAGGAACTGAGATTAATGACGTTAAGGATTTGGATGGTAAAACAGTAGCGATTCCGCAGATTGGTAACACCCAACATCTGAGTCTTCTTCATTTATTAGATGAAAATGAGTTAGAACCGGTGACAGATGGAGGAACCGTAAACATTACAGCAGTGGCAAATGCGGATGTTGCCAATATGATGGACAGAGGAGATATTGACGCTGCATTAGTACCTGAACCATGGGGCGCAACCTTAGAAGAAAAAGGTGCAGAAATTGTGTTGAATTATGATGAAATCTACATGCAGGGACAGTATGATGTTGCGGTTGTTGTTGTGAGAAAGGAATTCATGGAGGAGCATCCTGACTATGTGGAAGCATTTTTGAAGGCGCATGAGGCGGTAACAGTGAAGATTGTGGAAGAACAGGAAAAATGCTTGCAGATTATGAATGCGGAATTACAGAGTGCAACGGGCAAATCCTTAAGTGACAGTATTATCAAAAAGGCATTTGAGCGAATTGTTGTAGACACTGCTTTGAATAAGCCTTCTATTATGGGCTTTGCAGAAATTAGTGAAGATGAAGAGTTTATTGATGAAGAGCCGAAGGAAGCTAATTTGTTCGGGAAGTAACAGCATTGTAGAAACGTGATTCACGATAACGCAGACGATAGAGCTTGTTGCAAATTGGAATGAAAAATGGAGGATAACATGGCGTTAGAAATTAAGAAGCTTAGTAAGCATTTTGATAACAGTGAAGAAGCAACTTTGAATGAGATTGACTTGGAAATCAAAAGTGGAGAGTTTGTTTGTCTTGTCGGGGCATCCGGTTGCGGTAAGAGTACATTGTTAAATCTTGTAGCAGGGCTGATATCTCCGACAAATGGTGAAATAGTATTGGATGGGGAACGCATTACCGGTCCCGGTGCAGACCGTACGGTTATGTTTCAGGAGCACGGACTTTATCCTTGGTTAAATGTCATTGACAACGTGAAGTTTGGTCTTAAAATGGCGAAGCGTCCAAAGGAAGAACAGGAGGAAGTTGCACTTCATTACCTGGAGATGGTTGGCCTTTTGGATTATAAGGACTACCCGATTCATCAGATATCCGGTGGGATGAAGCAAAGGGTTGCGCTAGCGAGAGCACTTACTATGGATTCTAAGATGTTGCTTATGGATGAACCATTTTCTGCGTTGGATAAACAGACATCTAATCGTCTTCGCGAGGAGTTGCAACGAATCTGGATGGAGACGAAAAAGACAATTTTGTTTGTAACCCACAGTGTAGAGGAAGCAGTATATCTTGGTGATCGTGTAGTGGTATTAACGCCTGGTAAGGAGATGCAGATTGTAGATATCAACTTGGAACGGCCAAGACATGTACATGCTCCGGAATTTGTTGATTTGCGACATGAAATACTAGACTATATCAAGGGGGTGGAGAAATAATGAGTATTTTGTTGTTTGTCATTCTTTTGATTATTCTTTGGCAAGGATTTTACTGGCTGATGGTGGATTTGTTAGAGATTTTTAAATCCTATTCTTTTCCATCCCCGTTAGGTGTTGGAGAGCGTTTGGTTGCGTTATGTAGTGACGGTTCCTTGCTGGAAGCAACCGGTCAGTCGCTACTTCGCGGCGTGGCAGGATATGCAATTGCAGTATTGATTGGTGTAGCTCTTGGATTATTGATAAATCATTTTGCTTATCTGCAAAGGAATCTAAAACCGGTTGTGCTTGGTGTGCAGACGTTGCCGAGTGTATGCTGGGTACCATTTTCTATTCTTTGGTTTGGACTATCTACACAGGCGATTTTGTTTGTTGTAGTAATGGGTTCTGCATTTGGTATTGCGATATCGGTAGATAACGCGATTAAAAATATTGATCCAATCTATGTAAAAGCAGCGAAAACGATGGGTGCCGGAAGAAGACAGATGTATTGGAATGTCATCTTGCCTGCAAGTCTGCCGGAATTGGTATCCGGGTTAAAACAAGGCTGGTCTTTTGCATGGCGCGCATTGATGGCAGGAGAAGTTATGACAACGTCAATTGGTCTCGGGCAGACACTGATTATGGGTCGTGATCTTGCAGATATTAATCAGGTCATGCTTGTGATGATAGTGATTGTGGCTGTGGGAATTGTCATTGATAAGTGTATTTTTTCCGTAATCGAAAAGAGATTATTAAAGAAACGGGGATTGTGTTAGGTAAAAAAAACAGTTATTATGAAAGAGGAATCCGAAAGGGTTCCTCTTTTTCAGTATTATAAAGGTGTGGGGAGACAGATGAAGTTGAAAGAATGGAGCATATTGAAAAACAGAATAAAGACTCAGTGGTTTTTTCCTCTTTTTGTGATATTGGCGGAGTTGTTGTTTCACCTGGATGTGTATGGGACGTTTGACATATATATGTTATATGCATTAATCTTCGCCCTATCTTTTTCTGCATTTGCTTTATTGATTTCGAGTACAGGGAAAAAGATGTGGAATGTGTTGGTTCGCTTCGTTTTTCTGCTGTTGTTATATATATATTTTACGGTGCAGGTTATCTATTATCAGGTTTTCGGTAATTATTTGGCATTAAAATCCATATTAAACGGTACGAGACAAGCAATGGACTTTGGATATACGATATGGGAAGCTTTTTTGGAACACGCACCGGTTGTTGCGGCTTTGGTTGTATTATTGATTCTATTTGCAGTGTTTGATATAAAGACGAATGATTTGACAGATACATGGAAGAGAAGAGGAATCTATGCTGCAATCTGGCTCTTTGTTCCGGTTTTGATGACCCTTTGCTTGATGTCGCAAGGAACAGGGCGGGGAACGACTTATGAAGTGAAGACAGGGTTTAATCGAATGGAGCAATCTATGTACCGGTTAGGGTTGTTGCAGACGCTTCAGAAAGATATAACTGAAAATATTTGCACTGTAATAGGTATTCAGGAAAAGCAGCTTAATGCGGGATACGTGTGGATAACAAGACATGTTTTCAAAGAAGATGTGGATAAGTCATCTCGACAGGAAGATGCGATGGAACAAGGTTTTGCAGAAAGTGTTGAAGATGATTTTTTGGCGCAGAAAAAGGATGAAGATTCGAGTTTAAAGAATACAGAAACACAATTGAAATATCAAATGTGGGATATCGACTATCCGTCCTTACTTACGAAGGAAGAAAATGAAGATATTCAGGATGTACATAGGTTTTTTAGTGCACAGAGTCCAAGTGCGCAGAATCAATATACCGGTATGTTTGAAGGATATAACCTAATCTATATTACGGCAGAAAGTTTCAGTGATGTAGTGATTGACCGATATCGGACACCGACGCTATATCGTATGCAACAAGAAGGATTTTGGTTTCATAATTTTTATACACCGAGTTGGTACCTTAGTACCATTGATGGAGAATACGTGAATCTGCTTTCTCAGATTCCGGTAGAGGGGGATTGGAGTCTGCAGCATTCGGCAAAGAATGTTCTTCCGGTATCACTTGGCAATCAGCTGGCAAAACAGGGGTACGTTTGCAATGCGTATCATAATCATGATTCTTACTACTATGACAGAACAATGACACATCCAAATCTTGGTTATACATTTAAAGCGGTAGGTGCAGGTCTTACATTCGAATCTATGAACCCGGAATCGGATCTTGAGCTGATGGAGCTTACAGCGGATGAATATATCAATCAAAACAAGCCGTTTCACACATACTACATGACGATGAGCGGTCATTTGCCGTATACGTATGCATATAATTCCATGGCTGTTAAGAATCAGGAAGTGATAACAGATAAGAATTGGAGTGAAAATGCTGCCTGTTATCTTGCAGCAAATGTTGAGTTGGAATATGCATTGACTTATCTTGTGGAGAGGTTGGAGGAAAAGGGTAAGCTTGATAACACGTTATTTGTTATCGTGCCGGATCATTATCCTTATGGTTTGAAAAAGGGTGCTTATGATGAATTAAGAGGCAAAAAAGTCGAAAACGATGTATTTGAAATATATCGTAATACATGTATAATCTGGAGCGCGTCCATGAAAAACATCAAAGAAGTATCCTTTCCGGTACATGTAGATAAATATTGTTCGAACCTGGATGTGTTGCCTACTGTTTCTAACTTGATGGGATTGTCATATGATTCCAGACTTTTTGCAGGAAGAGATATGTTATCGGATGAAATGGGTTTGGTTATGTTAAAAGACTATAGTTTTCTTACGGATAAGGTAAGATACAATGCAACAACGGATGAGGTGTTCTGGGCAGCGGGAGTGAAAGAGGATCCTATATATCTTGAAGGATGCAAACAGCTTGTGGCGGATAGATTCTTTTATTCCGGGAAAATATTAGAACTTGACTATTATCGGTTGATAAAATAGGATTGTGATATTATTAGATAGATTAGTGATAGAAAGAAGAGTAGGGAAGCAATATGATGAAGACAAAGTGGATATCTACGATTATGACGAAAATATACTTAGTGAAGTTTGTGATACGTATCCTTGTGTTTCTTGGTGTTTTTACTTTGTATATCATGGATAAAGAACAGATGATGACACTGTTGACGACACCGATGTTGGCAGGGATTTCGCTAATGCATGTGTTATGGATTATGTTTATGGTTATGATGGTTTTGCATATTTTTCCGTTGGAGAAAGTTACGATGGCGTTAAAAAAAGCAGAAGCGGAACCGTACAAGGAAGTTGAAGGATATTCGGAGTTAGAACTTCATCAGTTTGTGCAACAGCAAAATGCAAAATCTTGGATTGTTATGCTTGTCTGGTTGATTTTCAATGCTGTTTTTGGTGCTCTTTATCTTTTTGAAATAATCGGGATTCCGGATATGATTATGCTTACGGTTTTTTATTTTTTATGTGACTATATATGCATTTTGGTCTATTGTCCTTTTCAGCATTTGATTATGAAAAACCGATGTTGTGTGAATTGCAGAATCTATGATTGGGGACATTTTATGATGTTTACGCCAATGTTATTTGTTCAAAACTTTTTTAGTTGGAGTCTCTTTTTTACTTCTTGTGTTGTGTTGATTCGATGGGAAGTAATCTACGCAAGACATCCGGAACGGTTTTGGAGTGGGTCCAATAAGACGCTGCAGTGTGCCAATTGTGAGGATAAGACATGTCAGCTAAAGAGAAAAATAATGAAAAATTCCTGATGGATGAAAGGCAGAAAGAGAGCAGATATGAAAGATTTGACGAAGGGGTATCCGGCAAAAGTAATTATGCTGTTTGCGATACCATTGATGTTCGGAAATATTTTTCAACAATTATATAATATTGCAGATAGTATGATTGTGAGTACTTATATAGGAACCGGAGCATTGGCAGCCGTCGGAGCGACAGCAGTGGTATCGAATACGTTGATCGGATTTATTAACGGATTAACGCAAGGTTTTTCTATATTGATTGCGAATAGTTTTGGCGCCAAGGATATGAAAAGGATGCGTCGCTATATTGCGGGAACAATTATTTTGACGGTATGTGCGGCAGTTGTTTTGACGGTGCTTGGATTCGCATTTATTGCACCTATTCTGCATGCGTTAAAAACACCCGGGGATATTTTTGGTGATGCACTCTCTTATGTAAGAATTATTTTGATAGGAACGATGTTTACCGCAATCTATAACATGTGTGCGAACACACTTCGTGCGGTGGGAGATAGTAAGCGTCCGCTGTATTGTCTGATTGCAGGTGTTGTTACTAACATTGGTCTGGACTTGTTGTTTATAAGAGTTTTTCATTGGGGGATAAAAGGAGCGGCGATTGCCACAGTGTTGTCGCAGGCACTTACGAGTGTTTTGTGCGCGGCATATCTTGTACTCAGATTTAAGGAAATTATGCCAACGGGTGATGAGTGGCACTTAGAAGAAGGTCAATATCATGGTTTGATTACGTCAGGACTTTCCATGGGGTTGATGGGTTGTATTGTCAATACGGGAACCATCATTTTACAAAGTGCAATTAATGGTTTGGGAACAGATATTGTTGCGGCTCATACGGCGGGACGACGTGTCTTCGATATTCTGATGGTAATGGTTTATACGGAAGGTGTTGCCATGACAACGTATGTGAGTCAGAATATGGGAGCAGGAAAAGTGGAAAGAGTACGTCGTGGAGTGCGACATGCGAACCTCATTGTAACGGGAATTACAACGATCTTGATTATTGTATGTTATGCATTTGGTGAACCTGTGATTCGTTGGATTACACATACGGATAATTCGGTTATTATAGAATCCGGAGTCTCCTATATTCGTATAGGTGTCTTGTTCTTCTATGTGTTAGGACCACTTTTTGTGTTACGCTGTAGCTTGCAGGGAATGGGGCGTAAGGTTGTACCGGTGATTGCCAGTGTGCTTGAAATGCTTGTTAAGATATTGTCAGCAATGTTACTTGTACCGGCATTTGGCTATATGGGTGTCATTTTTACAGAACCGATTAGTTGGGTAGTGATGACAATCTGGCTTACGATATCCTATCTTGCAAAATCGCCGGAAAAGGTTCTTGAAGAGAAATAAATATAATCTGCCCTTGACTTTTCCCTACTTCTATTCTATATTAATTCTAGTTTTGTAAAGGTTATGAGAAAGAGGAGTAGAAGTTGTTCCTTGCCAGAGATTATGATCCACAGGCTGGAAGGTCATTTCAAGAAGAAGACTTTGAAGGTAGCTTTTGAACTGCATGGCTGAGAAATGGATTGTTCAATGTAGGTCATGACGGAGTCGTCCACGTTATAGGATAGGAGAAGTGAGAAATTAAGGTGGTACCGCGTATATTCGCCCTTTATCAGGAAGTCCTGATAGAGGGCTTTCTTTGTGTTATAACATCTGGCAAGCGGATTATTATCCTATGGTAAAACACGATGGAAACTTTGAATTTGATGGTTGGTATTGAAAGGTAAGATGGATGGATTTTAACGTTTCGTTTCAAGATAGTGAAAAAAGAAAAATGAACATCGTAATATTCTTTTTTTCATTGATTTTTATATTATCAATTATGGGGGCGGTATGGCTTCAAATTTCGTGGGAATCTGAGGCGAGATTTTTGATATGGTTTGTGGTTTATTTTGTGGGATTGTTCGAAATATTTTTGCTGCTCAGGTGGCAAGACTGTAAAACATGGATGATAGCAAAGAAGGAAAATAGCATTTCATATCGGAATAGGTTTGGGAAAATAAAAGAAACACAAGTGGTGGATATCATAAAGGTAGAGGTAAACCGTTATGCCAGAATAAAAGTATTATGTGAAGGGGATAAGGTGTTTTTGTCAAGAAACCTGTGGGAATATCCAGGAATGATGGAGTTGGTTACGGTATTTCGGAATAATAAAAGTATTTTTGGATTTCAAGATGAAGAGACAGAAAAGCAGTTTTGGGAGAGTGTAAATTATTTTGTGTAAACCTCTTGGACTCATGAAAAAATATTAGAATTGTATTCGTAGGGGGTCGAAAATTTTGACCAGATGTTTTGATGAGATGAAAAATAAATAAGAACGCGCAAATTCCAGTCTCACAGCGAGATTGAAAGTACGCGTTTACTTGAATTTATCGGAGGAATATTATGGATAACAACAAAATTGCAAAATTTATCAAGAAGCAAAAAGTGGCTTTTATCTGTTCTGTTGACGAAGA
>SVEJ01000027.1 GCA_015057435.1 Lachnospiraceae bacterium
GGGGAACAAGTTCGTGTAAGCTTGATTACAGGAGATTTAGATGGTGATGGTTATGCTGAACTGATTGCAACGGGACAGCCTGTTTTGGATGCACAGGATTATGATTTTGCTGCACCAAGGACAGGACGAATCTATCTAAAAAGTGATTGGGATGGAGCTGTGGGAGAGGGTAACACATCTCGAACGGTACTTTCATATATATATGATGAATCTTCAGGATTGGTTGTCGATCAAAGCGAAACGTTCAAACCGGTCGATGGTAATATAGAAACAGTAACTTATGAAGATGGTGAAGGAAATAGCAACACGGCAACTAATTGGAAAACGAATAACGGATTTGATCAATATTACTATTCTCAGCCTGTTATGAGAACCAATGCCGCAGTCGTTCGCCTACAAGGGTATGAATATACATATCTATACATTGACAGTTGCATGTACGAAAATGCAAAAGGAAAACTCTCGTTAAAGATATCCTTGGATGATGAAAAATACGATATGGAAAATGCTTTATCCGGCAGTTGGGGATTAAAAAGTAACGCGGCTGCAGCTTCACAGTTTTGCTATGCAGAATACGGAGCAGTTTCCGGAGATATTAACGGAGATGGATATGATACATTTCTTACAGGAATGACTTATGCGGGATATGATACTAATCATACATATAAATTACTTGCTACTACAATAGAAGATTGCTATCCGGCACATATTTCAGGATATGGTGTCTTGGGAGGCGTAGATGGAAGCTTGCAAAGTAATATGACCCAAGCAGGTGAATTTAAAACTGGATTAAGTACGAATGATAGTTTTTATGAGATGAATACAATGACACCTGTCATGGTAGACGTTGATAAGGACACAGTGCTTATGGAGTATACCGGTGAGCATTATCTTACGTATGATAATCCGAAGTTGATGGCAGTTATTGCAGCTGCACCATATTTTGAGGATGTTGATGTGATCTGTGATTATGATTATGCTTGGCAGAATACCACATCCTTTAGCAAAACCAGTGGTGAATCAAACGGCAGTTTGGTTACCGTGGACTTGGAGGTTGGTTTATATGGAACGGCTGAAAAGGAAGTTGGTGGCGGTAAAATGGAAACGGAAGCTTCTCTTAACTATACGCTCGAGTGGGAGAAAGAGACCACAGATGTGGAAGAGTACACCATTACCTTTGAGACAAGTCAGGATGAAGACGCAGTTGCATTTACCTGTACGCCGTGGGAACATTATGTCTATAAGATTTCAACCCCGAATGAAAGTGGAGGTTATGATGTAACCTATGAAACAATTTCTAATTGTTTCACACCTTGTTTCCAGGTGTTGAATCTAGATTATTATGAATCTATACGAGTGGATTATGACAGCTTGCCAGCTGTGGCAGGGGAGTTATTGAAATCTACCCCTGGAGATCCTTCATCATACCCAACATCTACAAGTGGATATGATGTAATCAAAGAATGGAATCAGGATCCTGCAGGTGTTAGTTTTGGTAATGGTGCTATAACACAGGACATTACGGTGTCCAAAGAAGAATCAGAGATGTATAATATGGGATTTGCACAGGATTTTTCTATTGGTGGTGGTGTCGGTGTTCAATGTGATCTTTTCCAAAATGAGATCGATGTTACAGGAGGTCTTCAGTGGTCAATTAATCCGGGATGGGGTTGGACCAAGGTTAATTTGAACGGTAGTACATTTTCCGGTACAGTAACAAATATGCCGTTAGAGTTCCAAAATTATGGTTACTACTATAATTGGAAACTTTTTGCATATCGCTATTTGATGGATCCAGGCAATGAAGATTCCGGTATTCCGGTTATTACATATGTGGTAAATGATGTTTCAGAACCACCAAAGCTTCCGGAAGATTTCCAGCAGGATTTTGATCGTACCACAAGTGATAAGAACGTATTGACATGGAGCTATGATGATGAGTTCAGTAGCTTTATTATTCACAAATATTATGACTTCCCAGTAGGTGGTGGATTACAGGAAGTGGTGAAGATTCCTAGTAATTGTCCGACCAAAACAGAGATTTCGGATGAGAACGGAACTTATGTATATGGATATAATTTGAAGACCAATGAAGATGGTGAAAAATATAAGGAGTATTATTTTGAAGATTGTGGACTTGCTTCTTATACAGAATATGAGTATGCAATTCAGGTGGAGCGATTGACAAAGACGCCACCGCTATCTGCGCCATCTGCATTGTTATCGGCACGTACGAAGGCATCGAATGGTTATCCAATCATTCAATTGCAGGAATCAGATGGTGCTGATGACGGATTCTTACAGGTATACCCGGATAAGAATTCTTATCTGACAGCTAATGTTACAGGTCCGGAAGGAGAGGTTGCTAAGAATTACTATACAACGATTCAGTATCAGTGGCAGAAATTAGAAAAGGGTGCATGGAATGATGTGGTTGGCGAAACCGGTAAGACATTGACTTTTGCCAATGCAGGTGCAGACACAGCAGGAGATTACCGTTGTCGTGTCAATGTGTTGACAAAGTCAGATGCTACGGCTATTTCAGCATATACGAATTCGGTATCGTTAGAACATGCAAAACGTGTTTCCTATATTGAAAAAGAGACGCTTGCAGTTACGGATGTAACCGGAGGTGGTGTGAATCTGTATGCGAAGGTATGCAATGCCCATGGTGATAGTGCTGCAATTCCAACAGGTACAGTTACATTTAATGTTGTGAATACAGCTACCGGGGAAACATATCAGATTTTCGATGAGTTAAATGCAACAGGAGAGGCAAATGTAACAGTTTCTTCCGGTTTGCCGGCAGGAATCTATAATGTAAATGCATACTATAGTGGTTCTTATACCTTTAAGGTATGTAGTGCTGATACCAAATATCTGTCAAAGCAAAGTTCAGGATATGTGATTGACGTTCCGGAATCTGTGGTATACGGTGAAGGAACGAATGTAGTATCCAATACAGCTAAGAAAACAAGTGGTGTTACTTCTTTAGAAGAAGTGAAGGCGACTGCTTATACATTGAAACCTACAACACGTCTTGGAGGAATGGAAATTTCCGGAGCAAGTGAAATTGCAAGTGGCGGTTCGGTTACTTCCGGAAACAAATATGTATACAAGGTAGACGGACGTTCTTACTATTTTGTAGCAACACATACGGGAACTGTGGAATTTGTTGATGGTTATGTCGTATATAATTCAGATTGCAGTAGTTATGTAAGCTATGCAAATGATGGTGGAAAGTATAAGATTGCGAAGGACACACCAGCTGATAATTATCTGTTACAGATGACATATGGTGACGGTAGTACGCAAAAGAGCACTTATGCAGTGTTTGCAGTTACAAAGAGACCAATCACATTGCAGTTGCCTTCGACGAAAATTAATGAAGGAACGGCTTACGAGTCAATCAAGATTAAAGATGTTCCGGTTGTAGATGGTAATTGGGCTACATGTGATATGCCGGAAGGTGAATTAGATACAACGATTGCGGACAAAGAATTGGATTTGAGTTATCGTAATACAGCAGGGAAAACATATGATGCCAGCAAACAAGCAGAGTTGATATGTGGTTCCTATGTGTTATATGCAAAAGATTCAGATGCGAATCAGGTGGATAACTATGAAATTACCTATCTTGGTGGTAAGCTTGTTGTATTAGGTGGCATGAACACAGTTACACTTGGTGTACGAGAGTTCGAAGGAAAAGATGTTGGTACGTTGTATGCCACTGCACCTGAGTATGATTATACAAGAAAAACAGTGTCAGATGATGAAACTTTGTCACAGCGACATGCGGCAGGTACGAGATTATCGTATACGGCTGTTCCGGATGAGGGTTATGCAGTCTATGCATGGTATATCAACGGTGTAAAGCAGCCGGGAAATAATGCCTCAATATCGCATACGATGATGGCAGAAGATACTAAAGTCGAAGTACAATTTGATGTAAAGAAGAATACATTAACTTACGGTGTTGCGGGAGATGCAGAAGGTGGAACCATTACTTGTGATGATAAAAAGTTGACAAGCGGAAGCACGGTTCTTCCAAATGCTTATATGACATTCACTGCAAAAGCAAAAGAAGGATATCATTTTAAGGAATGGCGTTATACAGAAACCGGTAAGGGTACAGTGTATAATAATGAAGATGCTGGCAAGATGGAGAGTAGCTTTGAACTTCTGATGCCAACCGTTGGTTGTTCTTTGTATGCAGTATTTGAAAGAAATGCTTATACATTTACGTTTGAAGATAAGAATGGTATAGATGGTTTGATGGCTTCCTATGTGAAATATGAGCCGGGCGAGACAGAAGGTAAGAAGGTTATGCTTGAAAGCGGAGCAACTGTGAAGGGTGGAACCGAGATTACTGTTGAGCCGAAAGCCGGTTATGATTGGGATGACGAAAGATCCTATGTTTCTAAGGGTAGCAAGGGTGTTGCAGATTACGAAAAGGGTACGTATGTAGTAACGCTCAATGAAGATACTACTGTGCATGGCTATACAAAACAAGGAACATATGATGTTACACTTGCGTTTGATGTGAAGCGTACATCTGACCAACCTGTTGATGCAGTAATGAAATATTATATTGGTGAAGAAGAGCATACGCTTGCTTATGAAGCAGATGCAACAGGTGAGAATAGTAATCAGATTGTGGTGAAGGATATTCCTGGAGGAACGAAGATCAAAGCGGAGATTACATATCCTGATTATTATATTATGGATGGATGGACTGCAAATGCAACGAAGTTAACTGCAACCAAAGAGCAGGACAATACTGCGGTTGAGATTAAGAATGGTCAAAGTGTTAAGGAAGGAACATCTTATTGGTATTCTGCCAAGGATGAGAATAACTTACAGAAGAATTACTATTTTGTTGCATCGGATGCGGGTAGCGTATCTTTTGCAGGAGACAAGGTAACAATCTATGCGGAAGGTTCGAATTATCTCATTGGAGAATTAGATGGGGATGATACCATTACGGTTCATCTAACAGAGAAGAATGTATATGATGTAAAGATGGCAGATATCTCTGATAAGGGTACTTACAAATTAACATTACCGGTGGGTGCATCTGAAACCAATCATGTGGTAACTGTACATGAGGGTGATAATTTTGAAGTACTTGTTACACCTAAGTCCGGATGGACAGTTACTTACTGGAATATCAAGCCGGAATCAGGAAAAGAACAAGAAACAAGAGCCACTTCCTTAAGATATATTATTCCGGAAGTGGAAGAGGACTTTGTGTTTACGCCTGTTTTTGCGAAGACAACCTATCATGCGATTACATGGCCAACCATTAGCCAGGAACAGAATCAATTGATGTTGTCTGAATACAATTGTGTAGCAAGTGTCGTATCCGGTGGAAGCTTTAGCTTTAAGCTTTCAGGTGGGTCGTTAGATAGTGTCAACAAGGTATATGCCAATGATAATGTGTTTGTAAAGGCACAAGACGGCGTAGATAGCGACTTCACCTATACAGGAGATGGCGAGAATCGAATTTACACAATTAAGAATATTAACACAGATTATGAGATTACAGTAGCATTCAATGATGTTGGTGTTAAGGTTAACGGAACAGATGTTTCTGAGTTTACGGGAGACGGTTGGAGTTATGACAGTACAACGAAGGTATTGACAGTTGATAAAGCCAACTTGACAATCAGCGGTGCCAATGATTTACAAGTGGCAGATGGTTTTAGCATTGTCGTAAATACAGAGAGTGTGACATTTGACAACCTTCAGATTGCAAATTCGGTTCGTGCCAATTTTGATGCATTGGTATCATTTGAAGGACAAGATACGATTTTGAATCTGAGTGGTAAGAATTCCATTGATATGGATGGTGATATTACACAGTATTCTTATGTTAAAGCAGATCAAGGAAACTTGACGATAAGTGGTAACGGTTCCTTAGCTTTAGGAAATGATTCAGTGGGTAGCACAAGTATCAGTTTATATGTACCAAACGGTGATTTCAAAGTATCCGGTAGATGTAATGTGGTACTTGGAGGAGTAACGTCACAGTGTATTAATGTTGAAGATATGATTTTGGAAGATTCGGCGAACCTTACTATGAAGCCAAGTGAAGCGTATACAGCCGGCGCCACGAAGAATATTCGAGTTGGTGCAGAAGATGGTGTTGGTAACCCTACCTGTCGTGTGACAAATGCTGAGATAGGGTTGTCTGTTAATGGCAATTTGGATATATACGCAGGTGAATTGGCAGTCTCAGCAACAAGATATGCATTATACTTATATGGAGATATGGAAACACATGGTGGTATATTAGAGCTGTCGTCTGATGATGTTGGAAATGCATTGGGGTGCTCTGCTCTTAGACCTTATGATTGGAAGGTGTACTACGATGGTGGATATATGCTGCGTCGACGCGAAGCAGGTTATGAAAAGAGTATACAGGATTATACCAAGTTGAAGAGTGCGTATCAAAATGGAAAAGAGTATGATATCTTGGCAACCATAGATGATGATGAGTTGAATTTTACTATGGATGATACGTATGCAAAACCATATAGCTATTTACGTTTGTCTCCTTTAGACAGCGGAAGTACAGATGGTTCTATTACCTTGTCGGTGGATTGCGAAGGCAAAACATATTCTGCAAAATTAATGGACTTACTTGATAGTATTGGTTCAGAAACGGTAGCTTATATATATGCTGATTTGGATTCTTCAGGAACACAGTTGCAGGTGGCAAACACAAGCAGCTTTATAACGCCATCTGAAAATCCAACTCCGCGTAATATAAAAGTAGTTGCATACACAAAAATAGGCTCTAGTGGTTGGAGTACAGATTTACAAGCATATAGTACGAATTGGTTGCAATGCGGTGATGAAGGCTATATGTTGAATAATTACACAATAGATGAAACCGTGCAGTATGATTATACGTTAAGTGGAATTCATACAATCTCGGGTGCTACAGGTTTAATTGACGCGAATACATCCACTGTAAAGAGTTTGACTTTGGATGGATTGACTTATGCAGGATTACGTGTTCCGGAAACACCGGTATATCTAAAGGGCAACAACTTCTTAATCGATGACAAAGGTGCAGCTTTAGGTGGTTCCACAATCAACTTGTATGGAGATGAGGATGCTTCCATTACATTGATATCCAGCCAGAGTGATGCAATCAATGCAAGTGATATGAATTTGTATGGCATCCAAAGTATCAGTGCCTATGCAGGAGATGACAGGAAGGCAATCACCACAACGGATGTTCAATATTTTGACGAGAATGGACAAGAGATTGCATATGGAAAAGGATGGCTTCAGGATGCAGGAAATAGTGCAGCGGAGGCAGATGTGCAATCAGCACTTAATAATACGCAAAGATATGCGAAATTCTACGCATGTTCTTCTGAGGCAGTGGTTACACCAGCGATTATTACCTACGATAAGGTAAATGGAAAGGATACCACAGAAGGATTAGAAGATGTGGAATTATCTGTGACAGAAGGAACGGACAATGGTGTATTGAGAACCTTTGATCGTGAGGCAACAAGTGGTAATGATACTACGGGTTCTGTTTGTTTGATAGACGCGAATAATGCGGAAACAACATTAACAAAGACCACAGACTATACATGGGATACCACTCTTAACAAATTAACAATAAAGGGCGATGTGTTAGCGGCTCTTGAAAAAGGCAACTATACGATTCGTATTCTATATTATGATGAGGATATGAGTGATGCGACGTTCTATTATAGTGATGTTGCTTTGAAAATCACCAATGAAACTGTTACAGTAGGCGATTTGGCAATTGATCCGGAAACAAAGATTGTAAAACGCGGAGACGAAGTAGAACTTACAGCGCTTCCAACAGGTGATCCGGTATTGGCATACGAATGGTCATTATCAGGTAATGATTCGGATGATACAACCCTTGAAGTGAGCGATGATAAGACAAAAGCAGTACTCACAATCGGTGATGATGAGCCAAACGGTGAGATGAAGGTGACTGTCACATCGTATGCAGATGTAGCAAAACAAAAACAATTAGGAAAAGCAATAGCTACAATTACAGTAACGCCTGTTGCGAAGGATATTGCAATCACATGTATCGGTGAGACAAAATCCGGTGATGGAAGCTATACATTGAGACATACAACACCGGATGGGTTAGCAGGAACATGGGATTTTGAAGCTGAAGTGACTATGGATGATAGTAGCCAGCCGGATGCAACGAAGTTGACATGGTCGTTAGAGGACAATTCATTTGCTTCTACTAAGGTGGATGCAACAACCGGTGAATTGACAATTTCACCGAAGGAGACAGGATTCGATGGACAGATGACATTGATTGCTTCTTATGAGAATGTAAGCGGCGAAATCTATGAGAAGGCGATTACGGTTAAGTTGTCAAAAGAATCATATATCACATATGACAATACGGATGCTACGAATGGTTCCATTACAGCAATGACGGCAGACGCAAAAGCCTTTACAGGCGGTTATGTAAATCCGGGTACGGTGGTTGTGGTTACAGCAACTCCGGAAACAGATAGTCATAGTGTAAACAACTGGTACGTAAATGGCGTAAGTGTTATGGATAACGATGAGTTTACAGTTGACAAAGAGAACCATACATTAACATTTACAGCAGGTGAGATGAAACGTTATCTTATCACTGCAGACTATGTAAATGACAGTAAGTATAAGGTTACATATTCAGCAGATAATAACGGAACAGTATCTGCAACATCAGGACAAGAGGCAGTAGCGTCCGGTAGTGAAGTTTCACACGGAGCAAGTGTTGTATTGACAGCAACGCCGGATGAACATTGTTCTGTAGAGAAATGGACTGTAGATGGTGAGGTTTATGAGGAGAACGGAGCCGCTTACACAGGAGATACATTAACATTAGATACCATCACAAAAGATGTAGACGTAAAGGTAACCTTCAAGGTTGCAGGTCGTACAATCTATTTGGATGATGTACAAAATGGTAGTGTAGAAGTGAAGGTGAATGGCAAAGTCGTAACCTCTGAAAATGGTGAATATGTCACTAATATGAAGGATGTGGTTTCATTTACTGCAACAGCAAATGAGGGATACCGCGTGAAAGAATGGACTGTTGACGGACAGTCAGTAGAGGACGCTGTGGATAGTTATACGCTTCCTGCAGATGCTGCAGACGGTACACGTGTAGCTGTTGTATTGGAAGCAGTTCCTGAACACACAGTAACGGTGACAACGAACAGCTATGAAAATGGTTCGGGTACAGTTACAGTTCAAGACAAGAACATTCCAATGTCTTCACTAGAAGAAGTGAAAGTTACAGAAGGAAATGACTTAGTATTAAAGGCAAATCCGGATAAGCATAATTATGTGTATGAGTGGGATGTTCCGGCAGGCTGCGAGCACGAAATCAAGGATGATGTATTAACCTTGAAGAATGTAAGCGGTGATGTAGCCGTAGGTGTTACATTCAGAAGACAAGAGTATCAGGTTGATATGGTAACTACAGGTGAAGGAACAGTGAAAGCTGATACAACTCTTACTGTAGCGGGACAGACACATGATAATGTATTGACACAAAGTGGTAAGGTACGTGCAGGTAGCAAGGTGACATTTACAGTAGAGCCTGCTACGGAAGCAAGATTAAAGAGTGTTACTTTGAATGGAAAAGCAGCAGATGTAACATGGAATGCGGAAGAGACAATCTGTACAGTTGTGGTAGAAGAATTAAGCAATGATGTTAAGCTTGAAGTAACTTTCGCAGCTGCAGAGGAACTTTATGATGTGGTTGTTCCTGAGAAGTTAGTTAAGTCAGTGAATGGCAAGGATGAAACATCCGGAACCGTTACGGTTGATTATGAGCCGGATGGAAAGAGTACAGATAGTGTTGCAGATGACAATAAGGTTGAAGTTGCACAAGGCGGCTCTGCTGTCATAACATTTACTGTCGGAAAAGAATATGTTACAGATTCAAAATCAATTGAAACTGCTGTACAAAAAGTAGTTGATGCTACTGCATCGAAAGCAAAGGTTGCGGTAAAAGAAGCAGATGGAAAATATGTTGTGACAATTTCAGAAGTGGATAAAGCTTTAGACTTTACTACGATGGAGAATCCATTCAAGAGATTGTACACAATTACCATTGCAAAGACTGAGCATGGTAGTGTAGCAGTAGCAAACGGCGGAAAAGCAGTTAAGAATGGAGATAAGGTTCCGGAAGGTACGATTCTTACAATCAAGGCAACACCGGAGGCGAACTACAAGTCAGAGGCGAATGCTCCTACAAGCTTGAAGGTGGATTCTAATGAAACAATTACGGTAAAATTTGTTCTTGCAAAGTGCGTAGTGAATTATTCAGCATTAGACAACGGAACGGTAGTTGTTAAGACACCTGAAGGAACTGTAATTGAAAATGGTGCCTCGGTTGATGTTGGTACGACAATTGTATGTGTTGCTACACCGGATGAGTACCACGAATTGGCTACCTTAAATGTGAATAATAAGGCGGTAAATCCTTCACGAAACGGTAATGAATATTTGTATACAATTGTAACAGAGTCTTCTGTACCGGTTGTGACGATAGAAGCAAGTTTTGTAGTTGCTGAGGATTTGGGATTTGATGATGCAGACAAATTTGAGAATTTCAAGGTAAAAGCTGTTGGCAAGAACAAATCTGTAAAAGTTACATGGCAAAAGATTCCTGGCGCAGATGGATATTATGTATATGGAGCAAAATGTAAGACTGCATTTAAGAAAATCAAAACGATTAAAAATCCATCTAAGGTAAGCTTTACGCAGAAGAAGTTAAAGAAGGGTCAGTATTATAAATACAAATTAGCTGCATATAAGACAATTGATGGCAAGAACTATATTATTGCAAATTCCATTGATGTACATGCTGTTACAAAGGGTGGAAAGTATGCAGACCCAACAAAAATCAAGGTTAACAAGACAAAAGTTACTGTTCGCAAGGGAAAGAAATCAACAATCAAAGCATCTTATACTGTAGCCAAAGGTAAAAAACATGCTTTGCATATTAGCAAATTCCGTTATGAAAGTACAGATAAGACGATTGCCACAGTGAATAAGAAAGGTGTGGTAAAGGGTGTTAAGAAAGGTACAGCATACATTTATGTATATGCACAAAACGGAGTTTACAAGAGAGTCAAAGTTACTGTTAAATAAGTACGCTTCGTGTGAAGTAAAAAGATTCGAAAAGTAAAAAAGCAATGCAGCGGAATGAAGAACAATTCATCCGCTGCATTTTTACATCATATTATAAAACTGAAATGGTTTTTCGTGTCTATGATATTGCTTATTTCGTGAGCATATCTAAGTCAGAATAGAAGTTTGGATAAGAGATGTTCACACATTCTGCACCGATAATTTCGGTATCACCATCAGCTAATCCGCCTGTAATTGCAAAACTCATGGCAATTCGGTGATCCAGCTTAGAATCAATGGTAGCAGCGTGAAGAGGTTTTCCGCCTCTAATAATCATGCCATCCTCCGTTCCTTCAATATCTACCCCCATGGATGAAAGATTGTTTACCATCACATCGATTCGGTTGGACTCTTTTACTTTCAATTCCTGTGCATCCTTGATTATAGTGGTTCCATTGGCAAATGCTGCCATAATGGCAATCACCGGAATTTCATCAATCAGTTTTGGAATGATATCGCCTTCAATGGTACAACCGTGTAATGAACTGGTTCGCACAGTAATATCAGCTACAGGTTCTCCGATATCGTCTTTGACGTTCGATAGAGTAATATCCGCTCCCATGTTCTTGCACACAGTAAGAATTCCATCTCTGGTTGGGTTGATTCCAACATTCTTAATGGTAATCTCGGAGTTTGGAGTGATAAGACCGGCTACGATAAAATATGCAGCAGAGGAAATGTCGCCCGGCACTTCAATTTTCTGAGCGATTAATTCCTTAGCAGGTGTCACTGTAGCAGTAGTACCAATGGTTTTTATGTCTATGCCAAAAGACTCAAACATTAATTCTGTATGATTTCTCGATAAAGCAGGCTCTGTCACACTGGTTTGACCATCCGCATATAATCCGGCAAGTAAGATGGCAGATTTTACCTGAGCGGATGCAACCGGTGATTCATAGTGAATGCCTTGTAAATTGCCACCATGAATTTTGAATGGTGCACATTTGTCCGTAGCAAGACTTTCGAACGAAGCACCCATCATGGAAAGTGGCGTCATAATACGCCCCATTGGTCGTTTACGGATGGATGCATCACCATCTACAGTTGAAGTGAATGGTTGAGCTGCTAAGATACCGGACATCAGTCTGGTGGTCGTTCCGCTATTTCCGACGTCCAAAATGTCTGAAGGCGCGGATAAACCATGCAATCCTTTTCCGTGTATCAATACAGTGTTTGTTTCTGGGTTATTGTTGATATCAATTCCCATTTTTTGAAAACATGAGATTGAAGATAAACAGTCTGCCCCCTGTAGGAAACCGGTCACTTCAGTAGTTCCTTTTGCAAGTGAGCCAAGCATAATACTTCTGTGGGAAATGGATTTGTCACCGGGTACGGTAACTTCACCCTGTAATCTATCAAAGTGTTTCATTATCATAGGTTTGTGTCCTTTCGCTTGTTGTAATAATTTGCAATTTGTATTAAATATCTCCGTTGATGATACGACTATATTTTATCTTTCGTATACCTGGTAGCCCTGTTCTCGTAAGAGAACTGCGGCAGAAATAGCAGATTCATTGTCATAGAAAGAAAGTCGCAAAACCCCTTCGTTATCTTCACGATTATGTGTGATTCCGATATTCTTTAAGTTGATGCCGGCTTCACCGACATGTGATATGGCTTTTGCTAATGCATTTGCCTCATCAGGAATATCAACGTAGACTTCATAATTCATGCGGATGACTCCGGTTGCATGTTCCGGAATAGAGTTTCTATAATCCTTGGCTGAATCAAAGAAGGAATAGATTTCTCTTGCATTATCTGATTCGATTGCTGAGATCATACCTTCGAGTTGGGTAATAAATGTGCGAAGTCCTGTTACCACATGTTCCGGGTTACTGAGTAAAATATGTTCCCAAACGACAGGATTAGATGATGCGATTCTTGTAATATCCTTGAAACCGCCGGCTGCTAACTGCTTTAACATACCATTTTCATCTTCTTTGGAAGCTACCAGATTCACAAGGGAAGATGCTATTACATGTGGTATGTGACTGATGTATGCCGTAATCTCGTCATGTCTTTCGGGACTGTATATAATTGGAATTGCCCCCAGATCTTCTAAAAAAGTGCAAAATTCATCGACTTTTGTTTTTGATACTGTTTCAGACGGGGTTACAAAATAATAAGCATTTTCAATAAGTCGATCATTGGCAGCATCATATCCGCTACGTTCAGATCCGACCATTGGATGTCCGCCGATAAAGTAATCTGTCAGATGGTTATCTGCAATGGCACGATAAATATCGCTTTTTACGCTTCCTACATCTGTAAGGATGCAAGATGGTTTTATAATTCTTTTCAGAATAGGAAGATATGCAATATTGTAATGAACGGGAGCGCATAAGAAAATGTAGTCGCATTCGTTCATTGCTTCGATAGCAGTAACAGTTTTGGTAAGCGTACCGTCTTCTGACGCCAAAGATAATGCATTTTGATCTACATCAAATCCTAATATCTCAGCTTCTGGAAAGATTCGTCTGATTGATTTGGCAATAGAACCACCAATCAAACCCAAACCAATGAAGCCGATACTAAAGCTGGTTGTTTCTTTCATATATCAATCTCCATAATGTTATGTAAACTATATTGTGTGCTAGAAGTAGAATGTTACTTAATAAATAACATAAAACTGCTATTACAATAAACTAGGTCTATTTTAGTATGTTAAGAGAAATGTGTCAACACTTTAAATTGTTAAAGTGTTAAAATTTCTGCAACATTGAAATTTCTTCCTTGCTAAGTATGCGAGAATCACCAAGTGGTAAATCATGTGGTAATGCGATAGGGCCAAAGGCAATCCGTTTCAGATAAAGTACCTTCTTTTCTACAGCTTGAAACATTCGTTTAACTTGATGAAATTTTCCTTCCTGAATTGTAATTGTTACATGAGAGATGTTCTGTTCCGGATCGATCTTTTCAATAATCAATTGGGCCGGCATTGCTATATCCAAATCATCATCTCCGATTTCTAAACCTTTTTCAAATAAAGTGACGTCTGCTTTCGTAACAATTCCGTCGACAATTGCAAAGTATGTCTTGTCTACATGACGTTTTGGAGAGAGGAGTCTGTGGGAAAGGGCTCCGTCGTTCGTTATAATAAGCAGTCCTTCCGTATCTTTATCCAATCTGCCTACCGGGAAGAGGTCTTTTCTCTTGCTGTCAATTAAGGTGAGTACAGTTGGGGCTGTGTTGTCTTTTGTAGCACTGACATAGCCGGCAGGTTTATTAAGAAGGTAATATTCGAATTCAGAAAGGGAAATAGGTTGGTTTTGAAAAACGATTTCGTCATCATCGGGTGAAATTTTTATATCCGGTTTCTTGGTTGGTTCACCATTCACAGTGACATATCCTTTTTTGATATAGTTTTTGATTTCTGAACGCGTACCGATTCCGGCATCAGCCAGATATTTGTCTAAACGAAAAGTGGACATATGAATCCTCCTATATGAATGTAAATTTTTTGTTAAGTTTTTGTACAAATAAAAATACAATTTTGCGCAATAAGATTACTTTCTACTATATATATGTGTAAAATGTACACATGAAAGTGCTATATTTGACTTTTTTAACAAATTGTAATGATATCTTAACATATTCAAAGTCGAATTGATACACAAAATGTTGAGAAAAAGCAAAGCGTTGCACTATTTGTAGACTTGACAAGCGTACAATTAAATGTTATATTACGCATGTAACAAGTTTGTAACATTTTATTTGACCCGATATTTTTTGGAGGAAATTAAGTATGAGACATAGCAGAAGAGCTGTAATGGCAGAACGCTATAAGTTATACGCAAAGAAGAATATTTTAAACAGTAGATATTTGGTTCGTAATTTACAGATTAGTTTACTTGTATTTGTTTTGGTGGCAATGGTAATCGGTACGGTAGTTATTGTAACTACTGATGCGAAGGAAGATGTTGTGGTTGCTGATGCCAAAGTAAGTGTAAAGGATGCGTTGTTCAGCAATACGGAAGAGGAAGTTGTAACGACTGAGGAAGTAACCGAGCAGCAAGTGACAACAGCCGAGGTTACAGAAAGTGTATTCGCTGAGAAAGTTCAGAATGAACTTGATAATACAATTACAGATGTTGTAAGCAATGTAGTTCCGAAAGAAAAAGAGACAGAAGAGCCTAAGAGTGAGTTTGATAATAAGTGTATTGCGAAGGTAGATGAGACGTTGAATGTACGTAGCAATCCTAGTGCAGATGCAGAATTTGTCGGACAGATGAATAATGGTGCGATTGCAATTGTTCAGGGTGTCGAGGGAGATTGGACAAAGATTAAGTCCGGTGATGTGGTTGGATATGTTTTAACAGAGTATGTTTTGACCGGTGCGACTGCAGAGGAATTTGCCAAGAATTATGTAACACTACGTGGTACAATTTTAGAAGATGGTGTGAATATTCGTGCTGAGAAATCTACAGATGCAGAGATTCTTGTAGTCATGGATAAGGATGAGTTTGTTACAGTTTTAGAAAATCCTATGGAAGAAGAGGAGATGACAACTGAGGAAGAGACTGTAGTGGATGTGGCACAAGAGGCTACAACAGAAGCTGTAACAGAATCTACAACAGAAGCGGTAACAACACAGACTACAACAGAAGAAACTACAACACAGGAGTCTGCAACAACGGTGGCAGCACAGGCAGATACATCTGATAAAGAAGTTGAAGAAGAGATTGAATGGATTACAGTAATGTTGGAAGATGGCAAGACAGGCTATGTTTCAGCAGATTTGGTCGAGATTGATGAGTTATACGAAATAGCAGTTTCTGCAGAAGAATTGCAACGTCGTGCTGAAGAGGAAGCGGCAAGAAAAGCAGCGGAAGAAGAGGCTGCAAGACAGGCAGCAGCTGCAGCGGCACAGGCAACACAGCAAGCACAGAATAGTAATAATAGTAGTAATAGTTATGAAGGTGCTACAACTAAGCCGGTTACAACAACTGAGTCCGGTGAGTTGATTGGTACATTTACAATTACAGCATACTGTGGTTGTAGCAAGTGTGGTACAGGTAGTAATAGAACTGCAACAGGTACAACACCTACAGAAGGTAGAACCATTGCAGCTGACACAAGCATTTTACCATTTGGCACACAGGTTGTAATTGGTGGTGTTGTGTATACAGTAGAGGATACCGGAAGTGGTGTGAGAGGTAATCATATAGATATCTTCTTTGCAACACATGCTAGAGCATTGGCTTTCGGTAGAAAGACAATGAAGGTTTATAAATATTAGAAAGACAAGCTGTAATTGCTTAGAGAGAATGGATAATAAGGTTGGATGCGATATGTGTCCAACCTTTTTCATTGTTAGATTTTTCATTTATTTTATGAATACAGAATGAATTTTATTTGTTTACAATTCTATTTGATGAAGTATATAATGAGAATACTATGAGAAAAGGAATATATTTATATAATGAAAAAGATATTATTAGTAGAAGATGATTTTGCGTTGGCAATGGGAACCGAATATGCATTGCAGGCAGAGGGCTATGATGTGGTACATGCGAGCACACTTGAAAATGCAAGACAAGAATTGAATCAGAATTTTGATTTGATTCTTTTAGATGTGATGTTACCGGATGGTACAGGATATGATTTGTGTAAGCGGATTCGCGAAGAACAGATTCAGGTGCCGATTATTTTTCTGACTGCAATGGCAGAGGAAGTGAATATTGTACAAGGTCTTGAATTAGGTGCAGATGATTATGTTGCAAAGCCGTATCGTGTAAAAGAGTTATTATCAAGAATTGCTGCGAATATTCGTCGTTTTGAATTGCAAAATCCTAAGAAAGCGACAATGACATATTCGTTTGGAAAGCATACCTTTTTACCGGATGAATTTCGCTTGCAGTGTGAACAGACGAATGTTGAATGTACACCAAGTGAATTACGTTTGTTAAAGGAATTAATTTTACATGAAGGACAGGTGTTGACACGTAATCAGTTGTTGGAACGTTTGTATGATGCGGAAGAGAATTATATTGACGACAATACGTTGTCGGTTTATATGAAGCGTCTAAGAGATCGTTTAGGGGAAGATGCCGATTGGATTGAAACGGTGCGAGGTGTCGGATACCGTTTTAAAAAGCGGGTTTAGAAGTAGAGGAAATGCTTGGATTTGTGTAGATTATAGGTAGTAGCATGAAGAGTAATTATGAAAGAAATCAGTTCAAAATAAAATATTGGCTTATTGCTGTTTCTTTTCTTTTGTTGGGTTTGGTTTGGATTTGGTTCAGGCAAGGAGCGTTGACATGGGAAAACAGTAGTATTTTATTGTTGTTTCTCATTTTCACGATAGTTGTGTATATATTTACGTATAGACGATTACATAAGGTGTATTCCGAGGTGGAAACAATCTCCGAAATGATGTCTGAAATGATGGAAGGCAAAGAGGAACTTCCGGAGGAACAGTATAAGGAAGGTGCTGTAGGAGTTTTGTACACCAATTTTTATAAAGTTGTGGGCATTCTCAAAGAAAATAGAAATCGAGAATTAAATGAAAAGATATTTTTAAGAGACATCATATCTGATATCTCCCATCAGTTAAAAACTCCTTTAGCGTCACTGAATGTATTTGTTGATTTGTTGTTAGAAGACAAGATTGAGGATGAAACGAGACGTAAGCAGGTATTAGGTGAGGCAGCCAATCAGTTAAACCGTATGGAGTGGATGGTGTTATCCATGTTAAAGCTTGCTCGTATTGAAGCAGGAGCAATTCAGTTCGATAAGAGGAGTATACCGGTGAAACCGATTCTGATGCAGGCTATGGAGAGCGTGCAGTTTCTGGTTCAAAAAAGAAACCAGACATTGCTTTTAGAGTGTGATGATTCCGTGGAGATGCTTTGTGATGGAGAATGGCTCACGGAAGCGATTATCAATCTTCTGAAAAATGCCTCTGATTATTCTGAAGAAGGAAAACGGATCTGGTTAGAGCTCGAACACACCAATGTGTATACTCGCATTTATGTGAAGGATGAAGGGGTTGGAATTGCAGAAAAAGAACTTCCTAATATATTCAAACGCTTTTACCGCGTACATCAAGAGGTGAATCCGAATAGTGTGGGAATTGGATTGTCTCTTACGAAGTCTATTGTGGAAGGAATGGGTGGCAACATTCGTGTGCAAAGTGAGGATGGCAAGTATACTTGGTTTGTATTGACGTTTGTGAAGTGAGAAAGAAAATGACCTTATCTTACAAAACTGTAAGATAGAATGTCACGATAATGTAATATTGCTGTTTTATAATGGGTATAGTTCAAAAAGGACTGTACCCTTTTTGTATACGATTTTCTATATGGGAGGATATACGAATCAATGGAAAGTTATAGAAGGATTGGAATTCAGTATTTAAAGGTTAATAAAAGACGGACTATACTTACGATACTGGGGACAGCTTTGACAGTAATTATATTATATGTTCTGTTAAATGCACTATTTAGTTACCTCGATCACATAAAAGGGGATTACATACGTATGTATGGCGATTATGAAATGATTCTCTATACGGAGACAGCCGAGCAGATCGCTCAGATAAAAGAAGATCCGCTGGTAAAGACTGCTTATGTTGGTGGATATTATGAGTATTCATCTAAGAAGAATTATGAAAATGCTATGTTTATTAAAGGTAACAGTCCTTATCGAATAGATAAAAACTTTGAATATCTGACAAAAACTTATGGCGTGGATGGCGAGGTTGACCAGTTTATTGCAGCACTTTCCTTACAGGGAACAGATTCAGGTACAATATATATATTAATTATTTTTTCGTTATTGGTTGCATATATCTTTGCGATATTTGGTGTGGGTGTGATTCGAAATTCGATTCAGCTATCTTTGTTTGAACAGATTAAGGATTATGGAAATCTAAGATGTATTGGAGCTACGAAAAATCAGCTTCGTGCCGTAATTTTTACACAGGGTGCCATTATGGAAACAGGCGGAATTATAATTGGAATTGTAATCGGACAGCTTGGAATGTCACTTGTGAGCCTCTTCATTTCTATGAAATTGTCCATGCATATTATACCGATTGTATTAATTTTACTTGCTTACTACGGAGATCTATACTTTGCCATGGAGGAAAATTGCAAGTTGGTAACAGGAATGTCACCGGTAAGTGCCTTGAAAGGTGAATTTCGAATTAAGAAAGAAAAGATTAAAGTTCGAAAGAAAAGTATCTTTGGAAAGTTATTAGGAATAGAAGGAGATTACGCATATAAGAGTCTTATGCGAAGCCCGGGTAAGTTTTATAAAAGTATAGGAGCCATGTTTCTTGGAATTACAGCACTGATTGCATGTTTTGGTTCTGTCAAATTATTCGGTCGATATATGGATGATATAGGAGCTACGTATGGATATTACCAACATTATTACACTTATATCTCTATGTTGGGTGAGGGAATAGATGAGATACAAAAAAATTTGCCGGATCAGGAATTTTTGAAAAAAGTATCGGAACATGAAAAAGTAACAGCAACCAAAAAAATGTATCAAAAAGAAACCTTGGTGGTGGATCCTGAGGCATTAAGGTCTCATTTGACGAATGAATATCTTCATGCAGAACCGATTGGTACGTTCTATCTAAAGGAAAAGAGCGAAGCAGAAAACGAGAATGCCTGGAAGTATATGAATAGTAGGATTGATATATATGGCTATGACGAAGAAGACTATGCAAGATTTGAGAATAGTTTGGTAGCCGGAACGTTAAATACCAGTGAGAACGGAATTGTGGTTGTCAACGGAACAACAGCTATGGTGGAAGTTGGTAATAGTATGGATTATGAAACTATGTATACTTCGACAGTGGAAAACTTCACAATTACGAATTATGAAATTGGAGATACCATTGATATTGTGGATGTCGAAAAATTGAATACCTTAGTCAACGAAGAGATGAAAGATATTCGGGGAACGGAGGAAAATACCGGTTCGAATCGGATGGATATAATTGAAAGTTGTAAGCAGCAATTAATTCAAGAAGGAGCGTATACAACCTATACCATTGAAGGAATTGTAGATAGAAATGTTAATACGGAAACGACAACATTCTCAATTGTTTTACCGCTTGATAGATATTTTGAAATGACAGGAGAGAATGAAAATTCGGTAGTAGGGCTTGCATATCATATCGAAGGCAATATTTCTATGGAAGATATAGAAAGCATGAACTATTACAATGATGAAAAAGATTGTTATACATCTATGTATTTGGAAATGATATCGATCTTTGGCAGTATGAAAAAGACAAGTATGTATATATTGGTAGCGGTATTATTCATTGCAACGGTTAGCAGTGTGAATATCATTAATACGACAGCAAGTAATATTCACTTAAGAAGAAAAGAATTTGCACAACTTCGGGTCATAGGCGTATCGAAGCAGCGTCTGATAAAGATGGTGATGTTAGAAGGTGTGATTACAGCAATTATTGCCAATATTTTAGGATTTATAGTAGGAAATGCATTTAGCTATGGCGTGTATTGGTTTATGAGAATGATGTGGGACGTTGATTATACAATACCATGGTTGGGAATGGTATTGGGCATGATACTATCAGTCGTAGTATTATGTGGTTCGGTCTATTTTCCGTTAATGAACATGAAACGGACTATGGCGGAAGAGTTAGCAATAAGTGGAGAATAGAATTAGAAAAGAAAGGAAGTAAAAATATGGATATCGTAACATTAGAAAATGTAACAAAGATTTATGGTGAAGGAGATACCCGTGTATGGGGATTGCATGATGTGAATATGACAGTGAAGAAGGGAGAGGTTGTAGCTGTTGTTGGTGCATCGGGTTCCGGTAAATCCACATTACTGAATGTAATTGGTGGTGTAGACACACCTACCAGCGGAAAGATTGTTGTGGATGGTAAAGATATTACAAAATTAAATGATGAACAGATGTCGGTGTTTCGCAGAAGAAAAATTGGATTTGTATTTCAGGCGTATCATTTGATTCCGGTTTTATCCGTAGAAGAAAATATTATGATGCCGATATTATTAGATCACAGAAAACCGGATAAGGAATATATTGACCATATTATGGAAATGTTAGGTTTGCAGGATAGAAAGAATCATTTGCCGAATCAGCTCTCCGGCGGTCAGCAACAACGTGCTGCGATTGCAAGAGCATTGGCAAATCGTCCGGCACTAATCCTTGCAGATGAACCAACCGGTGCGTTGGATTCCAAAAATGGTACAGAGGTTATTACGTTGTTACAGGATTCTGTAAAAAAATTGAATCAGACTTTGGTGCTTATCACACATAACTTAGATATTGCAAGAGAAGCGGATCGTATTATCCGTATTGCAGATGGTGAAATTATCGATAATATTTAATATTAGAATGTATGAAGAAGGGATAAAGGAATGATGAGAATGAGAAATCAATTGAAGTATACATATTTTTTTGTGTTGCTATTGTTAGGGGTTTTGATTAGTGTTTTGAAAATGCCTATAACGTCGTTGGCAGCAACGCCGAGATTAATGATTTCAGACTATGAGGTTTCAACCGGATCGGTTGTAGGAGGTAAAGAATTCGACTTGCAACTAACGCTTAAGAATACAGCGTCTAAGAATACGGTTAAGAATATCAAGGTAACAGTATCTACGGAAAATGGTGAATTTTTGCCTGTGGATGGAGCAGGAACGGCATATGTAGAAACAATTAATGCGACAGAAGAAGAGAAGATAAAGATTAAGTTAAAGGCAATCAAAGGATTACAGGAAAAGTCTTACAAAGTAAAGATTAAAACAGAATATGAGAGCAATAGTGGTTATGAATACACTGTAGAAGAAGCAATTTTTCTGCCGGTTACAATGGAACAACGTGTTGCAGTTACAGAGCTTTTGACACAAGGGGCTGATGCGAGAATTGGCGATACTGTGGAGATTACGGCCAAGATAAATAATATGGGCGAAGGTTCTCTTTATAATGTGATGGCAACAGTTAAAGGAGATGGCGTTGATGAAATGTCAACATTTATCGGTAATGTGGAATCCGGAAAAAGCGGAAGTGTTGATATTATTACATTGGCATCAGAGGTGACCAATGAAGCAAGTCAAACATATCTTTATATAACTTATGAAGATATTGAAGGAAATAAGCAAGAACTTGAGCAGAAAGTTTCACTTGCAATTACCAGTCCGATATATGACGACCTTGTTATGATCAAAGGGGATGAAAAGAAGTCGATTGACTGGACTGTTGTGAAATGGTTAGTTGGAACGATTGTTGTGGTTGGAATTGTAGCATTTTTGATTATTCGAAGAGCAAGAAGAAAGAGAAAGTTATTAGAGGAGTTTTAAGTATGGGATGGATATGGCGCTTGTGCATTACCAATATGAAAAAAAGAGGAATTAGAACCTTTCTTACCATTCTTGGTGTAGTGATTGGTGTTATATCGATTGTATCTTTGATTTCTATCGGTATTGGTGCCAAGCAATTAATCATGGCAGATTATAGTGGTGATACCTTGCGAACTATTGAAGTGACAAGTATGGAGAAGTCTAATCGACAAGATAAAATGTTGACAGATGAAGCGCTTGCTAAGATTGGTGAGATTGATCATGTCGAAGTTGTCTATCCGGTGATTTCTGTATATGGAATGATGTATGCAGGACGATATGAAGGTTTTATTGACATTGTGGGTGTTCCTAGAAGCTATCTTGAAACGTTGACATTGGCTGAAGGTGAACTGCCGGATGATCAGGGGCTTACACCACAGTTAGTCATGGGATGTGCAGCGAGTGATTGGTTTTATGAAAGTACGACAGGTATGTTTCTAGAGGAATTAGAAGAGGAGAAGAAACCTCAATTTTCCGGAGAACGCGTGGAAGTAGAATTGGATACACCTGACGGAAAGGTATCAAAACATCGTATGTTAATTACGGGCACAACGGATAATGTCTATGATTACAACATTTATTGCGATATTAATATTTTGAAATCCTTTCTAAAACGTGTAAGTGAGAATACAATTATTGGACAACCGGTTAATAAAGATGGTGAAAACTATAAGCATTGGATTTATGGAAAAGCATATGTTTTGCTTGATGATGCAGAATATGTGGAAGATGTTATGCAAAAAATTAACAACAAAGGATTTCAAACACAGAGCGAGAAAGAATATGCGGATTCCATGAACAGAATTCTAAAGATTGCACAGATTGTTCTTGCAGGAATTGGTATGATTGCGTTACTGGTTGCAGTCATTGGCATCAGCAACACGATGATGACGGCTGTGTATGACCGATTGAAAGAAATAGGAATTTTGAAAGTGTTAGGATGCGATCCGGATGAATTATTGAATCTGTTTTTGTTAGAATCCGGGATTCTTGGTGCAATCGGTGGAGTATTAGGTGTAGGCATTTCGTATTTGATTACATTCGGTATTAATAAGATTGCAGTGAAATTGATGAAATTAGATGTTGGAGAACAGATTGCAATTATTCCGTGGTGGCTTGCGTTAGCAGCGATAGCATTTGCAATTGTACTTGGTGTGATTGCAGGATACTTTCCGGCAAGATGGGCAGCAAAGATGCGTCCGATCGAGGCAGTCAATAAGCAGTAGAAGGAAAGAATGGTTAGATGAAGAATTATAAGACAGTGGCACTACGATATCTACAATTAAATAAGAGAAGAAATGTGATAACGGTGTGCGGGACTGCATTTACTGTATTGCTCTTATATATTCTGTTAAATGCAGGGTTTAGTTATCTGGATATAGAAAAAGAAGCGGTTTTACGAAAAAGTAATTATGAGATGATCCTTTACACAGAGACTATCGAAGATATTCAAGCGATTAGTGCTGATGCAGTAGTAAAGGAAGCTAAAGTAGGCGGATGGTACGAAAAATGGCAAGGAAAGAATTATGAACAGGCATTGTATGTAACAGGTGACAATCCTTATCGTATGGATAAGAATTTTGAATATCTATGCAAAACTTATGGCGTTGAAGGTGAAATTAATCAGGATTTGGCTCCGTTTTATCTGCAAGGATATGAAGGAGACAGCATCTATGTGCAGACATTGTTGTTGCTGTGTGTTTCTTACATATTTGCATTGTTTGGAGTAGGAGTGATTCGTAACTCTATTCAGTTATCGATTTTTGAGCAGATTAAGGACTATGGAAATATGCGTTGTATCGGAGCAACAAAAGGGCAGCTTAAGATGATTATCTATTTACAAGGCTTGATGTTAGAACTACTTGGAATACTTTTAGGTGTCGTAATCGGTCAGGTAGGAATGTCGCTAGTTTGTTTGCTTATTTCCTTTGAGATGAGATTTCATGTACTTCCGTGTTTTTTAATTGTCTTTGCATATATGTTAGACCTGTATTTTGTTATGCAAGATAATTGCAGGCTTGTAACGGAAATGTCACCAATGAGTGCGCTTAGAGGTGAATTTCGCATTCGTAAGGAAAAAATCAAGAGAAGAAGAAAGAGTTTGTACGGAAGACTGTTTGGTGTGGAAGGAGACTATGCATATAAGAATCTTATGCGCAGCCCCGGACGTTTTTTCAAAAGCGTAGGAGCGATGTTTTTTGGAATTGCTGCATTGATTGCGTTTTTGGGTATTTCGGATTATGTAAATCGATATTATGATGTGATTAATCGCATCTGTCGCTACTATCAGGTTTTTTATTATGATCCGTTATACTGTGACGGGACGATTGCTGAGGTGCAAAAAAATCTTCCGCCGTTGGATTACTTTGAAGGAATCAGTAAGATACAAGCTGTTCAAGAAGCTAAGAAGGTTTATATGGCAGAGGTTGCAGTGGCAGATGTGACGGATTTCATTAATCATTTTGCCAAAGATCATCCATTTTATATGGATTTTGCAGATTATAAGAAAAGGGATGAAACGCGTATTGAGCAGGAAGCATATTATGCATCAAAGATGATGTGTTATGGTTATGATGATGAAGATTATGCCAGATATGAGAGTAGATTGGTTGCCGGAACGCTTGATGTAAGTGAGAACGGAATTGTATTAATCAATGGTGCAGAATATATGGTGGCTGAAGATGAAACGTTAAAAAATGTCTGGGATAGCATAACGTATACAACGTATCAGGTTGGTGACACGATTGATATTATCGATCCAGAGAAATTACGTCAGATGATAGTTGAACGTCTTGCTAAGATTCCAAAAGGTACAGAGTATAACTATCCGCAAATTTGTACGGAGTGTAAAAAAGCACTTCGTGAACAAGGTGCATATAAAACTTATGTAGTAGAGGGAATTGTGGATTTTGATTGTAATATTGAAAATTATGACCTTTCCATTATTCTTCCGTTAGAACATTATTATGCATTTACCAATACAGATGAAAGCTATGTTACGGGTATGCAATATCATATAGAAGGAGATTTGTCAGCAGCTAATATTGCAACATTGGATTATTTCGATCCTGTCCGCTTTTGTACGACATCAAGTTATATAGAATTTGTCGGAGTCGTCGGACAGATTCGCTTAATTCTTAGATATATTCTTATCTTTGCAATATTTTTGGTGATTGTAACATCCGCTAATATTGTTAATACGACTGCAAGTAATATTCAGATGCGACGCAAGGAATTTGCGCAGCTGCGTGTAATTGGTGTTTCACAAAAAGGATTGATAAAGATGGTTGTTTTAGAAGGTGTGATTACAACTATTGTCACGAATTTTTTAGGAATTGCAGTAGGAAATGTGATTAGTTATATTGTGTATATATTTATGAATATGATTATGGGAATTGAATTTTCAATTCCGTGGGAAGGTATTCTATTAGGTTTATTATATTCTGTTGTTGTATTTTGCGGTTCGGCTTACATAGGGATTAAATCAATGAAGCAAAATGTAGCAGGTGATTTGGCAATAAGTGGTGAGTAGGTGTCAGAAGGACTGAGAGTAATCTTAGTCCTTCTTGACATTTTGGGCGTGTGTTGTCAAAATAGAGTAGTGTTTGCAAATTAGACATTATACAGTGTTATGTAAACCATATTACAACGAGATAAGAGAGGATTATAAATGTTACGTATTGCGATTTGTGATGATGAAAGTCAATATGTAGAAAATCATGCGAAAGTGATAGAGCGGGTAATGAAAGAGTGTGGTAGTGTTGGAGAGCTATCAAAATATACACACAGTGATAATCTGTTATATGACATTACAGAAGATCAATTTTTCTATGATTTGATTTTACTGGATGTGGAAATGCCGGAGTATACCGGAATGGAATTGGCGGCCAAGATTAAACCATATTTGCCAAATGTAAAGATTATCTTTATTACATCGCACATTGAATATGCTATTGATGCTTTTGAATTATCGGTCTTTCGATATGTGCCGAAAAATGATATGGAAAAGCGTCTGCCTGTTGCAATCCGCGATGCGGTAAAGCTTATTGAATTGGAAAGTGGTAAGGTCTACACCATTCAGACGAATACGAGGTTAGAAAAGATACCCTACAAAGAAATATATTATATTGAAAGAGACGGAAAGAATGCAAGGATTGTAACACAGTCAGGAGAATCTAAGGTACGAAAGAGTTTGCAACAGGTATATGATGAATTAGCTTCAGAGGAATTTATTTTCGTGGAACGCGGATGTATTGTTAATATGATTCATATTGTGCAGATTAAGGACGGAATGGCGATTTTGAAAAATGGAGATAATTGCGCCATCAGTCGTTCACATTTGCAACCTGTAAAGGAACAAATTAATGCGTATTGGGGGGCACATATATGATAACGTATATCAGTTTTGCATCTACTTTATTATTGAATACAGTGCATATACTAATCGGCATATTATTGCTTGCATTATTTTATTTAAAAGGGAAACGTTCGAATAAACAGTTTGTGTTTGCCGGCATTCTCGGAGGTTTGGTAGCAGTTGTTTTATCTGTATGCCCGTTATCTCAATTACAGATGGTATATTTGGAAATTGTATTATTGATTGTGTTGGCAAGGCTTTTTTTGCGAATTGAAATTAGAAACAGTGTGTTATTGGTTTTGTTATATGAAATTGCAATTTGGCTCGGCGCATTTATTGTAGGTGTTTTATGTAGTGTGTGTTTCCAATCAGAAATATATATGAATCAAGCACATTTATACGGTCAGTTACCGGCTTGGTTTGTACATATCCTATTTTTAATGATTGTAATATATGTGGTAAAAAAAGATGATATCGGCGCCGGAAAAATATTTCGAATTGCCTCAGTGACAGCAATCATCGAAATGTTTGCTACAGTTACGATTTCCGGTATGGAGCTTTCTTATATTCCTACAGATACGATTTATATGTGGTTGATTTTTTCGGTGGTTTTGTTAATGAACGTTCTGTTTTTGTATATCATTTATCAGAGGAAAACGGAACAGGAATTGGTAAAGCTTAAAGAAGAGCAAGCCAGGCTTTTAGAGAAAGATTACAACACATTGAATCGTGCCTATGAAATAAATGCGAAGCTTTTTCATGATTTTCACAATCATATCGGTGCATTACAGCAAATGTTGTCCAATGAAAAATACGCAGAGGCAACGGATTATCTGAATGCACTGCAAGAACCGATAAAGGGAATGGCAGCTACGGTATGGACCGGAGACGATACAGTTGATTATCTGATCAACAGTAAATTGGCAATCGCATCTGAGTGTGGTATTGCATTTCATGCAGAGATTGAATTTCCGCATAATACGAATATTCAAGGGGTGGATTTATGTGCGATTCTCGGTAATTTGATTGATAATGCATTAGATGCAACGAAGAAAAATGAGAAAGAGCAGGATAGAACAATCTCATTAACAATACGAAGAATTCATCAGATGATTGTCATTAAAGTGGAAAATCCTTATACAGTTCCAATAGAGCAAAAGGAAACCGGAGAACTGCAGACAACAAAACAACAGAATGGTCTACATGGTTTTGGACTGAAAAGTGCGAAAACGGCTGCTGAGAAGTATGACGGAATGGTAAGAACGACTTGCGAAGACAATATCTTCCGGGCGGTTGTAACACTATATTACGAAGGAGTTTCAAGAGAATAGAATATTGTGATTAAAAAAACACATCGAACTTAGTTTACATAAGTTGGATGTGTTTTTTGATACCATTCGCGGACAAAAGGTGACCATTTACGGACATTTCTAAAAATATCAAAAAAAAATAGTATGATGCATACATAGCAAACAAAGAGTAATAAGACTTACGAAAGTCTTTATAAGAAGTAGGAGGAATGTGTTATGCGTCATATGTATTTTCGTTTATTATTAGGTTTGGTTTGGATTGGAGTAGCAGTTTTCGGACTTGCAGCAGGTAATGTGGGAATGGCAGGTTTGTTTGGATTAGTTGGAGCCCTCTATCTATCGTCTGCAATTTCTATGTGGAAGAAAACGAAAGAGAATTAAGCAAGGAGAATAAGAGCATTGGAACATACATTATTATCGGTACAGCATTTACATGCATGGTACCAAAAAGAAAAAATGATATTAAAGGATTTGTCATTTGCATTGCAAGAACATGAGGTTGTCGGTTTAATCGGATTAAATGGTGCCGGAAAGACAACATTATTAAAATGGCTGTCAGGTCTGCTTGATACTTATGAGGTATCAAGCGTTCTGTTACAAGAAAGTACAGTCAATTTGAAAAAAAATGCATTTAAGAAGCATCGTTATACTGTATTTTCAGATGATCAGGCATTTGGCTATTTTACCTTTGAAGAATATCTGTCCTATGTGTTTGACTCCTACGGAAAGAAAAAAGTAGATGTGGAGTCTTTGGTAGAAGGATTTCATTTTGAGGAATACAGAAATGTACTGATTAAGGATTTGTCCTTGGGAAATAAAAAGAAGGTATTCCTAATTACAGCTTTTGCATTGAAACCGGATTTGTTGTTATTAGATGAACCGGTGAATGGACTGGATTTTCAAAGTACAGAGTTTTTGTATCAGTTGATTTCGGATTATAGAGAATTTGGAACAGTATTGTTTTCATCTCATATTTTGGAAAGTATCACGTTGACATCGGACAGAGTGCTTGTTTTGCAAGAAGGGCAGATTAGCAAAACATTTGAGCAAGATGAAATTGATGCGGTAAAAATCAGGGAGGTATTGAAGGTTGATGAACTTCATGAGCGTGTTTAACAAAAAAATGCTTGGAGCAAACTACGAAAAGGCAAGAAAGAATTTATTAGTTTGCCTGTTCTTGTTTTGGAGTTTGAAGATGGCAGAATTTCATATTGTGATTGGACCGTTTGTGTTATACCTTATGTCTTCTATGGTGACGGCGGGAGCGACCTGGCAGGCATTTTCTTCTGTAAATAATATGGAGGAAATGAGACATGTGTTGATGATGCCGGCTTGCAATTGGAAAGTATCCTTAAGTTATGTAGTATCAGTTGGAATCTATGCGGTTGTGACGGTCAGTGCTCCTTTATTAGCAGTGGTATTTGCTGTTGCCAATTGTAGCGGAATGGAAATTTTAACAAGTGTGTTGTGTGTGATTCATGCAGTTTTCATGAGTGCATGTATTTACGTCTACAAAAAATATAGATGGCTTGGAATTTTGTGGATTGGTCTGATGTTGACAGTAACTTATATTGGGAATCAATGGGACACGTTATGGTTCCTTCTTCTAATAAATGCAGTCGTGTCGGTAGGATTATTGTTCGTTGCAAATGTCTATGATTTTATAGAAAAAGGAAATGCAAAAAGTAATATTCACTATAGCAGAAAGCATCACTCGATTTGCCAATATATATTGCGTTATCTGATGTCTCATAAGAATTATATTGTGAACACCTTTGCTATGTGGGGTGTTGCGATTTTGTTACCAATGCTCTTAGGTGAATTGGGTAGTGGGTTTGTATTACCAATCGGATTTGCAATCTTAACACTGAATACACCGATTTGTATTCTGCTTTCCTGTGATCCTTCTTTGGAACAGGCTGTGCGAAATATGCCCGGACAAATGAGAAGATTTATTCTACCATATGGTTTCTTTATATTTATCTGTAACAGTATGGCAGATTTGATTTTCTTGATAAGCTGGCGTGTGCAGATTGGGGATGTATCACCGGTGCTTATGAGTGTTGCATTTGCTTTTGCTCTCCTTAGTGCGATTGGTTCTGTGCTGTTAGAGTGGTTTTGTCCGCTTAGAAATTGGAAAATCGAAAGTGATCTATGGCATCATCCGAGGAAATATGTGGTGCCGGGAATGATGATGTTGTTAGCAGGTGTTGTGGGAGTGTTGCTATGTTAAGCAACGCTCCTTTTGGGTTTCAAAGATATTCTTTGGGATGATAGGAAAAAAGTTTGTAAAGTTCAGGTTGACAAATATATCAATGTGATATATTGTGAATGTATCAGAGTGATATATTACAGTGTGCGTTAGAACAATTTATAAAACGGAGGGATTGATTCGAACATGGCAGTAGAGAAAAAGATGGATTGCGTGATTCTTGGATTGTTAAGTCATGAGGATTTAACAGGTTATGAAATTAAGAAACGTATGGATACTTCGCTCAAGTATTTTTGGGGAGGCAGCTACGGAAGTATCTATCCCACTCTTAGTGATTTGGTCAATCGCGGTATGGCGGTAAAACGTGATGGCGCGGAGAACAAACGAAGTAAAATGATATATTCTATTACGGAAGAGGGAAGAGCGTATTTAAAGAGCTGGCTGCAGGTTCCGGCAGAAAAAGATGAACTACGATATGAAACACTATTGAAATTGTTTTTCGGAAATGAGGCAGGTGCACTACAAGCGGTTACGCATATAGACGCATTTGAGGAAAAGATTGAGAAGGAGTTGCAATACCTTGCGAATGCAGCAGATATTCTTAAGAAGAATGTTTCCGAGGATGATACACATAAGTATTATTTACTGACTGTTGAGTTTGGGATGAAGACATATCGTGCGTATCTTGAATGGTGCAAAGAAGCAAAGACAATGTTAAAAAAGGAGGAGTAGTATGTTTAGGTGGATAAAGCTTTTTGATAATCAATATCTTGGTTTTTGGGTGTTAGGGCTTATATTGTTTGCAATACAAGAGATACCTTATATGATTATGCCATTGTTAAAATTAAAATCCAATCCGATTATGACTATGCAAGAATCTTCGATAATACTGAATACATGCGAGAAGCTACTTGGGTCCTTGTGTATTGCTTTTATGATGTTTATAGTCTGTGATGAGAAAACGATATTTTCAATAAATGGTCCGCAAGAATTATTGTTTTTTTCCATAACAATTGGTGTTTTGCTATTGAACTTTTTTGGTTGGTTTTTATACTTTACAGGTCATCAGAGCATATTTGTTATGATGTTTTTTATTGTTATGATGCCGCCGTTGTTTTACGTGTTTATTGGTTTATGGAGAAGCAATATTCTTTTGACCATAACAGGATGTATATTCTTAGGCGTCCATTTTACACACGTTTTGGGTAATTTGAAAATAAGTTTATGAAGCGGATAATAGGAAGGAGCAATTATGAGTTACAGTTACATAGGTGGTGCAGATGGTCCCACATCGGTATTTTTGGCAGGTGAAATAGGTGTGAGTTGGTTGAATGTGTTCGGTTTGATTTTTGTTATTTTATTATTGATTCCGAATATTATATATGCTGTGAAATATCGTGATGTAGAGAACTTGTGTAAGAACAAAGCAATGAATGTGTTAGAACAGATTGGTAGATATGGATCTATGTTTTTGATGGTGTTCAATATTGGGATTGCAGAGTTTGGATTCGCATCAACGAATGCATTCCTAATATATTTTCTTGGTAGTATCCTACTTATGTTAACCTATTGGATTATGTGGATTATCTTCTTTGTGAATCCGAGTATGTGGAATCGCATGGTGCTGGCAATTATTCCGACATTGCTTTTTTTACTATGTGGATGTACATTAGGACATATTCTGTTAATTATAACAGCGATCGTTTTCGGGATAGGTCACATCTATGTGACCTATATAAATGCAAAATTGAGTGAAGAATAATGTTTGATTTATGCTACGATACAGATGAAAAGGAGAAGAAAGTATGCAGACAAGAGTAGAAGATACAATAAAAAGACACAACAAAGGTTATAATTGTGCGCAGGCAGTTGCTTGTACCTATTGTGATTTGGTTGGTGTCGATGAGGAAAAGATGTTCAAAATGACAGAAGCGTTAGGACTTGGTATGGGCGGAATGCAGGGGACTTGTGGAGCTGTAACAGGAGCCTGTGTGTTGGCAGGAATGAAAGTAAGTACTGGTAATATGGAACAACCAAATAGTAAGATGAATTCTTATCAATTGGCGAGAGAGATTACCAGTCAGTTTCAGGAACAGAATGGTTCTTTGATTTGCAAGGAATTGAAAGGTGTAGATACAGGCAAGGTATTGCGTTCATGTCAAGATTGCATTAAGGATGCAGCGGGACTTGTGGAGCAAGTGCTGTTTACTGAAGAATAGTCAGGTGAGGATTTAGGACAAACAAAACCACAAATGGACAAGAATATCATGATTGAATCCACTATATGATTGCCGGGCGCTACGACGCCGGGAGCATTACAAGCCTTGAATAATCAGATTTTTAAGGAATGGTTACCTGGAAATCCGGATTATGAGGTGGCACAATATGTGAATATTGAATGGTACACCAAAGGAAATATGTCTGTAGCGAACTATGAAAGTGGTGTGTGGATTCCAGTGAAGAGAAAAAAATAAAGTTAGCAAATAAAAAAGCAAGTATCTTGAAATGAAGATGCTTGCTTTTTTAATGGAATAGGTGGGTGACAATCCACATCTCCTAACATACGGGTGGCGGCCGCCTGTTCCGCCCTCAGATTCCATTACATATAATATGTATTATTTATAATTTTATTATACATTACTTATAGTTGTTGTCAAGTTTTATCAAGGTTCCTTTTTTGATGTATCGTTCAGCATTATAAGTGCTAAGCAGATGAAGTGTTTTGACAAAACACTTGTTATTATTCGTGATTTTAATTGCAACTCTTATGTATTCGGAATCTACTTTAAATTCTTTTACATATTGAATAGATTGGTCTTTTGGATTCAAGCCAATATAATCAGGAGCTGATATTATATTAGGTATCTTGTTATAATATTTATCGTATTCAAAGGGGTGTCGTTTTTTTATGTGATTTTCGTTGCTATTACCGATATAAATAGGAGTACCAGGTGCCATGTTTAATTTTAATGCAGTTATAACGTCATTGTTTAATTTGCCAACCTGTCTCAAAGTAATCCTCCGTATACCTTATACTATTTTTCGGTAAATTGTATTTCTAAATTCATATCTAAAGCGATGGCGAGTTTTGTTAACACCTCGATTGTCGGAACGTATTTTCCGCTTTCGATTCTAGCGATATTAGATCGTGCAATACCTGTTCTCCTTGCAATATCTTCTTGGGTAAGATGTTTGGCCTTTCGAATAGAGATGAATTGCTCTACGATACTATTCTTTACTTGTTTTTTTCTTTCTTCAATTACAATAATTGAATCTTGTTTTTGAACTATATAATCCATAATTCCTCTTAGTATTGTGTATCAATATTGATACATTTTTTTCTTCATTATAGATTATAATATAGATATTGTAAAGAGGTATATTTATAAATTTACATGTATTTTACTTGCTGATATATTGTAGAATTGGTATCATATAAAGGGGAAGTAAAGTATTATACACGAGGGGGTGCAAACATGGAATACAGAACACAGATTGTATCATTGGCAGTCGTGATTACGATTATATTTAATTTCTTTCGCAATAAGCGAATGCCATTTTTGTCCACAAAGTTGTTTGCTGCATTTTTGACCAGCGCGGGGCTTAACATTGTATTTGAGCTATGGTCTCTTTATACCCTGATTCATACGGACGAGGTGCTACCATGGTTGAACCGCCTTGCACATCAATTTTTCATTGGAACATTAGATTTGACCATTTTCTTTCTCTATCTTTATGTGGATGTGAAAGAACGAGAGCAGAGACGTTATACAGGGAAAGAATTATTCCTTCGTATGATTCCGCTATTAATCGCATTTGTTATGGTTTTGTTTGGTGGGATTCACTACTATGTTGGTGAAGATGGCATGTATTCCTATGGAACAATGGCGATGACCATTTACATATCTGTTGCGGTTTATATGTGTATGATTTTGGTTCGTCTGTTTCGCAAAAAGATTTGTTTTGTGCCACATGAGAGAAGCACCATTACAATTGGCATCGCGGTGTGGTTAGGTATTGCAGTGTTGCAGTTTTTATATCCTCATTTATTGTTGTCGTCCATGGCACTAGCACTGATGACATTGTTTGTCTATATCTCTATGGAGAATCCAAGAGAGTATATGGATTGCGATATGGAAAGTGTGTTTAGTCAGAAGGCCTACGGATTAGTGGTGTCAGAAAAATTGGAATCCAAGCAGACATTTTGGATTGTAAATGTAGCCCTTATGAATGAACGTTTGGTAAGGACGACGTATGGTAATTCGGAGTTGGCTCATATTCTTGAGCATATTGCAAAAGCGATGTCTTCTTATACAGGAGAGGATGCATATCACAGTCATCGCCGGATGGTTGCGGTGATATTACATGATAAGAAGGAATGCGAGCAGCTTCTATTAGATGGTTTGGTGGAAGCAATTCAGAAGGAATTAGTAGTTGACCATGAAATGGCAGATTTACGTTTGACGGTTTTGGAGTGTCCGACCTATGCCACCACTTATCTGGAGGTGGAGAATGTGTTCGATTTTGTCAACGGTAATCAGTTTGATGCAAACGGTAGAGTGCAGTTTGTGATTAATCAGGATATGGTTGAGAAATATCAGTATTATGAAACCGTAGAAAAGCTTGTACAAAAGGCAATCAAAGATGATGGTTTTGAGGTTTTTTATCAGCCAATCTATTCTACAAAGAACCAAAAGTTCGTTTCGGCAGAGGCTTTGGTTCGTTTGAAGGACAAGGAAACTGTAGGTTTTGTGTCACCGGAGTTGTTTATTCCGATTGCGGAGCGTAGAGGATATATCAATGAACTGGGACAGATTATATTTGAGAAGGTATGTAAGTTCTATAAAGAGAACAATCTTCAGAATCTAGGTATTGAATATATTGAAGTGAATCTTTCTGGTAAACAGATTGTTGACCTGCGTTTGCCGGAACAGTTGCTTGCTTGTATGGAGCAATATGAACTGACGCCTAACTGCATTAACTTAGAGATTACAGAAACTGCGGCAGTGGAAGCAGAGGAGATTCTGGAGCAGAATATGAAGCGTTTACAGGATGCGGGCTTTGGATTTTCTATGGACGATTTTGGAACAGGATACTCCAATCTTTCTAAGATGGAAGAGGTGGGCTTTGACCTGATTAAACTGGATAAGAGCCTAATCTGGCCGTGCTTTGAAGAAGATAGTGAGGGTGCGAAGGTAATCCTTAATTCCTGTGTAGATATGATTCATCGTCTAGGACGTCATATTGTGGCGGAGGGAGTAGAAACGCAGGAGCAGGCAGATATGTTGACAGAGAAGGGTGTTGCTTATTTGCAGGGGTATTATTATTCAAGACCATTGCCGGAAAATCAATATTTAGAGTTTATGGAGAAAGCTGCAAAATAATCTAATTATCATAAGAAACCCACTCATAATGATATATGTTATGAGTGGATTTTTTGATAAAAAACAGATGAAAGAACATGATTAAAGATGTTAAAAAAGAAAATACTATATTTAAATTAAGGTGGTGAATGATGTGAAATTTTTGACGGCACAAATCAAAGATGCCAATCGAATACTTTTAATTAATGCATTGAAAATAATTTTCGCAGCTGTTGGAGGAATCGCTTTGGCTGAGGTGTTTCGTTTGGCACATTCCATATCTGCGGGAATTGTCGCAATTCTTACGATTCAGCCTACAAAGAAGGAAACATTAAAAACAGCACTTACAAGGTTTTATGCATTTGTAGTGTCGTTAGTGCTAGGATATGTTTGCTTTCAATTGTTGGGATTTTCGATAACAGGGTTCCTTACGTATTTTGCAATTTATATTGTCCTTTGTCAGATGTTACATTGGCAATATGCGATGACTATGAATGCAGTCTTAATTTCACATTTTGTTACTTACGGAGTGATGAATGGGCAAACAATTCTGAATGAGGCTTTGATCTTTGTGATTGGTGTGGGTACTGGTGTGATTGCTAATTTGCATTTGAAGAAAAATGTGGATGCAATTGAAAATCTTAAAGAAGAAGCGGATACAAAGATTGTAGAAATTTTGAATCAAATGTCACAGCAGATTGTGAATGTCAATATGACCGATTATAATGCAGAAAGTTTTATTGAATTGCGAAAAATGATTCGAAATGCAAAAAATCTAGCAGAAGAAAACTACCTAAATCAGTTTAATAAGGATGATCGTTACGATATCGAATATATCGTGATGCGTGATCGACAGTGTCAGGTTCTATATGAGATGTACAAAAATGTAAGAAAGCTGAATAGTACGCCGGAAACTGCTAAGACGATTTCCCATTTTTTAAAGATAATGGCTACGAAATTTCATAGGGATAATGATGGACATGAGTTGATGAAACAATTCCGTGAAATGGACATTTATATGAAACGAAGACCGCTTCCGGTGGAACGCTTGGAATTTGAAAATCGGGCAAGACTTTTTGTGGTGATGCGAAATATTGAGGAATTTATTCAGATTAAGACGGATTTTTCCAGAGAAAATATCTACGTTGAACAGTAGAATTTCGTGGGGTATGTACTATTCGTAGTAAGACCTTTCGTTTTAGTATATAATAGGGTATAATGCTATAAAATGTTATGTATAGATTAGAATATTATGATTGATAAAGGAGATAAACCATGAAAAAGAAATTATTACTAATTACAATGACATGTATGATGTTATCCTTGGCAGGTTGTGGCAACGAGGATGATACGAATGATACAGGGAATACAAGTGCAGGAGTAGGAACAGAATCCGTAGTAGATGACGCTTCAAAGTCGGAAGGCGAAACACCAGAAAATGAAGTGGTGATTGGGGATGCTTTGGAAATTCTTACAACTGTATGGGGAAGCTATGAAGAAGCAGACAAGTTCCCTGTAGCTGGTGGCGATTCTGCTAATCAGAATTTTGAGGGACCGGCAGCATTTGATGCAGCAAATGCAGAGGAGTTAGATGTTACTTTGGGATTCCCTGCAGCTCAGGTGGACAACATCGATGATGCTGCTTCCATGATGAATGCCATGATGGCAAACAACTTTACGGCAGGTGTGTATCATGTAAAAGCAGAGAACAAAGAAGATGTGGAAGCAGTAGCCACAGCAGTGAAAGAGAATGTTATGGCAAAGCAGTGGATGTGTGGTATGCCGGAAAAATTGGTGATTGTAGTAATTGACGATTATGTGATTTCTGCATTTGGATTGGGGGATACGATTGATACTTTTGCGAACAAAACCATCGAGACATATGGTAATGCATATGTTTTATATGAAGAAGTGATTGCACAATAATGTATGAGAGTGTTACCGATGATGTATACGAGAGGTATGATTTTTAAAATATAATTATGTGTATGGAAAAGTCCTATTATAAATTAGGACTTTTTCCATATATGCATATCAGTGATATACTTTTATACAGTTCGATTAGAAAGGGCAGAGGAAAAGAATGGTTTTCAGTAGTATTACATTTTTGTATTATTTTCTACCCATTGTACTTGGCTTGTATTATCTTGCACCAAACAAGTTGAAAAATCTGGTGCTGTTTCTATCAAGTCTTGTGTTCTATGCATGGGGAGAGCCGAAATATGTAATATTGATGCTAGTAACCATTATGGTTGGCTATGCAGCGGGAACGCTTATGGATAAGCTTCCAAAGAAACTTGTGATGATAGTTTCGGTGGGGGCCTGTTTGTGTGCGCTTATTTATTTCAAATATGCAGATTTCTTGGTAAGCAATATCAATGTGGCATTGAAAACAGAAATACCACTTTTAAAAGTAGCTTTGCCGATTGGTATCAGCTTCTATACTTTCCAGATTATCAGTTATATCGTGGATGTGTATCGTGGAACAGTGGAGAAGCAAACAAGCTTTTTGAAACTGGCCACCTATGTTTCTATGTTTCCGCAGTTGATTGCAGGTCCGATTGTACGGTATTCAGATATTAATGGACAACTGAGCGTGAGAACAATAGCAAGTAGCAGGATTGCAGACAGTATGAGACGTTTTGCAATCGGTTTAGGGAAAAAGGTACTGATTGCTAATCAGCTTGGTGAATTGTGTCAAGTGTTCCGGGTGTCCGATGAGAAAACCTTGGCGTTTTATTGGTTATATGCGGTGGCTATTTCTTTACAGATATATTTTGACTTCAGTGGTTACAGTGATATGGCAATCGGGCTTGGTAAACTACTGGGATTTGAATTCTCTGAAAACTTCAACTATCCGTTTATGAGTAAGAGTGTGACAGAGTTTTGGCGCAGATGGCACATTTCCTTGGGAAGCTGGTTTCGGGATTATGTGTACATTCCTCTTGGAGGCAACCGAAAGGGACTTGCCAAACAGATGGTTAATATCTTGGTGGTATGGATGCTTACAGGTTTTTGGCATGGAGCACAGTGGAACTTTGTACTATGGGGATTGTTTTTTGCTGTTTTATTGGTGATAGAGAAAATGTGGCTATACAATCGGTTGCAAACAAGTAGAATCTGGAGTCGCATTTATATGTTTCTTGTGGTGACGATAAGCTTTGTTATTTTCAGTGCAGGTAATATGAGTGAACTATGTACAGATGTGGGAAGTCTGTTTTTTATAGGAGAGGTAGCGCATAAGGAAATCGTGGGAATGCAGTGTACTTATTACCTTAGAAGCTATGGTGGTATTTTATTGTTAGCGATAATAGGTGCAACACATGTTCCCCAAATGTGTTATCAAACCTTGCGCAACAAGATAGGAAATACTTATGTAGTGGCTGTTTTAGAAGCATTATTCGTAGTAGCGATGTTATTCTTATCAACCGCTTATCTGATTGACGGTTCCTTTAACCCGTTCTTATATTTTAGATTTTAGGAGTATGTATGGAAGAGCAAAGAGAGAAACATTCAAACCTACAATTTCATATATTTATCGGTTTAGTGGGCATTGCTTTTTTACTGCTTTGTGTTTTTGTATGGATAAAGCCGGATGAAAAGTATTCTGTTTCGGAACGAAGATTGTTAAAACAGAGGCCGGAGTTTTCCGAGGAAACAGTGTTGAGTGGACGCATTATGTCTGCATTTGAGGAATATAGTCTAGACCAGTTTCCGGCTCGTGATGCATTTCGTAGTATGAAAGCAATGACATCTTTAACCCTTGACAACAATGGAATCTATGTGGTGGAAGATGAGATTGACGGCGAAACTTGCAAAGTAATATGCAATATGGAGTATCCGTTAAATGAAGACAGCCTACAGTATGCCGCCAAGCGTTTCAAAAATGTGTATGATATGTATCTGAAGGATAACAATTGTCAGGTGTATCTGTCCATTGTTCCGGATAAGAATTATTTTTATGGAACAGAAAATGGGTATCTTGCGATGGATTACGGCAAATTGGTTGACATAATATCAGAGGAAAGCTCTAATATGACCTATATTGATATCTTTCCGTATTTATCTGGTGAGGATTATTATCGGACCGATATCCATTGGCGACAGGAAAAGCTTGCTGATGTGGCAGATGTACTTTTGGCCGGAATGAGACAAGGGATTGGTAACTTGGAAACGGAAGTACAGGGTATAGAGCAAGTGACATCGGAAGAAAATGCTACGATTCAGTCACAATATCGCACCATGACAGTAGAAGGAGACTTCTACGGAGTCTATCATGGTCAGGCAGCATTACCAATCACACCGGATAGCTTGCAATATCTTACCAATGATATGATCGAACAGATGAAGGTATTTGACTATCAGAATAATAAGGAAATTCCTGTGTACGATAAGGCAAAGATAGAAGGTGATGACCCGTACGAACTGTATGTGGGAGGTCCGATTTCCCTGGCAACCATTGAAAATCCGATGTGTCATAACGGAAAGCATCTCATAATCTTTCGGGATTCCTTTGGAAGTAGCATTGCACCATTGTTGGCACAAGAGTATGAAAAGACCACTTTGATTGATATTCGATATATATTGCCATCTATGTTGGGACAATATGTAGATTTTCAAGATGCGGATGTGTTATTCCTATATAGTACACCGGTATTGAATCATAGTGATGTGTTGAAGTGAAAATGTCTGAAAACCCTTAGATTTCTTGACAAAATATCCCTGTATGGTTACAATGTATAAGTTAAAGATTTTGTGTATAAAATGCGGGCAATGCCCAATGATAATAGGAGGAGAAACAATGGCAACAGCATATAATCACAAGCTGATTGAAGGCAAATGGCGTAAGAATTGGGAAGCAAACCCAATCAATGTAGAAGATGGTAAGAAACCAAAGTATTATTGTTTGGATATGTTCCCATATCCATCAGGTAATGGACTTCATGTAGGACACTGGAGAGGATA
>SVEJ01000028.1 GCA_015057435.1 Lachnospiraceae bacterium
ATACCTATGGTTTTACATTTTATATATGATGTATTTGCTAATTTGGCAGACTATATTGAATGGAACAATTCAACTCTGTTTGTAAATATGAATTCAATATTTGACATAATGCTTATAATTATGTTTGCTATTTCCGTTATAATGCTTTTGATGAAAGCAAAAAACGATAAAGAAAATGTGACTCTAACCTGACAACACACGCTCAACTTTCAGTTTAAAGGAGAATATATGGAATACAGAAAAGCGACAACTAAAGAAGCACAACTAGTTTGTGATATTGTGCGGGAAACGAAAGCAAGAATATTTCCTCATTATTACACACAAGCAGTAGTTGACTTCTTTGGAAGATTAAATAGTATTGACAACATTAAGAAGGACATAGAAGAAGGAAGAATCGATGTCTTAGTAGTTAATGACAAGATTGTAGGTACAGGAAGCCGTAGGGATAATCATATCACTAGAGTATATGTATTACCTGAATTTCAGGGACAAGGTTTTGGTTCTGTGATTATGGACCATTTGGAAGAAGAAATATTTAAGGAATATGATTATTGTGATTTGGATGCGTCACTTCCGGCGACAATATTTTATGAACATAGAGGGTATCACACAGTAGAACATTGTAAGCATGATATTGGTGATGGTGAAGTGATGATTTATGAAATTATGCGAAAAGAGGTATAACATGTCAGACAACAGAGCATACATGCAACGAGCAATTGAATTAGCAAAGCAAGGTGTCGGTAAGGTGAATCCGAATCCGTTAGTAGGTGCTGTTATCGTCAAAGATGGTAAAATTATCAGCGAAGGTTATCACAGAGTTTATGGTGATTTGCATGCAGAAAGAAACGCATTTGCAAACCTTGCCAATAAAGAGGATGCAAAGGGAGCAGAAATGTATGTAACCTTAGAACCTTGTTGTCATCATGGCAAGCAACCACCGTGTACGGAAGCGATTATTGAGCATGGGATTTCTAAGGTGTATGTTGGTTCTAATGACCCCAATGAGATGGTGGCAGGAAAGGGCATACAGATACTTCGCGATGCAGGAATTGAAGTGGTGACAGAGTTCATGAAGGAAGAATGTGATGCATTAAATCCGGTGTTCTTCCACTACATTACAACAAAGACACCATTTGTACTGATGAAATATGCTATGACATTAGACGGCAAGATTGCCACGAGAACAGGACATTCCCAGTGGATTTCCAATGAGAAATCCAGAGAACGGGTACAACAGACAAGAAATGCGTTAAAGGGTATTATGGTGGGAATTGGAACGGTATTAAATGATGACCCGCACTTGACCTGTAGGATGGAAGATGGCAGGAATCCGATTCGTATTATCTGCGATTCCAAATTGCGCATACCGCTAACCAGCAATGTGGTAACTACGGCGAAGGAAATTCCAACTATTGTAGCAACCATTGCACCACATCCGGAGTACACCAGGTTTTGGAACCAGCAAAAACAGGATCTAGAAGAAGAAGGTGTAGAGGTTCTAGTGGTAGCAGAGAAGGAAGGTAGATTAGACCTTCAGGATTTGATGGCGAAACTAGGCGAAAAGCAGATAGATGGTATTTTATTAGAAGGTGGTTCCACTCTCAATTATGCAGCTTTGCAAGCAGGTGTTGTAAACCGTATTGAAGCCTATGTGGCACCAAAGTTTTTCGGTGGTTCCGGATTCTTCACCCCGGTTGGCGGTGAGGGCGTGGAGCTTGCTACAGAAGCTTATGGATGTAAGCTCATTTCTACCGAGTGTATTGATGGGGATGTACTGTTGACCTATGAGGTTTGCAAGAATTAAAAACGTTTGGAATAAACTTTGGGTTGGAGTAAGAGTTACTATAATCAAAACAACCAAGAGGACTAATATATGAGCATAAAATCATGGATTAAGAAAGTAAAAAATGGATATGTAATTAAGCAGGCAAGAAATGCAAAGATTCCAACCTTTGAATCAAGTGAAGTGACAAGAAGACATTACATCTTCAAAGGTAGAGTACAAAAGGTTGGTTTTCGCATCGAAGTTATTGAATTGGCAAAACGTCTAGGACTAACCGGATGGGTGAACAACCTTGAAAACGGAGATGTGGAAGCGGAGTTACAAGGACCGAAGAATAGGATTGATTTCTTGGTAGCATTTATGGAGTCTTTGAAACGAATCAAGATTGCATCTAAGGAAGTGAATGAAATTCCGGTTCTGGAAGACGAGAAGGAATTTGAGAGTGATAAAGAGTATTAGATTGTAACTATAGGAGAACAAATAAATGGAACTGATGAAGGGAAGACCGGTGGATGAAACCGGTAGACTAGAGAAAGAAATCAAGGTATACGATTTGTTAGATAGCCTGGGAATTGAATACGAGCGAACTGACCATGAGGAAGCCAATACCATGGAGGCTTGCAATGAGATAGATAAGGTCTTAGATGTGATTATTTGCAAGAATTTGTTTCTCTGCAACCGACAGGAAACCCAGTTTTATCTTTTGATGATGCCGGGGGATAAACCATTTAAGACAAAGGATATTTCTAAGCAGATTGGAAGTGCAAGACTCTCATTTGGGAAAGCAGAATTCATGGAAGAATATTTGAATATTAAACCGGGAGCAGTGTCTATTATGGGACTTATGAACGATACCGAAAAACATGTGCAGCTTTTGATTGATAAACCGGTGGTGGAAAGTGAGTACATCGGATGTCATCCGTGTGTCAGCACATCCAGTCTTAAGATAAAGACGAAGGATGTGTTGGAGAAGTTTGTGACCGCAGTTGGTCATGAACCAATTATTGTGGATTTGCCGGAAGTGGAGGAATAGTATGTTTACAGGAATAGTAGAAGAAATTGGCACTGTCGTTTCTATCAGCAAGGGTGTACAATCATCTAAGCTGACATTGCAGGGCAATGTGATATTTGAGGATATGCACATTGGCGATTCCATTGCGGTGAATGGAGTGTGTCTGACGGTGACAACCAAGACCAGCAACACATTTACCGTGGATGTCATGGCAGAGACTTTGCGGCGTTCTTCCTTGGGTAGCTTAACCAATGGAAGCAAGGTGAATATGGAGCGTGCTATGGCAGCAAATGGACGCTTTGGCGGACATATTGTCAGTGGTCATATTGATGGAACGGGAGAAATTGAAAGTTTTGTGAAAGAGGACAATGCGGTGTGGGTAACGATTAAGACACCGGCTAAGATTTTGAAGTATATTATCGAGAAGGGTTCCATTACAATTGATGGGATTTCTCTCACAGTCGCTTACGTGGATAGCCATTGTTTCAAAGTATCGTTGATTCCGCATACCGCAGCAAACACAACACTGCTTAGTAAAAAAACCGGCGATGTCGTGAACTTAGAAAATGATATTGTTGGGAAGTATATAGACAAGCTGTTACATTTTAAGGTTGATACAGAAGAAGAACATGATAACAAGAAGGAATCAGGAATTTCCATGGATTTTCTTGCAAAAAACGGTTTTATGTAAACTGATGTTGTTTTATAGACCTAAGTTTTATCCATGTAATTGTTGCTGACAAGTGATGAAAAATATTATGTTAATAAAATATGTAAAGTTGTTATGTTGACATATTATGCAAACTGCAGGCATGGATAGTTATACAGAAAGTGAACGATTCATGACTCTAATATAAACAAACAAATAATGTGAATAATATACAGGAGGATAGTAACATGTCAGAATTTAACACTACGGAAGAACTGCTTGAAGAACTTCGAGCAGGCAGAATCATTGTAGTATTAGACGATGAAGACAGAGAAAATGAAGGAGATGTGATATGTGCGGCTGAGTTTGCCACCACAGAAAATGTGAATTTTATGGCGACACATGCTAAGGGATTGATTTGTATGCCAATGGATGCAAGCTACACAGACAAGCTCAATCTTCCGCAGATGTGTATTACCAATACGGATAATCACTGTACTGCATTTTCTGTTTCTATTGATCATGTGGATACCACCACAGGAATTTCCGCTTATGAGCGAGGAATTACCGCTAGAAAATTTGTAGAGGATGATGTAAAGCCTAATGACTTCAGAAGACCGGGTCACATGTTCCCACTTGAGGCCAGACCGGGTGGCGTCATTGAGCGAAATGGTCACACAGAAGCAACGGTTGATTTCATGAAGCTTGCAGGCTTAAAGCCGGTTGGTCTTTGTTGTGAAATCATGAAGGATGACGGAATGATGGCACGTAAGGATGATTTGATGGAATTTGCCAAGAAGCATGGCTTGAAAATAGGAACCATCAAGGATCTCGTTCAATACCGCAAGGAACACGAAGTGTTTGTTGAACGTGTTGCCTGTGCGAAGATGCCGACAAGATATGGTGAATTTACAATTCACGGATATATCAATAAGTTAAATGGTGAACACCATGTAGCGTTAGTGAAGGGTGATATCACAGACGGTGCACCGGTGTTGTGTCGCGTTCATTCCGAATGTTTGACAGGTGATGCCTTAGGCTCTGCGCGTTGTGACTGTGGTCAGCAGTATGATGCGGCTATGAAAATGATTGCAAAGGAAGGAAGAGGTGTTCTTCTATATCTTCGCCAAGAAGGTCGTGGTATTGGATTGATTAATAAGATTCGTGCCTATGAACTTCAAGATAACGGTCGTGATACCGTAGAGGCCAACTTAGAATTGGGATTTCCGGAAGATGCAAGAGACTACACCATCGGAACGCAGATTCTTGTGGATTTGGGCATCAAAGAACTTCGTCTTATGACGAATAATCCACTCAAAGTATATGGATTAGAGGGCTACGGTCTGAACATTGTAGAGCGTGTTCCAATCATCATGGAACCGGGCAAGTACGACGAATTCTACTTGCGCACCAAGCAGGAGAAGATGGGACATATCTTGAACTACAAGTAATCAATCAGCAATAATTAGACGATAAAGCTTTCATCCTTTATCGTTGTTTATTGGGAATATAGAAATTATAAAATTAATTGAGAACACGTATATGATGATTGTGAAACTCTTGAGGATGTAGAATTATTTGTATGAATTTAATAAGCACCATAAGCAGGTGCTGACAATTCGTCGGTACTTAGCAAGACGAAGTCGAGCTTAGTACCGCTACGCATTGTCGCAAGTGCGAACGTCCTGCGTTGGTTTATTAAATTTATACAATTATCACAGGATAAGGAAAAGTTTCACAATCATCTTGAAAGAATTTTATATCAAGAAAGGAAGAGAAAAATATGAAAACTTTAGAAGGAAAATTAGTTGCAAAGGACATGAAGGTAGGCATTGTTGCCGCAAGATTTAACGAGTTCATCGTTTCAAAGTTGATTGGTGGAGCAGTAGATGGATTGACACGTCACGACGTGCCTGAGGATAATATCACATTGGCATGGGTACCGGGTGCATTTGAAATTCCGGTTGCTGCAAAGAAGATGGCAGAGTCAGGAAACTACGATGCAGTAATCTGCTTAGGTACCGTTATCCGTGGTGCAACCAGTCATTATGATTATGTGTGTAATGAGGTTTCTAAAGGAATTGCACAGGTTTCTATGAATACAGGTGTACCGGTAATGTTCGGTATTGTTACAACAGAGAATATCGAGCAGGCAATTGAGCGTGCAGGTACCAAGGCCGGTAATAAAGGTTATGATTGTGCGTTAGGTGCAATCGAGATGGTTAATCTTTTACAGCAGATGTAATCTCTGTAGAAAAATAAACATAGCTATGAAGTATAGCATGAAAGAAGGGAAAGAAAATGCCAGCATTGTTATTTTTTGACATTGATGGAACACTAGTTACATTGGATCAAGAGCATGTTATGCCGGAAAGTACCAAGGTTGCACTCAATAAGGCAAAAGCGAATGGTCATAAGATATTTATCAATACCGGACGCGTGAAAACTGCGATTGATAAGCATTTGCTTAACTTTGGATTTGACGGATTTGTATGCGGTTGCGGTACTTATGCAGAGTATAACGGAGAAGTCATTTATCATCACACACTCACAAAAGAGCAGTGCTTAGAACAGGCTGAAGTGCTTCGGAAGTGTAACTATCATACAATTTTTGAAAAGTATGATCGCCTTTTTATTGAGGGAGAACATGGTCCGGGAAGCTTTTTGGAGTACATTTATAACTATTTTTCCAAAAACTCGGATTATCCGATTGAAGGACCGGATTCACCGGAATTTTTGTTTGATAAGTTTACAACAGCCCAGATGCCGGATAGTGATGTAAAAACCTTCGTCGATTACTTTTCAAAGGATTATGATCTGATACCGCATTTTAATGATGTATACGAGGTCGTACCGAGAGGATGCAGCAAAGCAACCGGAATTCAGCAGGTGATGAAGCATTTGGGTGTGGATTTGTCTGATTGCTATGCGTTTGGGGATTCCATAAATGATATGGAAATGTTAAAATATGTACCACATTCGGTAGGAATGGGAAATTCCGTACCTGACATTTTTTCGGTGGTAGAATATCGTACTACGGATATTGATGATAATGGTATTATGAATGCGTTACTGCATTATGATTTGATATAATCTTGTAAACAGTAAGGGGAAATGGAGATGTTTCGATTAAAAGAACAACAATTACATAGTATTATATGGGTGATGGTCGTTGTTACTGTTGCTTTTTTCGGGTTCTTTGGATTAGGAAAACCACTTATGAATGAGCATTCCCCGGCTTTAAGAGGATTGACTGATTTGTCTGACGGATGGGTTGCAACATATGAGACAACGGACAAAGAAAAACTTGCCGAATATCAAAAAAGCAGTTTTTTGGATCAAGGTAAAGAGGTTCCGAAAGAGGAGCAGTTTCATATATTAGAAGTGCTGACGACACCTGCAACGTTATCCCTAAGAACTGACACGCAGGTTGTGATGACACATCTTGTTCCGGTCATAGAGCAGGAAGCGTATTATCTTGTTATGGAACTGGATAATGCAAAAATGCAAGTGTTTATTGAGGATCAGATGATCTATTCAAGCAATGATAAGGAACAAATGGTACCGGTAAAACATGTGATTCCGTTATTGCCGGAATACAGTAATTCCATGTTGACAATACGTGTGACAGATGTAGTTTCAGACGAACTGACAATAGAAGGATTTACATTTGGTAATTACAATCAGTTGTTGGTTTCAATGATTCAAAAAGATGGTTTTTTCATTGTAATTGGTTTTGTCCTTTTGCTTTGGAGTTTTACCATGTTTTTGATTTGGGTTCTTGTGAAAAATACGTGGCAGCAAAAAAGAGTGCTTTTTTATGGAAGTATGGAAGGACTCCTGTTAGGAGCTTGCCATTTGGCTTGTACACAGCTGATTCCGATTATGACAGGTTGGAATTATGGGACATTTATACTAAGAAGTTGTATTATTTTGATAAGTACAATCTTGCATCTTATGATTGTCAGATGCTTTGTTTACAAAAAGAAGGTTTTGACAATTGTAGATGTGGCCGTTTTGCTTGTTGCTGTTTTATATATTAGTGTTATGGTTTTACAAGCATTTTCGCTCTTACATTTTGATGCAATTTATTACATTGTTTTTGGCGTATATTGGCTTGTTGTATTAGCCTTTACGATTGTATTGTCAATCACCATTTTTGATTACAAGCGAAAAGAAGGCATGCCGATTTTTGTGGCGAATGTTGTTTTGCTTCTTTGTGGACTTTGTCAGATTATTATGCATTTTGCAGGAAGACAAATGCGTGTTAATATTTCCTATATCAGTGTGGGGTTGGCAGTCTATATAATCTATGTTTGTATGTATGGAATTAAACAGGCGTTTTATGTTGTTCCGAAGAAGGAAGAAAAACCAATAGATGAAAAAGAAATTCGCGAGAAGATGATAGAACAAATGAATCCGAATCTTTTGTTTGCTTCTTTCCAGACCTTACAGAATTTGATTAAAAATGGTTCGGATAAGAGTGTGAAAATGATATATTATATCTCTGTATATGTCAGGGATAATTTTAAGGCTTTAGAAAGTGAAGGTGACATTGTATCATTTCAGGAGGAATTAGAACATATTATTGCATATTTGCAGTTGCAAAAAACGAGAAATCATCAGATGGATTATGCAATTGAATGTAAGGTGAAGGAATTTCAGGTTCCGCGTCACAGTATTGAACCGTTTGTTGAAAATGCAGTAAAACATGGTCTGTATAATCATGGCAACAAAGGAAATGTTGTGATAAGAACTTATATGCGACAAGATGGATATGCAATTCAGATTATTGATGATGGTGCCGGATTTGATACAACCGTATTGAAAAAGAAAACAACAACACTTGCCAAAAAGCTGATGTTGTTAGAACAAAAATGTAATGCAAAGACAGAAGTGATTTCTCGTCCGGATAAGGGGACTGTTATTACGATTGTATTACCGATGTTAGAGAATGATTTGTTAGAAGAGTGAAATAAGGATAGGTGATGAAACTTGGAAGATGCGAATATGAGCAAAAACGAGGCAAATGAAAAATGCACTTTGATAGATTGTATGATGATTGCGATGTTTTCGGCTAAGGAATATCCGAGATTATTGAAACTTTCGAAGCGGAGAATAGTCTGGTTTGTTATAGTGGTTGCATTGTTGCTTAGTGTTGTACAATATGCAATCCCTGTCGTAGGTTCTATTGCAGGACTTGGCGGTGTGGAAGGCATTTTTACGCATGAAGTACCGCAGTTTTCGCTTAAGGATGGGGAACTTTATGTAGATGAGCGAATTGAAAATAAGGATGAAGTATCGGGTGTATATTTGCTGATTGATACTACGGTAGACTCTTTTACCAAGCAAGATGTACCGGCTAATATATCGCAAGCAGTCCTGATAAGTAAAAGCAACATACTTGCGTATAACTCTGTATACGGTATGGGGGCTATGGTAGAGCAAGAAAAGTTTGAAAACTTGAAGGGTGTAGTTTTTTCAAATCAGACGGTGATAGATTATAGTGCTGCAATCTATATGAGTTTGTTGTTTGCATTTGTAGGTATATGGATTGCTGTAGCGTTGGAATATCTCCTTACAGCTTTGTTTTACGCAGGTTTTATGTACTTGTTGTTAAAAAGTCTGATGCCGGACACTACATTTGCTACAATTTATAAAGTGTTTTTGTTTGCACAGACAATTGGCGCTATTGCAGTAGCAATCAGCTATTGCTTGGGTAACAGTACATTGTTCATGGCTGCAGGTTTCTTCCGAGTGATTGTAACCTTGGCACTTTCTAATAAAGTGCTGCTTGGTATGATGAAAAACCAGTTATAGTAATATGATTAGAAGCGGTTTGCAAGATTAGTTAGTAATTCTTGTATATCGCTTTTTTTCATTTGACTCAAAGTTGAATTATGAAAAGTTGATTCGTTGCTGACATCCGGTCCGAACCATGTTGGTGGTTGGTATGAATAAGCGTCCTCTTCACATGGAAACTCAACTTCAGCAAGTAATAATCCGTCAAATGCACCGGAAAAAATATCTAACTCGATGGTTCGTTCACTGTCAGGGATCAGATATCTTGTTTTTGTGATGATGTTTCCATCTGTTTTTGTGAGTAAGTGCGTATAAGAATCTTCTTGTAACGGAAATTCTACTTCTTCTCTTTTGATGAAACCTTCTCCTTTGTAGGTGAGAATATAGACATCATCCTTTTTTCGGATGCGAAGAACCGGATTGGTGCTGATATAGGCTTGTTCTAATCGGATATGCGGATAGCTTTCGAGATTGTCGGGGAGCTGCTTCATATTGATTAAAAATTTGCGTTCGATTTCCATGGATACCTCCCTAAAATCTTAATGATAAATTAAGACTATCATATTTTGGGTTCGTTGACAAATATTATTGTATCCATTAAAATATATATAACTTTGTATGGGTGAAACAAAAGGGGTTTTTGTATGAAGAATTGTATATACCATATTGCATATGGAATCATGGTGGCAACTATTTTCATCATGATTGGTTGGGCTACAGTTCGCTATGAAGGACCGTCTATTGTGGAGGAATCATTTGATGAAACGATTGATTTTTCGGCAGGATGGATGCTTGATAATGGGCAAACTGTAGATTTATCAAAATTGCATGAAGAGACGGAGATAGATGTTCACAAAGTGTTCAGTGCATATCACAATGTACCAACACAGGTAAAAGAAGGACAACATCTGTGCTTTCGAAGCAAGAATGTATTCTTTAGTGTGTATATAGATGGTAAGCTGGTGTATGAACCATATGTACCGGAGAGCAAGGTCTATACCAAGTCGCCGGGAACACGTTGGAATTATGTGCCGCTTTCGGTGAAGGATGCCGGAAAGCAGATTGAGTTTCGCATAACGAAAGTCTATGAAACAGGAAGTTCTAAGATTGATAATTTGTATATAGGACAACCGGCAAGAGCCATTATGGATTTGTTTGAGAATAAGATGGTAGCTTTTATAACATGTATTCTAACATTGTTTGTTGGTGTTTTGTTGATGATTGTAGACATTCCGATTAATATTGGAAAACAGAAGAATCACGAATTGTTATATCTTGGTTTGTTTTCTATTAGTGTAGCAACTTGGTGTCTTTCGGAAACATATCTGTTGCAATTTTATCTTGGTAACAGCAGAATGATGCAGTTGGTTTCCTGTTGTTCACTTATGTTGATTTCTATTCCGATGACATTGTATATAGATGCGGCGTTTGGTTTCCGCAAGCGAGTTGTTGTAGCCCTGATGGTAGCATTTTCGTTTTTGAGTTTTGTTATCATTATGGTTTTACATTTTACCAAAATCTTGGATTTGCATGAATCATTGCATTTCACACATATTGTTTTAGCAGTTTCTGCAGCTGTGTTGTTCTATATGATTATACGAAATGCATTTGTTATGGGTAAGGATGTCACGAGAAATGTATATCGCGTTTTGCGTGGTGTTGGACTTAGTTCTTTGTCTGTGGCAACTATAATAGACCTTTATAGATATTATACGGTTGCAGGGAATGACACTGCGATGTTTGTAAGAATCGGACTACTTATTTTTATTATCTGTTTTGGTACATCCAGCTTGGAAAAGACGATTAATGCGGTAAAGTTAGGGGTTCAGACGGATTTGATAAGTCAGTTGGCTTATCGTGATGGTTTGACACGAATCGGAAACAGAACAGCATTTGAGGAACATCTGGTTGAATTAGAAGAAGAAAAAGACAATCTGGATGCTGTGGGAATTGTTATGTTTGATGTCAATGATCTTAAGTATGTGAATGATAGCTTTGGACATCAGGCAGGAGATAACATGTTAGTGGCAAGTGCTAATTTAATACAAAAAGCATTTGGACCTAGACAAGGTGAGTGTTATCGCATCGGTGGTGATGAATTTGCGGTTGTTTTGTCTGGTGACTATGTCAAGGACCGATATGAACAGGGTGCAATGGCATTTAGAAATCTAATCGAAGAACACAATGCGAATCCTGATAAAGAATTTCGAATTAGCATTGCGCATGGTTTAGCTTTGTATAACAAAGAACAGCAAGGCAAACGCTTGATGACAATTATGCAGCAGGCAGACCTAGCAATGTATGAGAACAAGAAAAAGATAAAAGAAAGTCAAAAACCACCGCAAGAATATTATCAGACGAGTGTACTTTGTGCAGAAGAATTATTATAGAAGACAGGAGGTAATAAGGAATGAATAAAGCATATTTGTTTCTTGCTACTGGATTTGAAGAAGTAGAAGCATTAACAGTGGTAGATTTATTAAGACGTGGTGGAGTAGATTGTAAGATGGTTTCTGTTACCGGAGATTATGATGTAATAGGTTCTCATGCAATTACGATAAGAGCGGATCAGCTTTTTGAAGAAGGACAATTAGATGATGCTAAGATGCTGATTATGCCGGGAGGAATACCGGGAACACCGAACCTTAAAGCACATCGAGGATTGGAACAGTTGATTCGTAAGTATGCAGCGGACGGTAAGCTCCTTGCTGCAGTGTGTGCAGCGCCAACAATCTATGGAGAAATGGGTTTGTTGGAAGGTAAGAAAGCAACCTGTTATCCGGGAATGGAAGATGGTTTGGTTGGAGCAATTCCGCTTACGGATGCGGTTGTGTGTGACGGACAATTTATCACAAGTCGCGGAATGGGAACATCGATTGAGTTTGGGTTGAAACTGTTAGAACAGTTTACAGATTCTGCAACTGCTGCAGATTTGGGGAATAAGATTGTATATAATGTGTAAGGCAAGTAAGTAGCATATAAACATCCGTTTATATGCTATTTATTCATGTTGAGAGTTGTGTGACATGTAGAAAATGATGAGGATTATGATATGTATCAGATGAAGGTATCGGTACGAGGATTGGTAGAATTTGTGTTTCGAAGTGGAGATATTGCGAGTGGAACAGGAACATTTTCCAAGGAAGCTATGGCGGAAGGGAGTAGAATCCATCGCAAGATACAAGGTAAGATGGGGCTTGATTATCAAGCAGAAGTGCCGCTTCGTTATGACGTGGTAAAACCGGATTATGTTTTAACAATTGAAGGAAGAGCAGATGGAATTCTGACAGAAGAAGCAGGTGTTACCATTGATGAAATCAAAGGAATTTACAAAAAGCTAGATTCTTTGGAAGAACCTATTTTTGTGCATAAAGCACAGGCAATGTGTTATGCCTACATTTACGCAATGCAAAATGAATTGTCTGAGATTACGGTACAGCTTACATATTGTAATCTTGATACGGAAGAAATTAAAAGATTTCAAGAGGTGTTTCAATTTGAAGATTTGCGAAAGTGGTTTCATGATATGTTGGAGGCGTATTGCAAATGGACGCAGTTTGAGGTTGATAATCGGATGATGCGGAATGAAAGTATTGAAAACCTTGAGTTCCCGTATAATTATAGAGCAGGGCAGCGGGATATGGTAGGTTCGGTTTATCTTTCAATGAAGAGAAGACAGAATCTTTTTGTACAGGCGCCGACAGGTATCGGAAAAACGATGGGCGCAATGTTTCCTGCCGTGAAAGCAATGGGAGACGGATATGGTGAGAAGATATTTTATCTTACTGCCAAGACTATTGCTAGAGGTGTTGCGGTAGATGCTTTAGAAATATTGCGCGCGTGCGGATTACATTTTAGAAGTGTACTAATTACAGCCAAGGAAAAGATATGTCCAATAGAGACGATGCAGTGTGAGCCGGAACATTGTCCTTATGCAAAGGGACATTTTGATAGGATTAATGAAGCTGTATATGATTGTGTTACGCATGAGGTCAATGTGACGCGTGAAGTATTGTTAGACTATGCTAACAAGCATATGGTTTGTCCGTTTGAGATGGGACTGGATGTGAGTCTTTTTGTTGACGGAATAATATGTGATTACAATTATGTATTTGATCCGAGAGTGAAGCTTAGAAGATATTTTGCAGAAGGGGCAAAGGGCGATTATCTGTTCCTTGTAGATGAGGCACATAATTTGGTTGAAAGAGCATCCTCTATGTATAGTGCAGCGATTTACAAAGAAGATTTTCTTGCAATGAGAAAGATTTTGTTACCGTATCATGCAAAGTTAGGAAAACTACTTTTCAATTGTAACAAGGAGTTGCTTGCGCTGAAGAAACTGTGTGATAATCCGAAGAAATATGCAGTAGTCGATGACATAGGGGCGTTGTATTTGAAATTATTGCGAGTTCACGCGCAGATGGAAAGCTTTTTGGAGGAGAGTAAGGAGATTGCAGCATTAAAGCCTTACAAAGATGAAATACTAGAGTTTTATTTTAAAATTAATCAATTTCTGAATATATATGAGATGGTGGATGACAGCTACGAAATATATGCCGAACAGGTGAGTGATCAATCATTTATGGTAAAATTGTATTGTATTCATCCTGCGAATAATCTGAGTGAATGCATAGAAAAGGGAAATGCCACAGTATTCTTTTCTGCAACGATGCTTCCGATTCAATACTACAAAGAATTGTTACATGATGATGACAACGATTATGCTATCTATATTCCTTCGCCGTTTCCGAAGGAGAACAGAAGTATATTGGCAGGGATAGATGTTAGTAGCCGATATCGTCAAAGAGGACCAAAGCAATATGAAAAAATGGCACGTTATCTTTTAGCTTTGACACAAGGAAAGCAAGGTAATTATATGGCATTTTTTCCATCTTATAAAATGCTTCAGGATGTATATGATGTTGCAATGGAACAAGGTCTCTTGAATGGGGTGCGTGTGATTTGTCAGACTGCGAATCTATCAGAAGAACAAAGAGAATCATTTTTGGACCAATTTCGAAATGCAGATGAACCGGTACTTGGTTTTTGTATATTGGGTGGTATCTTTTCTGAGGGGATTGATCTCGTTGGAGATTATCTGATTGGTGCAGCGATTATTGGTACGGGATTGCCAATGGTTTGCAATGAGCGGGAGATACAGCTTAATTATTTTGCAGAAAAGGAAGGAAAAGGATTCGAATATGCATATTTGTATCCGGGTATGAATAAAGTACAGCAAGCGGCAGGAAGAGTGGTAAGAACAATGCAGGACAAAGGTATTATTCTTTTGCTTGATGAGCGTTTTGTTACAAAACAGGTTGTAGATACATTTCCTGCAGAATGGGCGGATTATGATATTGTGACGATTGATACGGTTTGTGAGAAAATAGCGTCTTTTTGGCAGAATACATGATTTGCAACTACAACAAAAAAAGAGTATAATGAACAGTAATGTTTTCGGTGAGGAATATTATTGGAGGAACAAATGAAGAGATTATATGTAAGTGATTTGGATGGAACATTATTAGATAATGAAGCACAGATTAGTGATGAAACAGCACGTGTGTTAAATGACTATATTCGGCAAGGATTGCAGTTTACGATTTCAACGGCAAGAACGCCGACAACAGCATTAAAAATTATAGAGAAGTTGAATCTTAGACTGCCGGTTATGATGATGAACGGTGTGTTGATTTACGATATGGAAACAAAACGATATATCAAAAAAGAAGCTATGGATACCAATGTAATTATGGTATTGCTCGGTTTGATTAAGGTAAAAGGATTGAATTGCTTTTTGTATGGACTTGATGATGAACAGTTTGTCGCATATTATGACAGCGTAGAATCAACATCACTCAACTATTTTCGTAATGAGCGTATTATGAAATATGATAAAAAGTTTACCGAAGTTGCAGATCTTTCATTGGTTGCCGGCAAGGGTATCATTTATTGCATGTTAAGAGAGCCTAAGGAAAAGCTGGAAGGATTGTATAGAGAACTTTCTGTTGTGAATGGTGTAAAAGCAGAATTCTATCCGGACGTTTATAATGATGAATATTATATGTTAGAAATATATAGTGAGAAAGCTTCGAAAAAAGAGGCGGTGAATTATCTTCGTAATCTTGGTCGCTTTGATAGTGTGGTTGGATTTGGAGATAATCTGAATGATCAGTCTTTGTATGAAGCATGTGATTGTTTTTATGCTGTTGAAAATGCACATCCGCAGATAAAAGATATTGCAGATGGTGTGATTTCGTCTAACGAAGATGATGGCGTGGCTAAGCAGATTAATGAAATGATGCAAACGGAAGAAAGGTTATAGTTATGGAAAATGTAACAGTTAAGGATATCCTGGAGATGACAGGCGGTATTTTGATGTGTGGAGATGAGAATACACCGCTTCATGATATCTGTATTAATTCAAAAGAAATTAAAGATGGAGATTTGTTCGTCCCGATTATTGGAGAACGTGTAGATGCACATCGGTTCATAGAATCCGCATTAGAAGTCGGAGCAGCGACACTTACTTCACAGCATAATGGTGTTGTTGTGGCGGAAAAACCATACATTCGCGTAGATGATACGGTGGAAGCATTGAAACGAATCGGAACAGGTATCCGCACGCGCTTTTTGGATGTGCCGGTTGTTGCAGTGACCGGTAGTGTCGGAAAGACAACAACGAGAGAAATGATTACACAGGCACTTGCATCAGCTAAGAAAACATTTCATACAGAGAAGAATTTTAATTCGCAAATCGGCGTACCGATTACAATATCAAAGCTTTCTTCTGAAGATGAAATTGCTGTATTAGAGTTAGGTATTAGCGAAGAAGGCCAGATGGATGTTCTCTCATCTATGGTGCGTCCTGATATGGCAGTTGTGACTACAATTGGTGTGGCGCATATAGAATTTATGAAAACACAGGAGAATATCAGAAAGCAAAAGCTTAGTATCGTTCATTTTATGAAAGAAGACGGTACGTTGTTTTTGAATGGTGATGATCCATTGTTAAAGGATGCGGTTGAGGCAGAAGAATTGACTTGTCGTACCTTGTTCTACGGAACGCAGGATTGGTGTGATTACTATGCAAAGGATATTGCATATCATGATAGCTTTACTACATTTACTTGTGTACATGGCGATGATGAGGTTGCAGTTGAGCTTAATACATTAGGTAAGCATAATGTCGGAAACTGTGTTGTTGCTTTGGCGGTTGCTAATGAGAGTGGTATTCCGATGGCGGTTGCTGCGAAGGCATTTGCTGAATTTACGGGACAAAGACAACAGATTATTCGTATTGAGAATAAGTTTACAATGATAGATGATACATATAATGCAAGTCCGGATTCTATGAAAGCAAGTATACAGGTGCTGTGTGATATGCCGTGTGAAGGAAGACGTGTTGCGGTACTTGGTGACATGTTTGAATTAGGAGAAAATGAGGTGTTATACCATAGAGAAATAGGTGAATTTCTTCTGGATAAAGATCTGGATGAAGTGATCGTTTTGGGTGAATTGGCACAGAATATCAAAGCTGTATTAGAAGCAGGAGAGACAACAACTAAGGTCTACACCTTTTCTGACAATGAAGAGGCTGCAATCTATCTCATGGCAACAATGAAACCGGAAGATGTTGTACTTATCAAAGCATCGAATGGCATGAATTTGAAGGAGATTGTTAATATTCTAAAGTCAGAATAATAGGAATGTTTTCGCATTAGAAAAAATTTCCAAAAATATTAAAAAACGTTATTGACAAGAAATAAATTGAATGATAATATAATAACAGTAATCATTACTATTTTGGTTGCGAAGTATTGAACTTATTTAACGAGCAGACTTTTTGATAAGTCGAGCTAAGAATTTATAATAGGAAAAGGAGAATAAGATTATGGCAAAGTATGTATGTAGTGTATGTGGTTATGTTCACGAGGGAGATTCAGCACCAGAGCAGTGCCCAGTATGTAAGGTGGGTCCAGAGAAGTTTACAAAGCAGTCAGATGAGAAGTCTTGGGCTGCAGAGCATGTGGTAGGAGTAGCACAAGGTGTTCGTGAAGATATTCTTATGGATTTGAGAGCAAACTTTGAGGCTGAGTGTTCAGAGGTTGGTATGTATCTTGCAATGGCAAGAGTTGCTCATAGAGAAGGTTATCCAGAAATCGGACTTTACTGGGAGAAGGCTGCTTGGGAAGAGGCAGAGCATGCTGCTAAGTTTGCAGAGCTTTTAGGTGAAGTTGTAACAGATTCAACAAAGAAGAATCTTGAGATGAGAGTAGATGCTGAGAATGGTGCAACAGCCGGTAAGTTTGATCTTGCTAAGAGAGCAAAGGAATTGAACTTAGACGCTATCCATGACACTGTTCATGAAATGGCTAGAGACGAGGCAAGACACGGAAAGGCATTTGAAGGACTTCTCAACCGTTATTTTAACTAATATCTGATTGAAGAATTACCTGAGATGTGCTATCGTAACGATAGCACATCTTTTGTTTTGGGGTGATTTTATGAAGAAAAAAACAACAGCGTTATTATGTGTAGGAATTCCACTGATTGTTGCAGTTGGTCTCGTAATCGCTTTTGGTATTGCTTGTATTTTAGAATTTCCAACCAATAGAGGTATTATATATTCTATATTTGCCTTTATATCAATAATCGGTTCGATGTTAGTTCCCATCCCTAGCATCGCATCTTCAATTGTAGGAATCATAAGTGCTGCAAAACTAAGAAAACAAGGCGAAAAAACAGTATACTTAATTTTGATTGGCATATTAAATATTGTTGTTTCGTTCGTTGTTGAAATATTTTGGTTATATGCTATTTTTGTCGGTGGTGCTAGTGTTTAAATTTATTTGAAATACAACTTTAAAAGTTATAGTGTATGTCAAGGTGTGTGATTTTGAAAAGTGGCTTGTAATATCAACCACAGTTATATTTTGGCAAGTTGAAACAAACTATATTCTTTTTTTGTGCAAAATGTCATGAATTGTCTTTTTTTTTGTCGAATTGCTTGTAAATACTAGAGAAAATGTTTGAAAAAGTTGCAAAAGCAAAAAAATTAATGTAGTATTTACATTGTAAATTTGCAACTTGAGGATTTTACATACATTATTATTTATTGTACAAATGGAGGAAAGATTACAATGGCAACTAAGAAATCAACAGCAGAACAGGTTAAAGTAGCAATGGCTAAGGTAGAGGCAGCTAAGGCAGCAGAGGCAGCTAAGACAGAGAAGGCTCCAGCTAAGAAGACAGCAGCTAAGAAGACAACAACAAAGGCAGCAGCAGAGAAGAAGGAAGCTCCTGCTAAGGCAACTGCAACAAAGGCAGCAGCAGAGAAGAAGGCTCCTGCTAAGACAGCAGCTAAGAAGACAACAACAAAGGCAGCAGCAGAGAAGAAGGCAGCTCCTGCTAAGACAACTGCAACAAAGACAGCAGCTAAGAAGGCTCCTGCTAAGAAAGCAACTGTTAAGGCTACTCAGACTGTAGTAATTCAGGCTTGTGGCTATGAAGTGACTGCAGCAGATGTTACAGCTAAAGTTGTAGATATCGTTGGTAAGAAAGTGAAAGAGCTTAATATTTATGTGAAGCCTGAAGAAGGTATGGTATACTATACAGCAGACGGCGAGCAGGGAAGCGTAGCTTTATAAGATTTCTATAACGGATAGGATGATTTATTTTTAGCAATGCATCGGAGAATCCTCCGATGCATTGTTGTATTATGGAGGAATGTACATGAACAGAAAATTATTAAAAGACAATGCGAAGATTGCATTAAAGCGAAACTTTTGGCTAGTTATGCTTGTAGTATTAGTAGCACAGTTTTTGGGAGTAAGTGACGTTGGCGCAACAAGTGGTGGTAGCGGTGGCTCGGGTTATACCGGCTCGTCGAATTCATTTGATAAAGATAATAAGGATGACAGCGATTCGGGTGATGATTGGGGAAGCACATATAATAATCAGAGTATGCAACAGATGTCGTATGAGGACTTCTTTTCTGATTCGTATATGCCACAGATTCCGGAAGCACTCACGACTGCACTTGCCGCAGGAACAGTTGCTGTTGTCATAGGAATCTGTATTGTAGTGATTTTAATTTCAATTCTAATTACCACATTTTTGACGAATCCGATTCAGGTTGGATATAGAAGATTCTTTATGTTGAATAGATTGGGAAAAGGTAAATTTGTTGATTTGTTTTCAGCATTTGCACCGAATTATCTCAATGTTGTAAAAGGTATGTTTACTACAAGTTTGATTATCTTTGGATGGACAATGTTATTTATCATACCTGGTATTATTGCATCGTATCGCTATTTCTTTGTACCATTTTTACTTGCAGAGAATCCAACAATGTCAGGTACAAGAGCGAGAGAAATTAGTGCACAGATGACGGATGGATATAAGTTTAAGATTTTTGTATTAGGTTTATCTTTTATTGGTTGGCAAATATTGGCATTTCTCCTTGCAGTTCCCGCAGCATTACTTACATGTTGCTTTATGGGAATCGGAGCAATGCTTGTCTACTGTCCGCTTGGAGGATATGTAAGTGCGACTTATGCAGAGCTTTATGAAGAAAGAAGAGAGTATGCAATGTGCGTTAATATTACGAACAATACAGAATTAGTAGGTTTTGAAACACAGGAATAATCTAAGGAGGACGAAGAGATGGAAATAGGTTTTATCGGTTGTGGCAATATGGCCAATGCGATTATGAAGGGTATTATTAATAATCATTTGGTTCCTGCTAGTGAAATTATCGGTTCGGATTTATCTACTGACAGTTTGAACAAAGTGAAGGATGAACTTGGAATTCATGTGACAACAGATAATAAGGAAGTTGTAAAGAGCTCAGAAGTCATCTTTTTGTCCGTAAAACCGCAATTTTATAAGAGCGTAATTGCGGAGATTAAAGATTTAATAAAAGATTCACAGATTGTTGTTACTATTGCACCGGGAAAAACAATGGAGTGGTTGGAGACGAAGTTTGGAAAGCAAGTGAAAATCATTCGTTCCATGCCAAATACACCGGCGTTAGTAGGTGAAGGTATCACAGCTGCATGCTGTAATCAGTATGTTACCAAAAAAGAATTAGACTATGTTGTCAGTATCTTGAAAGGGTTTGGTAAATGCGAGGTATTACCGGAACATCTTATGGATGTGGTAGTATCTGTGAGCGGAAGTTCACCGGCATACGTATTTATGTTCATCGAAGCAATGGCAGATGCAGCTGTTGCAGATGGTATGCCAAGAGCTTTAGCATATGAATTCGCAGCGCAGGCAGTATTAGGAAGTGCGAAGATGGTACTTGAAACCGGTAAGCATCCGGCAGAGTTAAAGGATATGGTTTGCTCACCGGGAGGAACAACAATTGAAGCAGTACGTGTTTTAGAACAAAAAGGAATGCGTAGTGCGGTGATAGAGGCAATGAAAGCATGTACGAAGAAGGCAAAGGGCATGTAAGGAGGAGAGGCTATGCAATTTGAATTGATTGGAAACACAGTGCCTGCTGTTGAGGTAACACTTAACAGAGGTGAGGGAATGTACAGCCAGAGTGGTGGTATGATCTGGCAGACAGAAGGTATTGAAATGAAGACGAATACCAAAGGTGGCTTGATGAAAGGTCTTGGCAGAATGTTGGCAGGTGAGTCATTATTTATGGCTACATATACTGCAACAACAGATGGTGCGAAGATTGCATTTGGTTCTACGGTACCGGGCAATATTGTGCCGGTAGATTTGACAGGAACACCTGGTCTTATCGCGCAGAAGAAAGCGTTTCTATGTGCACAGGAAGGTATTGACGTTTCTATGGCATTTACAAAAAAGGTTGGAGCAGGATTGTTCGGTGGAGAAGGCTTTATCTTGCAGAACATTAGCGGTAACGGATATGCATTTTTAGAAGTTGATGGCGATCAGGTTATCAAAGAGTTAGCTCCGGGTGAAGTGATTAAGGTAGATACCGGAAATGTAGTTGCATTTGAAAGAACTGTACAATATGAGATTGAAACAGTAAAGGGTCTCGGTAACATTGTGTTTGGTGGAGAAGGCTTATTCTTAACAAAGCTTGTGGGACCTGGTAAGGTAATATTACAGACACAGAACTTTAATGAGTTTGCAGGTAGAATTATTTCGATGATGCCAAGCAGAAGTTAATATAACAATAAGAAAGAAGGAGAAGATATTCTCCTTCTTTTTTATCCTGAAATAGGCAATAGTATTTGAGGCGAAAATTTGTTATACTTAGGAAGTATACTAGTGAAAAGGAAGACAGTTTGGAGGATATTATGACAGACGATTTAGATTTTAGAGAAGAAGTGCTAGATGATGAAACAATGATGGATGAAACAGTATCAGATAAAGAGACATCTGACAAAAAAACATCTGACAAGAAGACTGAGAAAGATGATGATGAATATGAAAAGTATTGCTACCTTTGCAGACGTCCGGAGTCGCAAGTAGGTAAGCTTATCTATATGCCAAGTAATATTAACATTTGCCAGGATTGTATGCAAAAGACGTTTGATAGTTTTGCAGGTGGAGGCATGCAATTTATGGATATGTCTAATATGCCGAATATGAGCATGAATCAGTTCATGCCGGTAGATGATATTCCAAAGTCTCAAAAGGTCAAGAAAAAGAAACCGAAGGAAAAGAAGAAAGAAGAGCCGGAACTTACGTTAAGTACAATTCCTGCACCGCATGAGATGAAAGCATTGTTAGATGATTATGTGATTGGTCAGGAACATGCGAAAAAGGTAATTGCAGTTGCGGTCTATAATCACTATAAGCGTGTACTTACCGATAGCATGGATGATATTGAGATAGAAAAATCGAATATGCTTATGGTAGGTCCGACTGGTTCGGGAAAGACATATCTTGTGAAGACAATTGCAAGAATTTTGAATGTGCCGTTAGCAATCACGGATGCAACAACATTAACGGAAGCAGGCTATATCGGTGATGATGTAGAAAGTGTGCTTTCTAAGTTGTTGGCAGCTGCTGACAATGATGTGGAAAAAGCAGAACGTGGTATTGTCTTTATAGATGAGATTGATAAGATTGCGAAGAAACGTAATACGAATTCAAGAGATGTAAGCGGAGAGGCTGTACAACAAGGCTTGTTAAAGCTATTAGAAGGTGCGGAAGTGGAAGTGCCGGTTGGTTCAGGAAGCAAGAATGCCATGACACCATTGACTACAATGAATACAAGGAATATCTTGTTTATCTGTGGTGGTGCATTTCCTGATATAGAAGACATTATCAAGGCACGTCTGAATAAGCAGTCATCAATCGGATTTCGTGCAGATTTGAAAGATAAATATGACGAAGATAGCAATATCTTGCAAAAAGTCACGGTTGAGGACCTTAGAGAATTCGGTATGATTCCGGAATTCTTAGGACGTCTGCCGGTTCTATATTCACTAGAGAGCTTGAACGAAGATATGATGGTACAGATTTTGAAGGAGCCAAAGAATGCGATTTTGAAGCAGTACCAGAAGTTATTGGCACTTGACGGTGTTGACCTAAGATTTGATGACAGTGCATATCATGAAATTGCAAAGCGTGCAATGGAGAAGAAGATGGGAGCTCGAGCCCTTCGTGCAATTATTGAAGAATTCATGTTGGACATTATGTACCAGATACCAAGAGATGATTCTATTGGACGCGTTACAATTACAGGGGCGTACATTAACGGAACGGGAGGTCCGATTTTGGAAATGAGAGGCGTATTGGCATTAGAACAGGAAGAGAATGAATAATGTATACGCATTTCGGAGAAAATGATAGCAACTAGGAGGAAATGTAATGGATAGAAAGAATGCATGGAAAGATTATGATAAAAAAGAGATAAAAGAATTAGAAAAATTGTGCAAGGAATATCGTCATTTTCTTGACAAGGGTAAAACAGAAAGAGAGTGCGTTCAGTATATTATTGGATTGGCAAAAAGCTACGGATATCAGGATTTGGATGAGATAAAAACATCCGGTAAGAAGTTAAAAACAGGTGACAAGGTATATGCCGTGAATATGAAAAAAGCAATTGCACTATTTAATATTGGAAGTGAACCATTGGTGAATGGTATGAATATTCTGGGTGCACATATTGATTCTCCAAGAATGGACGTAAAGCAGAATCCGCTATATGAAGATACCGATTTTGCATATTTGGATACACATTATTATGGCGGAATTAAGAAATATCAGTGGGTTACTTTGCCACTCGCAATTCATGGTGTAGTAGCTAAGAAAAATGGAGAAGTAATTGATATTGTAATCGGTGAAGATGAAAAAGATCCAATCTTTTGTGTTACGGATCTTTTGATTCATCTTGCCGGAGAACAGATGGAGAAAAAGGCGAATAAGGTTGTAGAAGGCGAACAGTTAGATGTTTTGATAGGTAGCCGACCTTTGCAGGATGAAGAAAAAGAACCTGTGAAGAAGATGGTTTTATCTCTTCTTAAGAAGAAGTATGATATTGAGGAAGAGGATTTTCTTTCAGCTGAGTTAGAAATTGTTCCTGCAGGAAAAGCGAGAAACGCCGGTTTGGATGAGTCCATGATTATGGGTTATGGTCAGGATGACAGAGTGTGTTCTTATACGTCTGCTGCAGCGATGTTTGATATGCCTAAGGTGAAACGTACGGCATGTTGTCTGTTGGTAGACAAGGAGGAAATCGGTTCTGTTGGTGCAACCGGTATGCAATCAAAGTTCTTTGAAAATACAGTTGCAGAATTGATTGATAATATGGAAGCGTATAGTGAATTAAAGCTAAAGAGATTATTGGCTAATTCATATATGCTTTCATCAGATGTATCGGCAGCATATGACCCGAATTTTGCAAGTGTGTTTGAAAAGAAGAATGCGGCATACTTTGGACGCGGTGTTGTATTTAACAAATTTACCGGCTCGAGAGGCAAATCAGGTTCGAATGATGCCAATGCAGAGTATATCGGAAAGTTACGCAAGATTATGGATGATAATAAGGTTGCATTTCAGACAGCAGAGCTTGGCAAAGTGGATATCGGTGGTGGCGGTACCATCGCATATATCTTGTCGTTATATGGTATGAATGTGATTGATAGTGGTGTTGCTGTTCTTAATATGCATGCACCATGGGAAATTACAAGTAAGGCAGATATCTATGAAGCATATAAGTCCTATAAGGCTTTTTTAAAGGATGCATAGTTCTTCTGAAATGAAAAAACAAAAGATAAAGCCTCTGAATAAGAGGTTCATAAATATAGAAGATGAAAGGTGGTCAGAATATGAAAAAACACGCGTTGTTTCTTGGCGTTAGTGCCATTGTGATTGGTTTGTTAGGAAGTATATCCCACGCAACAACGTATCGTGGCGAAGAAGTGATTCCGTATCATTCTTATCAGCCGGACGAACTTGATATTTCACCGGTAACACCATCAAAAGGAATTCAAACATATGGGACTTCAAGAGCAATAATAGAAAAAGAATATTATTCTCCATATGTGACCTCTATAAAGAATCAGAATCCGTTTGGTACGTGCTGGGCATTTTCATTCATTGCAGCTTCTGAAGCGAGTCTTGTTAAGGAAGGTAAAGCAAGTGTGGGGAGTGATGAGATTGATTTATCAGAACTACAATTGGCATATTTTTTGTCTCATTCCGTGATAGATCCGTTAGGAGGTACAGCGGGGGATCAGTTTAGTATTCAGGATAAATCAACGAATGCCTTTTTGAATGTAGGAGGCAATCAACGATATGCGACCTATCGCGTTGCAAATTGGTATGGACTTGTCAACGAATCTGCTGCACCATATGCATCTATTGTAGAAGATGAAGAGGTGGTTTTATCGGATCAACTTGCGTATTCTAAGGATGTATTTCATCTTGAAAATGCGTATTGGGTATCTATGCAGGATAGCTATAATATCAAACAGATGATTATGCAATATGGTGCTTGTGCCTCTGCTTATTATTCAGCTGATGAATATTATAGTACGGGTAAAGAATCATCATTTTATGAAACAAAAGAAGTTGCTGTATATTGTCCGCAGGATCTGGGTACGAATCACGGAATTACGATTGTAGGATGGGATGATTCTTACAGCAAAGATAATTTTGGTACATATAAGCCTTCCTCAAATGGTGCATGGTATTGCAAGAATAGTTGGGGAGAGGAATGGAGCAAAGACGGATATTTCTGGATTTCCTATGAAGATGCTGCACTTTTGAATGCAGTAGGTTTTTTCTATGATTTTGGTGATGCAGATAACTATGAAAACAACTACCAATATGATGGTGGAGCATTAGATGCCAAGTCCAAGTATCCATGTAATTACGCTGCAAACATTTATACCGCGCAAGGTGACGAATACATCAATGCAGTAGGATTTTATACATATGATTCGAATTGTGATTGTACAATAGAAGTGTTTAAAAACTGTGAGGAGGGAAATCCGACAAGTGGAATTACACTTGCAGGGAAGAAAATTCGCCAACCATATGCAGGTTTCCACACAGTTGACTTGAGTCCGCTAGGGTGGGTGAAAAAAGGAGAACGCTTTAGTATTGTAATCTCATATTCATATGCAGACGAGAAAAAAAATTATATTTACGTGGATACAACGCATTCTGAAGATGGTGAATGGTGTAGTAACAAATCAGTAAGTGTTGCAGGGCAGAGTTTTATTAGCGGAAGTGGTGATGCTTGGCAGGATATATCTAAGGATGGCATGAATTGTAGAATTAAGGCGTATACCGATGCAAGAGTTCCGGTAACCGGAATTGAACTGAATGAAACACAACGGTCATTATATGTAGATGATACATTACAATTGACAGCGACCGTAAGTCCTGAAAATGCAGATGGTAAAGCTGTAATATGGAAATCAAGTGATGCTGATATTGCCACTGTGGACGCACTTGGTCGTGTAACTGCAAAAAAAGCCGGAAAAGCAATCATTACTTGTACTTCGTTGGATGATCAAGAAGTGCAGACATATTGTAATATAGAAGTACTGCAACATGTTGAAAATATCACGTTAGATTGGTCTGAAAAGCAAATGTTTCGAGGTACAAAGATTAGAATGGAACCAAAGATTGTACCTGAAGATGCCTCCAACAAAAATGTGACATGGACTTCTAGTGATGAGAAGGTTGCAGTTGTTTCGGAGGATGGTACAGTTACTGCAGTAGGTTATGGTACAGCAACGATTACTTGTACATCGGAGGAACAACCGCAATGTAGTGCATCGTGTACGGTTCAGATTCTTGAAAAGATACAAGAAATTACAATGAATTATGAAACAGTTACAATGAAACCGGATGATAAGATTTCGTTGCAAGTGACTACCGTGCCGGAGATAGAGCGTACGATGGGTGTGTTCTTTGCATCTGATAATAAAGATGCTGTCACAGTAGATGCGGAAGGCAATGTCGTAGCAAAGCTTCCGTGCGAGAATGTGGAGATTCGATGTGTTGCAAAGGATGGAACCGGCGTGAAGGCAGTCTGTCTCGTTACAGTTAAGTTACCGGAAGAAGAAAAGCCAACAGAAGAACCGAAAGAGCCCGAACCAATCACTGAGTATACAGATTCTGCTTCGAAGGTGAATTACAAAGTATTAGATCCGAATGCTACAGTACCAACGATTGCAGTAGAAAGCGCAAAACAGTGCAAAGGAACAGTAAAGATTCCGAAACAGATTGTTGTAGAAGGTGTCAAATATCAGGTTGTTGCAATTGCAGATAATGCATTCAAAGGTAATAAAAAGATTACAAAGGTGATTGTGCCGGATACAATTACCAAGATCGGAAAGAATGCATTTTATGGCTGTACGAAACTTTCAACTGTTACGATTGGTAAATCTGTGAAGCAGATTGGTAATAAAGCATTCTATAAATGTAAGGCGTTGAAGAAGATTACAATCAAGACAACCAAGCTGACAAAGAAGAAAATCGGATCAAAAGCATTTGCAAAGATTCATAAAAAACCGGTAGTTAAGATACCAAAGAAAAAATGGAAAACATATCGTAGCATGTTGAAAAAAGCAGGTATGAGCAAGAATACAAGTTATAAGAAATTATAATGCGGAGGCGGAAGATGTCAAATCTTCCGCCTTTTTTCATATAATGAAGAAAAGCTTATTTGAGAGGTTGCTATGACCTGTGAAGAGATGATTTACAGTAATGATTATGCAGATTTTACAATTAATTTTTTCGAAGGGATAGAAGGTGCAAAAGAAATCTATAATACAGGTTGTGTGAATGAAATTACGCAGAAATTAGGTGTATTGCATATTCCGAAAACATCTGATTCTTTGATGAATCTAGAGGGGGTACCGTATTCATTTGTTCCAAAGCTGTTTGGTTTGATGGATTCGACAAATTTGGAGAATATAGGGGTGAAAAGAGTAAAAAATGAAGAATTTCTTGATTTGGATGGGAAAAATGTGATGATTGGGGTGATTGATACCGGAATTACATATACAGATTCCTTATTTCGAACAAATGATGGAAGAACAAGAATTGGCGTGATATGGGATCAAACAATTAGTGGGTTTAGAAAAAGTGATGAAAATGAGGGTGCAGAAGAGGCGTTGCGTCCGTATTTTGGTACTGCTTTTTTTGCAAAAGATATTGACGAAGCACTCTTAAAAGAGAATCCGTACGAACAGGTTCCGAGTAGAGATGAGAATGGACATGGAACATTTTTGACAGGTGTCGCTGCCGGCAATTCAAATGGTGACAGTGATTTTGAAGGGATTGCGAGTGGGGCAGAAATAGCAGTTGTGAAATTGAAGGAGGCAAAACCATATCTGAAAGAGTATTTTGGGGTTCCGGAAGGTGTTTTGGCATATGAAGAAACAGATATTATCTATGCCATACAGTATTTATTAAGATATGCAGATTATCGTGACAAACCGATATCTATATTAATCGGATTAGGAAGTAGCAATGGCGGACATCTTGGACTTACTTCATTGGAGCGTTACCTTGCAAGTATCTTGGAAAATCCGGGGGTTATGGTGAGTGTTCCGGCAGGAAATGAGGGGAATGAGCGACTTCATTTTGAAGGTAGATTGGAAGGTTTGGAGAGTAGGCAGGAGGTGGAATTCAATGTTGGAAACGGTGAGGATTCACTTGTTTTGGAATTCTGGGGAGATGCACCGACTACATTTGCGATAGGATTCTTAACACCGGAGGGAGACAACATTTCAGTAATAACACCGAGGTTCGGAAAAGAAGAAGAATTGCGATTACCCCTTTCTGATACAGTCATCTATGTCGCATATCAGTTGGTAGAAACGTATTCCGGCGATGAATTGATATTTATCAGATTGCAAAATCCTACACCCGGTTTGTGGCGTCTTATGGTGTATGCGGACGGAGAAAATGCAAGAAGATACAATATCTGGATGCCGCTTCGGCAATTTTTAAAAAAGGATACGTATTTCTTGAAGGCAGAACCCAATAATACCATTACTATACCCGGAAATGCACCCCTTGTTACAACTGTTACAGCGTATAATCATCAAAATGGCAGTATATATGCTAATGCAGGGCGCGGTTTTATTACGCGGGATGTTGCAAAGCCTGATCTGACTGCTCCGGGAGTGCGGGTAACGGGACCGGGATTACGTGGGAATTTTATTTCGAAAACCGGAACATCGGTTGCTGCAGCACATGCTGCGGGTGTTTTTGCCCTATTTCAAGAGTGGAATCTAAGAAATCCGGATCTTGGGCCGTATTATGCTGCACAAGTACAAAGTTTCTTTTTAAAAACTGCAATAAGAGATGTCAATCTCGAATATCCAAATACGATATGGGGATATGGTATTATTGAAATAGATAAGGCGTTAGAACAATTTCGCATACTGAACGTATAACGAAGTGTTTGCCAATGAAAAGAGTAGATATCATAATAAGAATGCTCACGAATCCGGTAAATGGTTTCGTGAGCATTTCTTATATTATTGTGTAATCAAATTTAATATACGGTTGCTTCTTGCAATGAACTTTGTCATTGCCTCAGCTTCTAAAGGTGCATGTGCCAATAATGCGAGGTCATATAATTGTTCGCAGATTGTATTGGTATTGTCACCTTCCGGATTCTCCAATATGAATTGTACAAGTTGATTGTTCGCATTTAATACGAGAGTTTGTCCCTCGGCACCGAACATGGAAGGGTCCATTGCACCCATCATGCTGTACATCTTCATCATCTCTTGCATTCTTCTTGTTTCTTCAGGAAGTGTAATCATAGAAGAAATATCAGCATTCTTAAGCTTTTCAACCTTTACTGTTAAGGTTTCGTTGTCTAATGCCTTGCGGAATGTCTCTGTTAACTTGTCCGTTGTTTCTTTTAACTCATCCTCTGAAACATCTTCTTTGAAGGTATTCGTGATATCAGAGTCAATTCTTGTGAATTTGACACCTTCGTGCTTCTGTTCCTGATGTGTGATGAATGGAGTGTCGATGTTATGTGTTAAGATAACCGCATCAATGCCTTGCTCCTTGAACATATTAATATACTGTGACTGTACTTTTTCGTTATCGGTATAGAATACGGTGTTCTCGTATTGCTCTTTTCCGGCTTCGAGATATTCTTCCAAAGTAAGGTATTTACCCTCCAGATTCTTATAAAGAATATAGTTTGTCATCTTATCATTGAATTTGTCATCCTTAAGACATCCGAATTTGATAAATGGACTCAAGTCATCCCAATAGCTTTCATATGTTTCTCGTTCTGTCTTGAACATTCCGGATAATTTGTCTGCAACCTTCTTGGTTATATAATCAGAAATTTTCTTCACGAAACCGTCATTTTGAAGCGCACTTCTTGATACATTCAAAGGTAAATCCGGGCAATCGATAACACCCTTTAATAATAGAAGGAATTCAGGAATGACTTCCTTGATATTATCAGCGATAAACACTTGGTTATTGTATAGCTTGATGGTTCCTTCTAATGTATCATATTCTGAATTGAATTTCGGGAAGTATAGAATTCCCTTTAGATTAAATGGGTAATCCATATTCAAATGTATCCAGAATAGAGGTTCCTTAAAGTCCAAAAAGACTTTTTTATAAAATTCTTTATATTCTTCTTCTGTACAATCGTTAGGATGCTTTGTCCACAAAGGCTTTGTGTCATTAAGTGGTTTTTCTTCTTTCTCAGTCTCTACTTCTTCACTTGTAGTATCTTCCTTCGCTGCATCAGCATTTGTAAAATAAATCTCTTCAGGCATAAATGAACAGTACTTATTAAGCACTTCCTTGACACGATATTCATTCGCAAATTCATAACTGTCTTCGTTCAGATATAATGTGATTTCTGTACCGTGTACATCGCGGTCACCGTTTGACATAGTGAATTCCGTTCCGCCATCACATTCCCAAAATACAGGCTCAGCACCTTCCTGGTAGGATAATGTATTGATTGTAACTTTATCTGCCACCATGAATGTTGAATAAAAGCCGAGACCGAAATGACCGATAATCTGATCATCGGTTGCTTTGTCTTTATATTTTTCAAGGAAATCAGAAGCGCCGGAAAATGCAATCTGATTAATGTATTCTTGAACTTCAGCAGCAGTCATACCGATACCGTTATCAATAAATGTAAGTGTTTTATCTGTAGGGCTTGCAATGACATCGATACGATAAGCGATATCATCAGTTTCTTCGTATTCACCAATCAAAGATAGCTTGCGTAATTTTGTTACAGCATCACACGCATTAGAAACAACCTCTCGTATAAATATGTCATGGTCAGAATATAACCACTTTTTAATAATTGGAAAAATGTTATCACTATTGATGGATAAACTACCGTGTTTCTTTCTCATAATTAGTTCTCCTTTATTTAACAAGTTATTCTTATGATAGTACAGGGATTTTCAAAAGTCAAGATAAAATTAGCACTCTGGAAAGGAGAGTGCTAATCAACTTTGAGAATCACATTTATTTACTTTGTTTGTCACATTTTTGTGAAAAAAGGAAAAACCCTTGAAAATTCAAGGACTTTTCGTTGTTGCGTGTCGATATTTAGAATGTGTTATGCACAAGTAATATTGTTGGATTTGAAAAATGTGATAATCTTATCAGAAAATTCCTGTTCGATTTGCTTGTCTAATGTGAAAATATGATAAGAAATTCCGCATATCACATTTAATTGGTTTTCTTGGAAGAGGATGTTTAGATATAATCCATTGATATCGTTAGAATTAAGTGATGAATTAGCGTCGGTAAAGATGGCGCGTTCTTCTTGCTCACTTACTTTTAAAACAAGTTTTAACTGTGTTGGAGTTTTCTTTCCTTTGATTAGATGAAATATTTTTTCCTTGGCAATAGACCATGGCATATAATTAAGCTCCTGTATACCCAATGCATCTAGTTCATCCTCGTTGAAAAAAGCAGATTGTATATGTCCGTCTATCGTATATGAAAGATCGGTTGTAATGCTCGCTGAGACCAGAAGATATTGGTTCATTAAGTCAGTTTGGAATAATAATTGCATAAATGGTTTAATATCTAGTATATGAATTGATTGCATAATAACGGCCTCCTGTTCGCATTTTTGTCTAGTTTATCATTCGGATAGTAGAACTGCAAGATAAAAAGATGTATAATAAGAAAAGAAAATTAAAAAAGAGGAATGAAGATATGGAACAATTAACAAAACTTATAGAATACGGTGTAACACCTTTTCATGTGATTGATTATGTAAAAAAACAATTAGTAGATGTATGTGGATATCGGGAATGGAATCTTCAAGATGAATTCGTACCGGAAGAAAGCGGGGATTATTATGTAAACCTATATGGTACGAATGCAGTTGCAATGCGAATTGGTAAAAACATAACGAAAAAACCGGCTGTTCGGATTGCGATGGCACATAGCGACTATCCATGTTTTCAGATTAAACCCAATCCGGATATATCGAAGGCGCATGCTTTAGGGTTAAATGTAGAAATCTATGGAGGAATGAATCAAAAGTCATGGATTGATCGTCCGTTAGGTGTTGCGGGAACCATCCTTTTAAAAGGTGAGAACGCATTTTCTCCAAAGACAATTTTTTATCAGAGCAATCGGAGTATATGTATTATACCGAGTCTTGCGATTCATATGGACAGGGAATTGAATAAAAAAGGTGCTTTGGATGTAGCAAAGGAGTTGGTTCCGATTGCATCTTTGTCGGAAGAGTCTGATTTGCTAAAGACGATTGCCAAAGATCTATCCTTGGATACAGAAGCAATATTAGATTATGACCTTTTTCTATATAATATGGATAAGCCGACAATTTGTGGTTTAGATTCTTCTATGCTTGCTTCACCAAGATTGGATAATCTTACTTCTGTTGCTGCCATATTAAAAGGGTTAACACAATGTAGTAAAGTTCCTGATAATACAATTGATATCATGGTTATCTTTGATAATGAAGAAGTTGGAAGTTTATCAAAACAAGGAGCGGACAGTCAATTGCTCAGCATGGTTTTGGATAAGATAGGAACATGCCTTGATTTGTCACCTGATTACAAGGTGGAAACAGCGCCGCAAAGCTTTTTGTTGTCTGTAGATGTAGCGCACGCAAATCATCCGAATTATGAAGAAAAGAGTGATGCGACGAACAAAGCATATATGGGCAAAGGGTTCGCATTAAAGAGAAGTGTAGGTCAAAAATACGGAACAACAGCTTCGACAAGTGCTGTTGTAAAGGATATATGCCAAAAACAGGATATTCCGTATACGATTGCAATTAATAAAACAGGTATTCCCGGAGGAAGTACGTTAGGACCAATTGTAACTTCGTATCTACCATTTCCATGCGCGGATATAGGGATGCCGATTGTTGCGATGCATTCTGCGGTAGAATTAGGAGCAGTTAGCGATTATGATGCACTTTGCAGGTTTATCAAAGCTTTTTATGAAGAAGCGTGACAGGCGCTTGTATAGAATTCCTAAAACATACCAATACTATTTATGAAAAAACCGACACGTAGGTGTGTCGGTTTTATAGTTTGAAATTTTAGGAGGTTTTTAATGAAAGTAAGTGTGAATAGAGATGGTTGTATTAGTTGTGGGTTGTGTGTGAGTACGTGCCCGGAAGTTTTTTCTTTTGACGAGGACGGTTTGGCGCAGGCAACAGGACAGATTACGGATTCTAATTATGCATCAGCAGAATCTGCCCGTACTGCATGCCCTGTATCTGTAATTGATATTGAGAATTAAAAGTATTCTGAGAGCTTTTTTTCGATGGCTTGGAGTATGGAATACAAAGCCATTGCAATCATGCAAAGAATAAAAATGGAAAGTAGTACATTGCTCATTTTGAAGGTCTGGGAACCGTAGATAATTAGATATCCCAGGCCTTCTTTTGCAGCAAGGAATTCACCGATTACAACACCGACAAGACATAGACCTATATTTACTTTCATGATGCTAATGATATTCGGAATGTTACTTGGAAGAACAACCAGTAAAAGTGCATGTAGTCTCGAACCTTTTAATGTATATATAAGTTTGAGTTTATCCGTATCGATATTTTTAAATCCGGTGTAAATGTTCAAAATGCTGCCGAAAATTGCAACTGAGCAAGCGCAGACGATAATTGTTGTCTGATTGGCACCAAGCCATACAATGAGTACCGGAGCAAGTGCTGATTTTGGCAGGGCATTCAGCATAACAAGATATGGTTCTAACACTTTTGAAAGCGTATCATTCCACCAAAAAAGAATTGCTACAAGGATACTTCCAATAATAACTATGGTAAATCCAATCAGTGTCTCATATAGTGTAATGCCGATGTGATGCATCAATGAGCCATCTTGCAGCATAATAAAAAATGTGTCGTATAGCTTAGAAGGGGAGCAAAAAATAAAAGAATTAATCCAGTTGTTATTGGCAGCAATTTCCCATAGTAATAAGAATGTAACGAGTATGAACAATCGCAATATATGAATTGTACGCTTATTCTTCCTGACATTTTTTACATATTCTAATTGTGCGGGTGATGCTGTAACTATAGTTGTTGTTTTGTTATGCAAAGTCTTGTGTTTCATCATGTACGGCCTCCCAAATCATATTGTAATACTTTGTGAATTCCGGTGTGTTTCGTTTTTCACGCGGTGTCAGAGTTTTATTTTCAAACACAATCGGAATAATTGTTTTTACCGTTCCCGGACGTTTTGAAAGTACAATTACTCTGTCTGACATAGAGACAGCTTCAGCCAAATCATGCGTAACAAGCAGTGTGCTTATTCCTTTTTCTTTGATAATTGACCCAATATCATTGGATACATTTAACCTTGTTTGATAGTCAAGCGCGCTAAATGGTTCATCTAATAAGAGAATCTGGGGTGAAAGTGCCAGAGTTCTGATTAAGGCTGCACGCTGGCGCATACCACCCGATAGTTGACGCGGATATGCATTTCGAAATTCCCAAAGCCCATATGTTTTTAACAAATCATCAATGATACGGATATGCGTTTCATCCATTAGATTTTGTATTTCTAATCCAAGGGTTAGATTTTTATAAATTGTTCGCCATTCTAACAGATGATCTTTTTGCAGCATATAGCCGATGTGAATGTCTGCATCTGTAATGGATTCACCATTTATTTGAATGTTGCCTTCTGTTGCAGGAAGTAAGCCTGCAATGATGTTAAGAAGCGTTGTTTTGCCGCAACCACTCGGTCCGACGAATGAAATAAATTCACTCTTATTCAGATTGAATGAAATGTCTTTAAGTGAAAGCGTTTCACTAGATATTGTATGATAAACAAAATTTACATTAAAAAATTCTAGTATTGGTGTTGCCAATTTTTACTTCTCCTTTTCTGTTATAATATAGTGTATTCAAATTCAAAAAAATTGCCCAAAGTATCGGAAATTCGTTGCTTGACGAAAAAAAAAAGTTTGTTTATAATAAGCAAACCTAGAAAATGATGGGATAATTGTGACGTTTTTTAGGATGATTTGACACACGATGAATGAAACATTTTAAGTGGTCAATACTATAATTATCATGAATACGACAGGTGAATGTATGGCAAAGATAACACGAGCTCAATTAGCACAGAGAAAGAGAATTGAGTTTTATAAGAAGATAATTGTATATGGATTTTTGGTGATGACAATCTTACCGATTTTTTCGAGTATGTTCTTATTCTATAAGATTGGACAGCTTGAGAAGAAGTTGGATTATGCACTAAGTTCTGCCGGAAAGGATTATCTGACAATGCAGTCAAGCCGTGATGCATTGATGGGGAATCCGAATGCAAAGAGTGGCGTATTTGTTGATTCTGTGAAGTCGGTGCTTGGAAACGCAGAGGTTGAGATTAACAGCACAACAAGCACAGAGGACATGTTGTTGGCTGATACAACAGAAGCTTCTAAGAGTGCAGATGCGAGCGGAACGGTGAATGCATCTGAAGTCGGAATAGTTGACAATTCCAACGGAAAAAGAGTTTATCTTACGTTTGATGATGGTCCGTCTATCTATACGGGACAGATTTTGGACGTTTTAAAGGCGAATAATGTGAAGGCTACATTTTTTGTAATAGGAAGAGATGAAGAATTCTATACCTATTATCAGAGAATTGTTGATGAAGGACATACAATCGGTTTACATTCCTACTCTCATGTATATCAGGATTTTTATGCATCAAAGGAATCATTTGCGAAAGAATTATCACAGTTGAATGATTTGATTTATAATGTAACAGGTACGAAGAGTACAATATTCCGTTTTCCGGGTGGAAGTTCGAATAATGTATCTTCTTTGCCGGTTCAGGAGTATATTGATTACTTGAATGAGAATGAAATCGATTATTACGATTGGAATGCATTAAGTGGTGATGCGGTAACGAATGGCCTTTCGCCGCAACAGCTGGTGAATAACATTATGAATGATGTGGCAAAGAATGAGGATTCTATTGTGTTAATGCATGATTTGCAAACAACACATACAACTGTGGAGTCTTTGCAGTTGTTGATTGATACATTGAAGACAGAAGGATATGAAATTCTACCGATTGACGAGAATACACCTTTGATTCAGCATGTAGCTGCTGAGACGGTGGAATAATAAAAATGTTTGAAAAGTATATTGAAGAAGCATTTACTCAGATTTCTGAGTGAATGCTTCTTTTTTGCTTGCAGTGAAAATAAACAGAAATGGGTATTGACATATGAATGTGAATATTGTATATATTGGATATACACAATATATTTATTGAAAAGGAGTAATGGCATGGATATCATAATTTCGAATAATGCCGATAGTCCGATTTATGAACAAATCAAGGAGCAGATTAAACTGATGATACTAAACGGTGATTTGAAGGAAGGGGACGCCCTACCATCAATGCGATTACTTGCGAAGGAACTTCGCATTAGTATCATTACCACAAAGCGCGCCTATGAAGAGTTAGAGCGAGAAGGGTACATAGAATCCTTTACCGGTAAAGGTAGCTTTGTGAAGTCCATGAATACAGACATGGTGAAGGAAAACTTGGTTTACGAAATCGAGACTTTATTTGAAGAGGTAATTGATAAGGCAGTTATCGCGAAGCTGTCCTATGAAGAGCTGACAGAGATTTTGAAGCTTTTGTATGATGAAAGGAAGTCACAGGACAATGGATAAGGTATTAGAGTTAAAAAACGTAACAAAAGATTATGGAGATTTCAAGTTAGACAATGTGAATTTATCTGTTACAAAAGGAGCAATTTGCGGATTTATCGGACAAAATGGTGCCGGTAAGACAACAACCATCTCTTTGATCTTAGATATCATTAAAAGAGATGCGGGAGATATTCAGGTGTTTGGCGAGAACATTTTAGAAAATCCAACCGCTATCAAAGAGAGAATCGGTGTGGTGTTTGATGAGATGGGCTTTCATGATTTCATGACAGCTACACAGATTAGCAAAATGATGGCAAACATTTATAAGAACTGGGATGAAGCGGTATTCTTTGAGTACCTTGAGAAATTCTCACTTCCTAGAAAGAAGCGTTGTGGTGCATTTTCTCGTGGTATGAGAATGAAGCTACAGATTGCGGTTGCTATGTCTCATGGTGCAGAGCTTCTCATTATGGATGAGCCAACTAGCGGTTTGGACCCGATTGTTCGTAACGAGATTTTGCAGATCTTCCAGGAGTTTGTTATGGAGGAGAATCATACAATCTTATTATCTTCGCATATTACTACGGATTTGGAACGTATCGCAGATGAAGTAGTGTTTATCAACAAGGGCAAGATTGTTCTTGCGGGTAACAAGGATGAGATATTAGAAACCCATGGCTTGATGAAATGTAAGAAGAATGACCTTGCAGGGATTGATGAGAAGGATATCATTTCTACTCGTCCATCCGCTTTCTGTACAGAGGTGTTAGTGGCAGATAGAGAGGCTTGCATGAAGAAATATCCGAAGGTTACTATGGAGCAGACTACATTAGAAGACATCATGATTTTCTATGTCAATCGTAACACATCTACGTTAAAAGATTAAGGAAAGGACGTGGATGATTATGAAAGGATTATTGATTAAAGATTATTATTGTTTGAAGAAAAGTTTGAAATCATTCCTAGCTTTAACCATTGGGGTTATTCTAATCGGTATCATGTTTGCAATTAGTATGGAGCATGGAAACATGAAGATTGCAGCAGCGGAAACGGCGGTACAGTCTGGTGTAGATGAAGCTACGGCGTTTGATATGTTTCGAGTTGCAGTGTGGCTTGTGATTATTATTCCCATGGCATTTGTTGGAAATGTAGTGGATTGCTTTAAGGCGGATATGCGTGCAGAGTTTGGAAAACAGTTATTTAGTTTGCCTGTTGATTCTAAGCAGATTGTTGCTGCAAGATACTTGACCTGTATCATTTATGCATTAGTGAGCTTTGTGGGTGCTACGATTACGGCAATTTGTATTTCAGGTGCGTCAGAGCAGTATCCATTTTCTGAATTGATGTCAGTGATAGTATTGTTTGGTTCTGTCATGATGATTTATCTTTGCATTGTGATGTGTTTGATTTATCTAATTGGTGTGAAGTATGCAGATTATATTCAGTCCGCACCACTTCTGATTGTAATGATTATAGCTATGGTTTTTTCGAATGTGAAAATGATGAACATGAGCGAAGCGGAACTGGATTCTCTTATGGAGAATATGTGGGGTACGGTGAAAGGATTTATAACACAGAATGTGGGTGTCTTTATGCTAGTGGCAGTGGTCATTTTGGTGATTACCTATTTTGCTTCGGTTCAGATTGTTGAGAAGAGAAGGGGGAAGGCAATATGTTAGGTTTGTTATATAAGGATTATATTGCCGTGAAGGGAAAGTATTTCCTGATGGCTCTCTTTGGGCAGTTTTTGCTTCTGACAGCGATTCGCTTAACAGTAGTGGATGAGGTTTTAGATCATGTATTGCCAGCTTTGGTTATGATGATGCTTTGTTGTTTGGCTGCAGTTCTTCCTCTTTTTTTTGAACCAAGCTTGATGAAGGCAGATGAGGGAAGAAAGCAAAAGCAGTATTTCTTAAGTCTTCCGGTTAGTAGAAGACAGTATGTGGCATCGAAGTATATATTCTTGGCCATTGCATTTTATATCATTCAATCTGTGGCAACCTTTGAATTTCTTATGTGCCAGGTGAATATGAAGTCGGAAGAAATGACTGCGAAGCTGAGTACATTCCAGATGTTAGTGCCTACATTTATTGCACTATGTTTGGTCATTTGCGCATTAGAGCTTCCATTTTTTGTTGGAATGGGAGTGAAGAAAGGAATGGCAGCGAAGGAAAGTCTAATCTTTATTGTGTTTTTCTTGGTAGTTGCTTATGTGATGTTTGGTGATTTATCCATTGTTGAAGAAGCAAATTTGATGTCCCTGGTTGACTATTTTATGAAACATCCGGAAATCAGTATGAGTGTGCAGGTGTTATTTCCAATTGTAAGTATTTTGTCATACTATATTTCCTATTTGATATCAGCAAGATTTTTTGAGGGAAAGGAGTGGGAAGATGAATAAGAAATTAACGAAAAAGCGTCTATTGATTTATTTGGCTTTGAGCTTCGCCCTCGTATGGGTACCAATGATTATATATTTTGCAACAGGTGGTAAATATGATAGTCCGATGATGAATCTCATTCTTGCATATAGTATGCTTTGTCCAAGTATTGCGGTTCTCGTTACCCGGAAGATTACCAAAGAAGGAATTCCTCTTATTGGCAAGGATTCTTTGCAGCTTGGAATCAATCTTAAGAACAAGAGATGGATTTGGTTTTTATTAGGTTTTGTGGCACCGGTTATATATTGGGATCTCGGTCAATTGGTTTTCATGGCAATCTTTCCGGAAACCTATAATCCGGCAGGCTTTGATGCTGTAGGATTACCAAGAATCGCACTGTTCTTACTTCCAATTTTCGGTTGGGTGACCGGTATTGTGGGCTCTATCGGAGCGTTAGGTGAAGAGATTGGATGGAGAACCTACCTATATCCGAAGTTAGAGGAACTGATGGGACCTGTGGGTTCTGTAATCGTAGGTGGTATCATTTGGGGCGTATGGCATTATCCGGCTATCCTCCAGGGACATAACTTTGGCACTGATTACTGGGGTGCGCCTTGGAGCGGATTCTTTGAGTTTACCTTCTCTTGTGTGACAATGGGTGCATTGCTTTATCTTGTGACAAAGAAGACTGGTTCTATATGGCTAGCAGCCATTATGCATGCAGTGAATAATTCTGGTGCTAGAGCATTTGGCTTATGTTTAGATACAGAAGTGTTAACTGGCATCTGGGCAGAGGAACCCATTCAGATATTCATGGGTAATGTAGTGCTTAACATCATGGGCGTGATTGCAATTGTGATGTTAGTTAAGATGAAGAAGGAAGAAGATTGATTCCTTTGTTATGTATAGATATGGATGTAGACGGAGTGAAATGATAATATTTCACTCCGTTTTTATGTTGTGGAAAATATAAAACAGGAATTTTTATAAATATATTTCCTATTTTTCAAAGTTTAAAGATTTTTTAAGATTTATAATGCTATGATATGGATATCACAAAACGAAAGAGGATTCGGTTATGTTTTTTAAAATGTTAAAAAAAGATTTGCAAATGAAAAAGGGATTAAATGTAATCTTATTTTTGTTCATGGCGGTAGCTTCCGTTTTAACGGTGGTGAGCGCTATACAGGTCTATACATATCTGGCAGGGAAAGAACGCACCTATGATATATGTAAATCATCTGATTTTTATCTGATACAGTCGGCATATTCAGACAAAGGGGCGATTCAGACAGATAAATGTGAAAAGTGGTTAGATGATAATGAAAAAGTATCCTCCTATGTTCGGGAAGAAGTCCTTTTATTTCCATATTTTCGAATTGATTTTCAGGAATTTGATGAAGAGCAGATT
>SVEJ01000029.1 GCA_015057435.1 Lachnospiraceae bacterium
TCGGTTTTACGAGCACCGGACTTCCGTTTGGTGTGACGTTTTCTTTTTTGATATCGTCCCCGATGGTGGATATAGGGAGCCTTATTTTGCTGATGAGCATCTTTGGAGCCAAAGTAGCTGTCATCTACGTGATACTCGGACTGGTGATAGCTGTAGTGGGAGGAACTCTGATAGAGAAACTCCATATGGAAGACCAAGTAGAAGAGTTTATCAGGAAGGCAAATACGGTCGATATCGATTCTTCATCTTTTACACAGATGGAGAGGCTGATATATTCCAAAAATCAGATGATGGAAACTTTTAAGAAGGTTTTTCCTTACATTCTTATCGGAGTTGGCATAGGAGCCGTTGTTCATAACTGGATTCCGGCGGACTTTATAGAAGGGATACTTGGTAGCAAAAATCCGTTTGGGGTTATTCTTGCAACAGTACTTGGCATACCGATATATGCGGACATATTTGCAACGATACCGATAGCGGAGGCACTTTTGTTTAAGGGAGCAATGATTGGGACAGTTCTGGCATTTATGATGGGCGTTACTACATTATCCCTGCCTTCTTTGATTATGCTGAAAAAAGCGATTAAGATGAAACTTCTGGTTACTTTTATTGCGATATGTATGGCAGGAATAATTATTGTCGGCTATGTTTTTAATGCTATTGGAGAACTGATCGTATAGACAGGCTGTGCAAAATGTAATCAGTTTGAAACAGCCACGGTTGAGGTGCTGGTTGTTGACGGCAAAGTGGTTTCATATGGCAAGGCTTTGAAGAAGGATGAAGTCGTAAAAATTTTAAAGGAGGTAAGAGGATATGATGATGGATTTTACAGGTAAAGTATTTATTGTTACGGGGGCATCCTCCGGTATAGGATTAAGTTGTGCAGAACAGATCATTGCTCTTGGAGGGCATGTGATAGGGGTGGATAAGAACGCAACAGCTGTTGATAATGATGCATATGGGCATTCAGTGATTAGTGTTACAGACGAGCGAGCAATTAAAAACTTGGTAAACACCGTAACGGATAAATACGGTCACATTGATGGCCTTGTAAATGCTGCAGGTATATGGGGAAGCAGTAAACCTTTTTACGAGATGGATTCAGAGGCGTTTCAAAATGTGTTCGATGTTAACACAAAGGGAATGTTTCTGATGTCAAAGTATGTCTCTAGGGCAATGATACCACAGAAAAGGGGAAAGATAGTAAATATCAGTTGCATCAGAGCGTCAGTATTCAGAAACAATATGGCGGATTATGCGGCTTCAAAAGGAGCTGTTGTTTCCATGACTTCGGCGATGGCCCTTGATCTTGCTCCGTATAACATTCAGGTTAACTCCGTGGCCCCTGGTTTTACTTATACAGGAATGACATCGGCCTCATTTGATAATCCCGAAGTTAGGGAACAGTCGGAAAAACTGATTCCGAACGGAAGACTTGGAATTCCAAAGGATATCTCATCAGTCGTAATGTTCCTTTTGTCGGATATGTCTGATTACATGACAGGGACAAATGTGTTCGCAGACGGCGGGTATCATATACAAAAGTAGTAATATACGTTATTCATTTATATCGTAATATTATGTGCTAAGAAAAACTTGAAGTTACGCATGAGCCCTGCCGACACATCGCAAGCAGAGCTTGCTCAGTGTCGCGGCATTTGCCAGGAATAAACGAAATCTATTAAAGAATAACAAATATAAGGACATTATAGGCAATACCGATTCCGGTGCTGGCTATAACGCCGTAACTCATATAAAGCATCACTACAGAAGCGTTGTGTAGAAAACCTGTCAAGGTGAAGCCTGATGCGGCTAAGAAACCGGCAAATAACATAGCAGTGACACCGATAACCAGATATATCCAACGTAAGGATGTGTTGGGTTTCATTTTATCCATTGGTAGACCTCCTAAGATTCAAGCATTTGAAAGCGTATTGTACTATGTTTTGATAAAAAAGTCTAGCTATTCCTACTATTGCAGATAACTAGTATTATTTTGTGTTTTATGAAATAAGGAAATAATGAAGACGTATACTGTTATTGAATTTGCATTGTTAACATGATAGAATGAAGTGCAGAAAGGGAGGTTTTACGATGACATACGAACAGGTTTTTCAAAAATTTAAGGATATGTTTAAGGATACAGATGTGAGCCATGTGCAAGAACATCTGGCATATCAGTTTAATATTACCGGAGAAGGCGCAGGTGCATTTTATGCAGAAGTGAAAGATGGTCAATTATCAATTGAGCCATATGAGTATCATGATAGAGATGCAGCCTTTACTTGCTCTGCAGAGAATCTTTTTAAAATTATCAAAGGAGAATTGGATCCGGTAGTAGCATTTACTTTCGGTAAGCTTAAGGTAGATGGTAATATTGATAAAGCATTAAAGATTAAGGAGTTGCTTTAATTCATGATTGACAATATGAAATGAGGCAATGCGTGACTTGAATGTTTGAAGGTATTAGGGACAAGATTTGGTGTAACAAATCTTGTCCTTTTTCGTTTCGGTTTTCACGTTTCAACACAATTCGAAAATTTCCTGTGTAAAAATGGGCAAAAAGAGAGTTGGAGATTTGTTTGTATGAAAATGGAATGGTTGAAAACGGTATTAAAAGGTCTGTGGGTAGGTTCTACCATGACAGTACCAGGTGTGTCGGGAGGAACGATGGCAGTCGTTGTTGGCGTATATGAAGATTTGATTCACGCAATCAATGGACTGAAGGATAATTTGAAGGAGAATATAGGTTTTTTGTTACGATTTGTTTCGGGAGCAGGATTGGGTTTTTTGATATTTGCACGTATTGTTACATTGTTGTTAGAACATGAAGTTGCAGGTCCGTTAACGAGACTTCTTTTTTGTGGTGTAGTACTTGGCGGTATTCCTTTGTTGGTTCGAAAATCATGTATACGAAAGATTGGATATCGTCATGTTTTATGTTTGTTTGCGGGTGCATTTGTTGTGTTTCAATTGGCAATGTTACCACAGGGATTGTTTCGAAATGGTGAGGGTTTGATGTTTTGGATTGTTCAGTTTATTGCAGGTGTGATTGTAGCAATTGCACTCATTTTACCCGGGATCAGTGTTACACATATTCTGTATATTATGGGGATATATGAAATGGTGCTGCAAAAAGTATATGCGTTGGAATTGTTGTCGTTGCTCCCCTTGGCGAGCGGAGTGTTTGTCGGAACATTTATGACGACGAATCTTTTAGAAAAGGGATTGGAGAAGTATCCGGAAGCGGTTTATATGGCAATTATTGGATTTGTAGCTGCATCAATGTTTAGTCTGATACCAAGATATCCGATACGTATGCCGATATTAGGAGCCCTGATTGCAGCAGGCGGATTTGTCGGAATGTATATGGTTACAAAGAAAGTTCAAGTAAGGGATGAGATGAGAGAATAGAGGAAATGCAAGAGGAGTTGGTTGTAATTTGCTATTCTAAGAAGTATAATGTACGAATAAATGTAAGTTGGTAAAGGAGAAAAGATATGGCAACAGGAAGTATTTTGTTTTTAGGAGTAGCAATCGTAGGTTTGATTTTACTGATTGTAGGTGTGATTTTTCTTATCAAAAATCTCAAGTGGAAAAAGGAAAAAGATGCACAGGGAATTAGTTCAACCATCAATATCGTTGCGATGATTTTGTTTGGACTTATGATTTTCTTCGGTCTTATGTGGTTTCTTTGTTTTGGGCTTGGATCACTGATTTTTACATTTGCCATATAGTTTTATTCGATTACGGATGTTTGATTTCACTTAGGGAAGAGAGAAGATATTATGCGAATTGTGAATTTGATTGAGAATACACCAGGGGCAGAAGGGTGTCTGCATGAACACGGATTGAGTTTCTATATAGAAACGGAAAAACACAAGCTGTTAGTAGATACAGGTGCAAGTGATGCTTTTATAAAAAATGCACATACGCTGGGTATTGATTTGACAAAGGTGGATACTGTGATATTGAGTCATGGTCACTATGATCATTCAGGCGGAATTCTTCCGTTTACTGTTTTGAATCCGACTGCGAAAATATATATGCAAAAAAACGCGTCAAACGACTTCTATCATAAGAATGAGAATCTGGAAAAATATATCGGAATTGATAAGGAGATTGGGAAACTGTCGCAAGTTACATGGGTAGAGAAAGATCTTGTGATTGATGAAGAACTTACACTATTTGGCAGTGTGACAGGAAGAAGACTTTGGCCACAAGGTAATCTGGAATTAAAGGAATATGTCGATGGAAACTTTGTACAGGACACATTTTCTCATGAGCAATATCTCGTGCTTACGAATGGAGAAGAGAAATTACTTGTTTCGGGTTGTGCCCACAACGGCGTGTTGAATATTTTAGAGAAATACTATGAATTGTATGGTGCATATCCGCATGCTATGATTAGTGGTTTTCATATGAGGAAAAAGACAGATTATACAGAAACAGATATTGCCATGATGGAAGAAACGGCCATGGAATTATCTAAGACGGATACGATGTTTTATACCGGACACTGTACAGGAGAGTTTCCGTTTGAAGTGATGAAGAACATTCTCGGCGAACAGTTGATATATGTTCATAGTGGGGAAGAAATAGTCTGTGTATAAAAGCTTTCTTACAGGCAATACTCTAACTGAGGTGATGAGTATGAGCAAGAAAAAACCGGAACATATCGGTATTATTCCGGATGGAAACCGTCGTTGGGCGGTGGAAAAAGGAATGAGTAAGAAGGATGGTTATGAATATGGACTAATGCCGGGGCTTAGACTTTTACAAATGGCAAAGGAACATGGTGTGAAGGAAATCACATATTATGGATTTACTGTGGATAATTGTAAGCGTCCGAAGGAACAGTTTCAGGCATTTCAAAAAGCTTGTGTAGATGCGGTGGAAATGTTAACCAGGGAAGGTGCAGATTTGCTGGTCATTGGCGATAGTAATTCCAAATGTTTCCCGAAGGAGTTGCTACCCTATACAACCAGAACCCCGGTTCACGGAGGCGGAATTAAGGTTAACTTCCTGGTGAATTATGGTTGGCAGTGGGACTTGTCTCGTATGAGGGAAGAAGGTAAACCCTATTCGGAGGATATTTCTAGAATTGATCTGATTATTCGTTGGGGCGGTATGCGAAGACTTTCCGGGTTCTTACCGCTTCAGTCTGTATATGCCGACTTTTATGTGGAGGATCATTTATGGCCGGATTATACAGATGAGGATTTTACGAATGCATTAGAGTGGTATAGCCAACAGGATGTAACCCTTGGAGGGTGAGATTTAAGAAATATAATTTGTGAGCAGAGTACTCTGCTCACTTTTTTGTTGAGAAAAAGTGTTTTTTTTCACAAAGAAAAGGATTTTGTCATAAACGGTATCAATAATGCACACACTATCTCATCAAAGAGAACGTATCCTGTGATAGGATATGTAGTATTCGAAACCACATTAGTATGTGGTTGCTTGAATACAAGATATGTGAGGTGCTTAATATGAAGTTCAAAATTGTAGGCGATAGCTGCACAGACTTTTTACCGGAGGATAGAGCAAAGGAATACACAGTTACAGTTCCTCTTACTATTGAAGTTGGGGATGATGAAGTGATAGATGATGATAGTTTTAATCAGTCAGATTTTTTAAGAAAGATTGCAGATTATGAAGGCTGTCCGAAGTCAGCCTGTCCGTCACCGGAAGCTTATATGAAAAGCTTTGAAGATGCCGAAGAGGTGTATGTGGTAACACTTTCATCCGGGCTTAGTGGTTCCTATAACAGCGCGGAACTTGCAAAAGCAACTTACCTGGAATCGCATCCGGATGTGAAGATTCATGTGTTTGATTCTAAGTCAGCGTCTAGTGGGCAGTTGTTAATTGCACGCCTGATTGAAAAATATGCACTAAGCGGAATGGCTTTTGAAGAAATCGTCGAAAAGGTAACCGCATTTCGCGATGAATTGCATACAACATTTGTGTTGGATGATCTGGAAACTTTAAGAAAAAATGGACGTTTGACCGGTGTGAAAGCGGTAGTCGCCAATGCGCTTAATATTAAGCCGTATCTAAAGGTAGAAGATGGAACGATTCAGCAAATTGGGCAGGCAAGAGGTATGCGTAAGGCCCTTGATAAAATGGTAGACTATATTGGAGAAGTAGGGACGAATCTCTCGGATAAAGTGGTAATTATATCCCATTGTAACTGCATGGATCGTGCAAAGGATGTGGAAAGAAAATTGCTTGGAAAATATGGTTTTAAGGATTCAATCATTATCGATACTAAAGGAATTAGCACTATGTATGCCAATGATGGCGGAGTGATTGTGTCATTTTGAACGCAGAGCTATAACATCATTATACGTTGTACAATATACAATATTACGAGAAATCCTACATTGATTGCCGTAAACTGTACCATATATTTCTTGAGTCCCTGCGGATTATGTAATCGATATTCCGAGATTGTAATTAGGCTTGCAAGGGATGCAATGATTGTTCCGAGTCCGCCAATATTAACCGCAGGTAATAATGCGGCATAATCAGTTGTAAAGTGAGATAGTAATACTGCACTTGGTACATTACTGATAACCTGACATGAAAGAATACCAAACAAGAGCGTATTCTTTGGTAACAACCAAGAGAAGAAGTCATTGACTGCAGGAATTCTTGCAAGATTTCCGCTGAAAACAAAGAAGACACAAAATGTAAGTAGTAGCGGATAATTGACTTCTTTTAATGCTCTCTTATCAAAAAAGAGTAGTGAAAGTGCAATTACAATGGTTCCGATTGTGTAAGGTACGATACGGAATACAATTAGGATACTCGCAATGAACAGTATTGAATATATTACAGTAAGACGTACATTCAGCGTGTACGTCTTTTCTTGTTTTAATGTAAGCGGTGTGTTCTTTACAAAGAGACAGCAAATGATAATTAAAGCGGTTGCAACAAGAAAACTTGGGAGCATTATCTTTACAAATTCGGCATTGCCAATATTGTAGTATGCATATAGATAAAGGTTTTGCGGATTACCAAACGGAGTGACCATGCCGCCTAAGTTTGCTGCAATGTTTTGCATGATAAAGGTGAATGCCATTGCCTCTTTGTTGTCGGTGCTTTTTAGTACATAATAACCAAGCGGTAAAAATGTAAGAAGTGCCATGTCATTGGCTAATATCATAGAACCTATGAAAGTGATGAATACAATTCCGATGGTGGCATTTCTAAGCGTGTGTAGCTTTCGCACAATATTCCTGCTGATGATTTCAAATACATGAATATGGGCAAATGCACATACTACTGCCAAAGTACAAAACAATGTGGCAAGCGTTTGCCAATTGAAGTATGAAAGGTATTGATTGTCAACAGGGACAAAGATACAAGTGATTAGCATGGCAATAATTGCAACCGTCAGTATGAACTGGCTTGCCATGAAATGCAGGATTCTATATATAATTCTTCGTGGATGGATTCGTTTCATAATTCGACTTCCTTTTCATTATTTCAAAAAATGATTTTAGCAGAAGAATGGAAAAATGCAATCGTTTTTTGTTTATTATTGTACAGCTTATATGATTAGATATAAAATACAGATTAAACACGAAAAGAACATAAAAAAAACACAAAATCTGAATAAAATAATAGCAAAAATACGAAGGAGTATGTACGATGGATAATATGAAATCAAAATATCGTAAAGCATTAATTGTGCTTTTGTTTGCAGCGTTACTTACCGGGTGTAATCAGAACTTTCCGGAAGAGGAAGAAACTACAGTTGAAATTGAGTTGAATAATAACCGGTCGAATGAAGTTGAGATTCATCTGAGTGATTCTGACATTCGGGTTGATGGAAAAGAGGTCAGTAAAGATAGTGGAAAATCAGTTTATGTAGCCAATGATATTATTTACTATGAGGATGGTAAGGATTTTACATATGGAGAGGGTGAGACTGACGATGCCCATAGTAAAGAAGATGCTTTGGCTCATAATGTCCTTCATATTACAAAGCCAGGTACGTATCGTATTAGTGGTAAACTTTCCAAGGGCCAACTTGCAGTTGATTTGGGAGAGGATGCGAAAGACAATCCTGAATCCGTGGTGACATTAGTGCTTGATGGTGTGGAATTAACCTGTGAAGTAGCACCGGCAGTTATATTTTATAATGTCTATGAATGTGGAAATGATGATTTAGATCAAGCGTCTAAGGATGTTGATACGTCGAAGGCCGGAGCGAATGTAGTAATTGCAGATGGAACAACTAATACAATCAATGGTTCTTATGTGGCACGTATCTACGAACCGGATAGTGTTGTGTTAAATGAAGATAAAACGGAAGTGACGGATGCTGATAAGCTGCATAAGTATGATGGCGCTTTTTATTCACGTATGTCAATGAATGTGAATGGTGGTGATGAGAACAGTGGTGTATTGAATATTCATGCTGCCAACGAAGGCCTGGACAGTGAAATGCATCTGACAATCAATGGTGGGAATATCAACATTGATTCCGGTAATGACGGTATTAATACAAATGAGGATGGGATTTCTGTTACAACGATTAACGGTGGTAACCTGACAATTACGGTTAATGGTAAAACCGGAGAAGGTGATGGAATTGATTCTAACGGATGGCTTGTGATTAATGGTGGTGTAGTAAAAGCAGCAGCTTGCTCTGACAGTGCAGATGCCGGTATTGATTCGGACATGGGAATTCATATTCTTGGCGGAACGGTAATGGCAAGCGGTCATATGCTTGACCGGATAGAAGATGGCGGACAGACATATGCGGTCTTTCATTTTACGCAAAAGCAAAACGGAGCAGAAGAGATTTTGTTAAAGGATAAGGATGGAACATCGTTGATGGAGTATACTCCTCAAAATGCATATTCTATGCTGATCTACAGTAGCGGGGAATTGAGCGAGGGTACTTACTCGTTATGGAGTGATAAGAAACAATTAGAAGGACAAAATGGCGGTATGATGGGTGGTTTTGGAAAGCCGGAAATGGACGCAGAAGGTATGACGCCCCCTGAAAAAGATGAGAATATGCAACCGCCGGAAGGAATGGAGCCGCCGGAAGGAATGGAGCTGCCGGAAGGTGGACAGCAACCGGAAGGAATGGAACCGCCGGAAGGTGTAGAGCGACCGGAAAGAATGGAGCCGTCGGAAGGTATGGAACTACCGGAAGGTGTGAAACCACCGGATGCACGCAATCAACTATCGGATAATCAAAATGTACAGAGTAGCAGTGTGGATTTTCAAATGAAAAATGGTGCGAATATGTTCACCGGAATCAAATATGCAGAATAAACAGACAAGCCGTCTATTCCATTGAAATTGGATAGACGGCTTATCTTATGATATTGTATATGTAAGTAGAGCTGGTTGGGAGGACTGTGTAAGAAACATTTTTTTATTCGCCTTGAACGGAATATTATTCTTGAGAAAATCAGTAAAATCAAGTATGATAGGGAATAGTTGCAGGTTATGAATTACCTTGAAATTCAAATAAAAGATAAGGAGTGCAGAACAATCTGCAAAAAGAGGGATGGCGCAAAGGACAAAGAACAAATTAAACGGCAAAAATATGCGTTATGTAATGTTTGCCATGATGGTGCTTTTCATTGCCGCATTTAATGTTGGATGTGGAAAATCAGAAGAGACAAAAACGAAGAAGATAGTGGCTGGTGTGGATGATCTGGAAGGTGCGAATATCGGTGTGCAGCTTGGTACGACAGGTGATATCTATGCTACTGACTATGAAGGGGATGAGGCTGGTACAAAGCTTTCTCGTTTCAATAAGGGTGCAGATGCAGTTCAGGCATTAAAACAGAACAAGGTTGATTGTGTCATCATTGATGAACAGCCGGCAAAAGCATTTGTGGAAAAGAATGCAGAATTATCTATTTTGGAAGAAGAATTCGCTGTCGAGGAATATGCGATTTGTATTGCAAAGGATAATACGAAGTTAAAGAATGAGATTAATCAAGCGTTGGGAGAATTACAATCAGAGGGTGTGATTGCAGATATTATCAAAAACTATATTGGTGACGACACGAAGGGAAAGACGCCATATGTTTCACCGGAAGATGTAGATAGAAGTAATGGAACGCTTACGATGGCTACGAATGTTGGATTCCCGCCATATGAGTTTTTTGAAAACGGAGAACCGACAGGTATCGATGTGGATATGGCGCAAGCGATTGCGGATAAGCTCGGTATGGAATTGGTAATCACAGACATGGAGTTTGATGCGATTATTATGGCTGTGCAATCAGGTAAGGCGGATATTGGTGTAGCGGGTATGACAGTTACGGAAGATCGTTTGAAAAATATTGATTTCACGGATAGCTATACAACTGCTAAGCAGGTTATTATTGTTAAGAGCAAGGATGATGCGCAAAAGAGAAGTTTTAAGGATCGTTTGTATGATTCGTTTGTAAAAGATAACCGTTGGCAGTATATTACAAAAGGTTTGGGCAATACGATTTTAATTACACTTTTTGCAGGTCTAATTGGTATTCTTTTAGGCTTTTTGGTTGCGATTGTGCGCGTTGCAAACGACAGAAGCGGAGAGAAGACATGGGTATTAACGCTTGCAAATGCGATAGCGAAGATATATCTTACAGTATTTCGAGGTACCCCTGTGTTAGCACAGCTTATGATTATGTATTATGTTGTATTTGGTACAATGAAGATTAATCCGGTAATTGCCGCAATATTGGCCTTTGGATTGAATTCCGGTGCGTATGTTGCGGAAGCAATCCGTTCAGGTATTGTCGGTATTGAGATTGGACAGTTTGAGGCCGGACGTAGTCTTGGTTTTAGTTATGCGAAGACAATGTTATATATTATTTTGCCGCAAGGAATTAAGAATTCACTTCCGGCTATGTGTAACGAATTTATCTCTTTGTTAAAGGAAAGTTCAATTGTAGGTTATGTTGGTTTGGTGGATGTCATGAAGGGTGCAGATATTATCCGAAGCAACACATACGAAGCATTGATACCATTAGTAACTGTAGCATTGGTATATCTGGCAATTGTTATGTTGATGACTGCCGGTGTGAACCGTTTGGAAAGGAGGCTTAAGAAGGATGCAAGATAGAGAATTGTTGATTGAAGTAAAAGACCTTTGTAAGTCTTATGGTGAGAATACAGTATTAGAGAATCTGAGTACGAATATTTATAGAGGAGAGGTAATTGCAATTGTCGGACCGTCCGGTTGTGGTAAGTCTACATTTTTGCGTTCGTTAAATCTTTTAGAACGTCCGGAATCAGGAGAAATTCTATTCAACGGTGTGGATATTACTGACAAGAAGGTGAATATTAATAAAGTTCGTGAGAAGATTGGAATGGTGTTCCAACAGTTCAATCTTTTTCCAAACATGACCGTTAAGGAAAATATTATGTTAGCGCCGGTAAAGTTAAAGGTGATGGGTAAGGAGCAGGCTTCAAAAAAAGCGGATGAGTTGCTTGCACGTGTCGGACTGAGCGATAAGGCAGATGCATATCCGGGTAATCTTTCGGGTGGACAAAAACAGCGTATTGCGATTGCAAGAACTATGGCGATGAATCCGGAAGTGATTTTATTCGATGAGCCGACTTCAGCACTTGATCCGGAGATGGTTGGAGAAGTGTTAGAGATTATGAAGGAGCTTGCAGCAGATGGTATGACCATGGTGGTGGTAACTCACGAGATGGGTTTTGCCAAGGAAGTGGCCAGCCGTGTTATCTTTATTGATGAAAAGAGAATTATGGAAGATACCAATCCGCAGGAGTTCTTTGAAAATCCAAAGAATCAGAGATTGAAGGATTTTCTTTCAAAAGTAAAATAATTAGAATGAGTAAAAAATACAAGACCAAAAAACGTAGTGACGATGAGGACGATTTGAAGGGAGAATAGTATATGAATTGCATACATGTACCACAGATTTTAATGCCGAATACAGATACAGACTTATATAAATGGTCTGTTGTGGCTTGTGATCAGTTTACATCCCAACCGGAGTATTGGGAGGAGACGGAAACAAATGTAGGAGCTGCCCCGTCTACTTTGAAGCTCACCTTACCGGAGGTGTATTTGGAAGCGGAAGATGAGCAGATGAGAGTGGATGCAATCCATGCAACCATGCAGCAGTATCTGACAGACGGAACCTTGCAAGAATATCCAAAAGGATTTATGTTGATTGAAAGAAGTTTTGGAAAGCAATATGCAAGAAATGGTTTGATTGTGGAAGTGGATTTGGAGACCTATGAATACAAGAAGGGTGCCCATAGTCTTACCAGACCAACTGAGATGACGGTGGAGGAGAGAATCCCGCCTCGTCTGAGAGTAAGACAGACAGCAACTGTGGAGATTCCTCATATTATGTTGTTGATTGATGATCCGTTAGAAACTGTAATTGAGCCGCTGATGGCAAGAAGACAGGAGTTTCAACAGATTTACGATACCGACCTGATGCAAAAGGGCGGACATATTGCCGGTTGGTTTATTCCGGAGGGGGATGAGACAGATCGCATTATGTATTTGATTGAACAATTGGCAGACCGGGAAGCGTTTAATGCCAGATACGGATTACAGGAAGATTATCCGCTTCTTAACTTTGCAGTAGGGGATGGTAATCACTCTATGGCAACAGCTAAGGCTGCGTGGGAGAATATTAAACAGACTTTGAGTGCGGATGAGATAGAACATCATCCGGCAAGATTTTGCCTTTGTGAAATTGTGAATATTCATGATAAGAGCTTAGAGATTGAACCAATTCACAGGGTTGTATTCGATGTGGATGAGGAAGATTTGCTGAAAGCGGCTGAAGAATATTATAGCGCGCACGGATGTCAGTTCGTCGTACGTGATGCGGCAAGAGAGCCTTATGCAACCGCTGATGAACATGCATTTGTACTTTGTTCTGTTGAGGGCAGAAAGTTCATTAAGGTAGAAAAACCTGCATGGGGAATCGCAGTGGCTACGCTGCAGAATTTCTTGGACGATTATCTGTTTAAGAATCGTTTGTGTAAGATTGATTATATTCATGGAATCGATGTGGTGGATAGCTTAAGTTCGAAGCCTGGTAATGTTGGATTCATTTTGCCAGAGGTGAAAAAGGAAGATCTATTCATTGGTGTCATCAAAGATGGTGTGCTTCCAAGGAAGACCTTCTCCATGGGTGAGGCTAATGAGAAACGCTATTACATGGAGTGTAAGAGAATTGTATTGTAATATATGTTTGTAAAAAGAAAGCCTTAGAAACAGGTTTGTTTCTAAGGCTTTTTATGGTTCTGAGTTTTCTGAAAATTTTATAGAAACTTCTTTAAATGTCTGACATAAAATGTTATAATAATATATAGAAGTGGATGCGATTTGCATCACGGAATCCGACAGAAAGAAGGTAGATGTTATGGGGAAGCAGATTATTATTTCCGTTGGTAGAGAATTTGGAAGTGGTGGGCATGAGATAGCAGAGAAGCTTGCAAAGCATTATGATATTCCGCTATATGGAAAAGAGATTTTTCAACATATTGAAACGAATGGAGCAATCAGTGCAGATGTGGCAAAGTATTTTGATGAGAAACCGATTAATCCGATTTTTTATCCGGTTTCCATGGATGGAAGTTATCTTCCGTTAGAGCAGACGGTTGCTAATCATATCTTTGGCTTTATTCGTAAAAAAGGCAATGAAGATCAAGAATCATTTGTGATTGTCGGTCGTTGTGCAGAGTACGTGTTAAGAGAGAATCCAAACATGGTTAGTATCTTCGTTTTGGGAGATAAGGAATCCAAGAAAAAACGTGTTATGGAAAAGTTTGATTTGGATGAAAAAGCAGCACTCAACCGAATGAAGAAAGAGGATAAGATGCGTAAGACATACCACAATTTCTATGCAGATGGAAAATGGGGTGATTCGAGAAGCTATGATATCTGTATCAACAGTTCTACACTGGGTGTGGATCAGACAGTAGAAGCATTAATCAAATATATCGATTCCTTTGTGAATCGTTAATTCAGACCGATTCGCCGGGCTCTCTTGACAGAGTGTGATAACACTTTGATGGGGAGTCCGGTTTTATTTTGTATAAAAATATCGTTAAAGAACACTGTTGTTTTTAAATTTGAAAAGAATACAGTTTTTGTAGACATGAAAATGTAAAAAGAGTACAATAAAAATGTATGTGTCATAACGGTGTATAGCATATGAAATGAAACAGAATATTTGGAATATAATAAGATTATCAGAGTAAAGATAGGAGGATAATTATGCCGTTTATTAATTCAAAGGTAAGTGTAACAATTAATGAGGAACAAGAGAAAGAGTTAAAAACGAGATTGGGTCAGGCGATTGCTTTGATTCCGGGTAAAAGTGAATCATGGTTGATGACAGGTTTTGAAGACAATTATCATTTGTATTTTAGAGGAGAGAATAGTGAACCGATGGCTTTTGTTGAAGTGAAAGTACTCGGTGCCGAGAATCCGACAGCATTTGATGCATTGACAGGAGAAATTTGTAAGATATTTGGTGATGTGCTAGGGATTTCGGCAGACCATATTTACGTGAAATATGAAGCAGTGAAAAACTGGGGATGGAATGGAGCAAACTTTTAATGTCTAAGAAGAAAAAAACGCATAATAGTAAGGATATTCTAAGATATTATTGTAATCGAATAAAGAAAAATGCAGGAAGTCTTGTGAAATGGATATTGATTGCATTTCTGGTTGGGTTTGTTGTCGGCGGAATAAGCAGCCTTTTCTCGCACACTTTATCTACTGTGACGAGTGCCAGGGAGAATCATCCGTGGATTTTTTATTGTTTGCCGATTGTTGGTATGTTGATTGTTCTCATGTATAAGAAAATCGGAAAAGAAGATGGTGGAACGAACCAAGTATTTTCTACAGTGAGAGCGAAAGATGAAGTGCCGTTTCGTTCGGCGCCTTTGATTTTTATATCAACAACTTTGACACATCTGGTGGGTGGTTCGGCCGGACGTGAAGGAGCGGCTATTCAGCTTGGCGGAAGTATCGGTAATCAACTTGGAAGATGGTTGAAGTTAGATGATGCAGATATGCATGTGATTGTCATGTGTGGTATGAGTGCAGCATTTTCAGCATTGTTTGGAACACCGATGGCTGCAGCAATTTTTGCGATGGAAGTGGTTAGTGTCGGTGTTATGTATTACACAGCATTGCTTCCGTGTGTTGTTTCTGCGTTGATTGCTACCAACTTTGCGGCGACGATGGGAATTGATCCGGAAGCGTTTCATGTAGTAGGTATTCCGGAGCTCACCATGTGGAATGGATGGAAAATGGGATTGGTGGCATTGGCATGTGCAGGCGTGAGTACATTCTTTTGCCTTATGTTAAAGCACGCAGGAAAGCTATTTCGCAAATTGTTTAAGAACTCCTATTTGCGCGTACTTGTGATTGGAAGTGTTATTATTGTTTTAACAATGCTTTTACAAACAACGGATTATATGGGAGCAGGAACACATTTGATTGCATCTGCAATTGAAGGCGGAGATGTGAATTCTTTTGCGTTTTTTTGGAAGATGATTCTGACTGTGTTAACAATGAAGATTGGATTTCGTGGTGGAGAAATTGTTCCGTCTTTTTGTATAGGGGCAACATTTGGTGCTGTTTTAGGAAGTGTAATCGGTTTGTCGCCATCCCTTTGCGGAGCGGCAGGTATGGTCGCTGTATTTTGCGGTGTAACGAACTGTCCGATTACATCTATCTTAATTGCGTTTGAATTATTTGGATTTGAAGGAAGTGCATATTATATCATCGCAGTAGCAGTTAGTTATGCAGCTTCAGGATATTATAGTCTCTACAAAGATCAGACGATTGTTTATTCAAAATATAAGGCGCAGTATGTGAATAAGTCTACACATATGTAAAATGTGTCATAGTGTAGAAAACGAGAAGAAAGGGGATACAATGCAACAGGTAAAGAATGAAATCAAAAAAGTGGTAAAAGGAAAAGACCACATTATCGATAAAGTGTTAGCAGCGATGCTTGCAGGAGGACATATTCTTTTAGAGGATATTCCGGGCGTTGGTAAGACAACGCTTGCTATGGCAATTGCAAAATCTATGTCTATGTCTTACAAACGTGTACAGTTTACTCCGGATGTGCTTCCGAGTGATATTGTTGGATTTTCTATGTATAATCCGGATAGTAAAACATTTGAATACCAGCAAGGTGCAGTGAGTTGTAATTTGTTTTTAGCAGATGAAATTAATCGTACGTCGCCAAAGACGCAATCAGCATTATTGGAGGTTATGGAAGAAGGAAATGTTACAGTTGATGGTGTGACAAGACCGCTGCCGGATCCATTTATTGTAATTGCAACAGAGAATCCGCTTGGTTCGTCCGGTACACAGATGTTACCTGAATCACAGTTGGATCGCTTTATGGTATGTCTTACGATGGGATATCCGGAACATGAAGCTGCGGTGGATATTTTGAAAGAAAATGCGAAGAAACCAATTTCTACATTACAGAATGTGATTACAGTAGAAAGATTCGTTGAGTTGAGAAAAAAGACGAACGACATGTATGTACATGATTCGATTTATGACTATATTGTTACGTTGGTAGAAGGAACAAGAACCAATCCATTATTCATGGCAGGAGCAAGTCCGCGAGGCAGCATTGCATTACTACGTATGGCAAAAGCAATGGCGGTCTTAAATGACAGAGATTATGTAACACCGGAAGATATTCGGAATGTGTTGGTGGATGTACTCGGACACCGCGTGAAGTTAAGTACGAAAGCAAGAGCTGAAGGCAAAGATATTGAGGCTGCACTGAATGAACTGTTTGACAGTGTGAAAGTTCCAAGAACCTAATATAAGGATTGGATAAGGAAAGGAGGAGAATATGAAGCAATTTTGGAATATTACAAGGTATATTCTTATCATTGTATTAAATATTATAATGATGTGGTTGTTTCAAAGTTATCTGAATTTCCTTTTTTTAATTGCGTTGCTGCTTTTTCCAATCTATTCAGTGTATGGATTACATTGTGTGAAAAATGCATTTTCATTGGAATTGCAGGCTCCGCTTGAATCCATGGAAAAAGGAAGTGTCTTTCTTGTAAGAGTTAAGTTGCATAATCCAACTGCATTTCCGTTGTTGAATGCGACTGTTAAGTTAGAATTGGAAAATACCTTTCATCGAGAGGATGGTGTTCATTTTTTAAATATCCCAATTCGGGCACACGCAGATACAGTTGTAGAGTATCCGATTGTTATGGATTATAGCGGATGCTTTGTTGTCAATACGCAATATGTAGAATTGGTTGATTTGCTTGGCATTTTTGAGAAAAAGATAGAGATTACGAAAAGTGCATCCTGTCTTGTTACACCGATTGGCGAGGATTACACGCAAGAAGCAGGACAGCTGTATGTACAAGGTGTATCTGAGGCGACCGAAAGCCGGAATAAAGGTGTTGATTTTTCGGAGATAAGTGGTGTCAGGGAATATATTCCCGGAGATAAATTGCAAAACATACACTGGAAGCTTTCAGTAAAGAAAGATGAGTGGATGGTAAAGGAACGTGTGAGCATGTCAGCGGTTCAGTTACATGTTTTATTAGAACTGTACAATGATGAGCAGATGTGTGCAGATGCAGTTTTGGACTTGGCGCAAAGTGTTACTAAGTCTCTTGTCTCACAAAATCTTCCCTTTACAATTTTTTATTATAGTGCCAGATTAGGAGAGCTTGCTTCCTATTATGTGGGCAGTGAGCAAGAACATAAGGAATGGCTGGAGATGGTGTTATATGACAGATGTTACAAAGATACTTTGCATGCAAAGCATATGTTTTGTCAACAACATGTAGGAGCAGGTTCTTATTTGTATATAGGACTTGCAGATGGTGATGGTAATTCGGAGACGATGATCACCGGAAGGCAGGGGAGTGTCGCAGTGTTATGTGCGTGCTAATCGGAATTGAAGAAGGATAACAGTATGTTTTTTGGACGTAACAAAAAAGGTGAATTACATAAAGGGGATGTTTTTCTCGCAAAGGGAATTTATCTGAAACAACCGGTTATGAAGAATGGTAATGTTTTGATGAATTGCTTTTTGCGAGCTTTTGTTGTGTTTTTGTTAACATATGGTTCTATTGGTGCTTTCTTGTCTGCATTTTCTATTGCGTATAATGCATTACTTGTAATATGTATTTATCTATGGCTTTCAGTCTATTTTTCGTGGCTTTATACATTGCCAAAGTTTTACATGCGAGATGTGGGTTATATTCTCTTTTTCGCTGCATTCGTTTTCTCTATTGTCCGGTTGCGTTATTTTGCAAATTCCGGATTCTATGAGATTGTCAATCGTATTATGGAAGTTGCGCAAGGATATTTTAATCTGGCAGGTGTCAGACAATATGAGATTGCAATCGATAAACCGTATCTGACAGTTGCAATTGTTGCATGTTTTGTAGGCATGGTCTTTATCATTTTGTTGAATATATGGTTAAGCGCATCCGCAAGTGTCGGATGGTCAGTGATGATTACGTTTCCGATGTTATGTATACCGCTTTATATGGAACTAGTCCCGAATGTATTTTATGTAATCATTCTTATGACAGGTTACTTTTTGGTTGTAACATTTAAGGCTAATGGGCATTATATTGCTTCGCCAAAGGGTGTTTCTTTTTATATAAAAGGACTAAAAAAGAACAGAATTACTTATACACAGGACAGTAAAACGTTTCGTCAGGTAGTACTTCGTATTTTCCTCGCCGGCATTTGCCTTGTTCTGTTATCAGTGGCTGTTTTTCCGGAAAATATGTTTAAGCGTATGTTCAAAAATGATCCGTTACGAGAACAAACATCAGAATTGGTTGGGAATTTTGTGTTACGCGGTTTTGGTGCATTTTATAACCGTTATGCCGGCGCAGGAGGTATGAGTGGTGGCAAATTAGGAGGTATTTCGAATGTCACTCCGGATTATCAGCCGGATTTGATTGTAACATTTGCACCGTTTAGTAATGAGGCAATGTATTTGAAGGCGTATACCGGCGGTAGATATGGTGATAATGAGTGGGAAGATATCTATGCAGATTCGGAGAATATGCAAAAATATGATGATATAGAAATATTCGAAGACGACAGTATGAAGAATGAAGCGATGGCTTTACGTCAGAAGGTCTATGATGCAGATGTACATGGCGGAATGGGAAAAATGAAGATAACCAATGTCGGTGCTGATAGTTCTTATATGTATTACCCATACTATACATTGTTTCCGGATTATGGGGATTTTAATAATTATGGAATGATGCGTACCAAGCATGGTATTTTCATGAATGATCATGCGATATATAATTTCTATCCGAAACTTGTTTGGGAGGAACAGTTGGGCAAAATGAAACCGAGCGAGCAGGATCTTTCCAATGTGAATACCATATTTTTGGAAGTTCCGGATAAGAATGAAGAAGTGCTTGCACATGAAATTGCAGCAATGGGGATAACGGATTCGATGAGTGTGAATGAAATTGTAGATACCATGCGGACGTATTTTAGTGACAATATCCCGTATACGTTACGCCCCGGATCCACACCAAGAGATGAAGATTTTGTGAATTATTTTCTAACAAAGAATCGAAAGGGATATTGCGCACATTTTGCAACTACAGCAACACTAATGTTTCGTCAACTTGGAATTCCGGCCAGATATGTGGAAGGATATGCATTTGGATTAGAAGCAGCATTGGCTTCAGAAGAGAATACATTGGAAAAATATTTTGATTATTACGATGGCTATGCACCGATTGGAGAATCTACAGTTTTGGATGTAGAGGTTACCGATGCAATGGCACATGCGTGGGTTGAGATTTATATAGATGGATTTGGATGGAAAGTTGTGGAAGTGACACCGGGAAGTAACGAGGCATCAGATGAAAGTGATTTCTGGTCAGCATTTACATCGGCACTGAATGTTTCAGATTTTGGTGACGGATGGGATAGTGAGAATCTGTTTGGTAAGATTGACTTCAAAAAATATTGGTGGCTAATGTATGTGGTAATTGCGATTGTATCTGTTGTGTTTGTATGGAAAATTGCGATGTTACTTGCTCGAAAGACAATCAGATTTTATCGCTGTCATGTTGGAGAACGCAAAGAAAATATTATTGCATATTATGCTGATTTGTGTGATATGATTCGAGTTTTGGATGCTTCATTTAATTCTTGCAGAAGTCATAAAGAACAGCTTATGTATATGAAAGAGCATTATGCTTTGATGTTGGATGTTACTATGTGTTGCGAACAATTAGAAGAGATAAGTTTTAGTGAGCATCTTATGGATGATACACAGTTACAAGTTTTGTATGGTTTGTTGCGTACGATACGTAAATCAATTTGGAAAAATGCAGATTGGAAAAAATGTTTGCAATTAATAAAACGTTGATTGAAGACGGAGGTAACAATGAAACGAATTGGAAAAACTGTTTTATTTGTTATAATTTTATTAATCTATATTGCGATTGTATGTTTTGGTGTGATGGCTGTAATATCGAAAGATGAAAGTGCGACTATACAGATTGTTCAAAAACAGTGCATCTTAAAAGCAATGATGAATCAGGAATGCGAGAGAACATTGCTGGTTGAGCAAACAAGAAAGTGGTGCGAGGAACAGCTGCAACAAGAACGCAAGATAAATGCTTATATTGATGAGGCGATGGAGAAATTGTCAATAGAGCAAAAGCTGGCGCAGATGATGATATTGACGAATGAACATGATATTCATTCTGCGAATTTACAAACGTATCAACCGGCAGGTGTTATCTTCTTCGAAGTTGATTTTCGCGGAAAGACAATAGATGAAGTAAAGAATCGGGTTAATATGTTGCAATCTTTTGTAGAGATTCCCTTGTTGGTCGGTGTAGATGAAGAAGGTGGTGCTGTTAGTCGTCTGAAAACCTTAAAAGAGGAAGGTATGCCAAAGTTTGCAAGTGCAAGGCAACTGACTGAACAAGGAGGGGATGCGATTGCGCAAGACACCTTGCAAAAGATGTCGTATTTGAAAAGGATAGGTATTAATCTTAATTTTGCACCGGTCGCGGATGTTGTTGATCAGAAGAACAGTTATATGTACGAACGTGCACCAAGCGGCGATGCCGATGAAGCAGCGGATTATGTGGAATCTGTGATAAATGTCATGGAAAAAGAAGGTGTTTTGTCCTGCGTGAAGCATTTTCCGGGGTATGGTAATAATGTGAATACACATGATGGGTTTGCGCATGACAACAGACCTTTGACGCAATATGAAGCACGCGATTTTGTTCCGTTTCAACGAGGAGTTGAAAAAGGCGTTGATATGGTGATGGTTTCGCATATCGTAATGGAAGCAGTAGATGGCATGCACCCGGCATCCTTATCTGTTCCGGTCCATGAAATATTACGTAACAACATGCAATATGATGGTGTGATTATCGCAGATGATTTGAATATGCAGGCGATTCTTAAGACAATGACGATGAGAGAAGCTTCGGCAAAAGCATTGCTTGCAGGGAATGATATGATTTTCTCCGCAGATTTTTCGGTTTCTATGCAAGGAGCATTAGAAGCTTACCGAAAAGGTGAATTGACGGAAGAACAGATTAATGAATCAGTAAGAAGAGTATTAAGAATGAAAATAAAAAATGGAATAATAGAGATTCATTAAGGAGGTAAGATATGGCAGAGAATGCAAAGGAATATGAAAAGAAAGAGATGTCAATGGCACAAAGACAAATCTACATACTCTCTTTGTTATCAGAAAATCCAAAAGGATATACAGTGGAGGAGATTCGTGCAAGATTGAATGATTGGAATGTTACGGTTAGTACAAGGACGATTAAGCGTGACATGGAAGAATTATCTACAGATTATGCCATCTGTGAAGATGAAAGAAATGGCAAATCATATTTTTATTCTGACAAATATACTTTGAAAAATATTGATTTGACGATGCAAGATCTTGTGGCTTTGGCGTTTGCTAAAAATGTATTAGGTGAATACGATCATTTGTTGATGGGAAAAAATGCGATTGAATTTATAGATAAGGTTGTTCACGAGTCTGTTGCATTGAATCAATATCAATTCAAGGATTTGTGTCAGCAGATTCAACTGCCGGCAACAAAAGGCGGCAATGATGATATCGTTAGTCAGGAAATTGAAAGGACGATACAGACAGCAATTGATAATAAGAATAAGATTGAGATAGAATACTATAGTTATTCAAGTGACGAAACAACAAAGCGTGTGATTCATCCGTATCGTTTGATCTTGTTGGATTCTTATTTAAATGTGGAAGCTTATTGTGAATTGAGAAAGGAGATTCGCAGATTTCGTCTTTCTCGTATTGAGTCTGCTGACGTCTTGGATGAACATTTTGAAGAAATCAAGCAGACACAGGGTGATACATTCATGTCGCTGTCCGGTACGGTAGTAGAGGATTTGGAATTGATTTTTACGGGAGACAGTATTCGATATGTAAAAGAATATGAAAAAACAAGAGCCAGATTGTTAAGTAATACGGAGGAAGGATTGTATTTTTATCGTCGTACTGCAATTACTGCGGATGTGATTAGCTGGGTAAGAGGATTTGGTGCGGAAGTGAAGGTGAAGAAGCCGGTTTGGCTCGCAGAGCAATTAAAGAATGAAGCAAAACAGATCTTAGAAAAATACTAAAAAGCAAAAAGAAAAGGCAACCAAGTACTTGGTTGCCCTTAGCTGGGGTACAAGGATTCGAACCTTGAAATGACGGAGTCAGAGTCCGTTGCCTTACCATTTGGCGATACCCCATTAAGCGTTTGTCTCGCTCACAAGACACTATTATACACAATTCAGAATAAAAATCAAGTATTATTTTTAAAAAAAATTGATATTTTGACAGAAAAGAGGAATGGCTATGTATGAGATGAAAAGAGAAATTACGTATTCGCAAGTTGGTAAAGATTTGAAGGTTGATATGGCTGAGTTGGCGCATTTTTTTCAAGACGCAGTGCTGGTACAATCGGAACTAATCGGAAGAGGTGTAGAAGAAACAAAGCGAAGCAAAACGGCATGGTTTTTGTCGAGCTGGCAGATAGAAGTGATGCGTTATCCTGCGTTTATGGAACATATCACAGTTCGGACATGGCCTTATGAATTCAAAAGTATGTATGGATATCGTAATTTTGATGTGATAGATCAAGATGGTCAAACGATTGCCAGAGCCAATTCTATCTGGATTTTTATGGATTTGGAGAAGATGAGACCGACAAAGCCGACGACAGAACAGGTGAAGGGTTACGAGATAGAGCCTCCGTTAGAGATGGAGTATGCGCCTAGGAAGATACAGATATTAGAAGATGAATATAGATTATCTGAAAAAGAGCAGTCTCCTATTTTGGTAAAGCCATCTTTCTTGGATTCTAATGAACATGTGAATAACGGACGCTATGTCACGGAGGCAATGGATTATTTGCCGACAGATATTGAATGGAAACAAATGCGTGTGGATTATAGAAAAGCAGCTACATTAGGAGATAGTATGTATCCGATTCAGTATCAAAACGACAATGTTTTTCAAGTGGTATTTGCAGATGAGTCGGGAACCCCGTATGTAATTGTAGAAGGCGTTTCTGAATAATTTCAATTTTATGTTCGCTCTTATGTTGACAGCGGATGATTATATGATGTATCTTTATCAAAGAAACGAATGAAGGCGCGTATTTGCGTTACGGAAGAACAGGAGAATTTATGGTTGAAATTGGAAAATGGCAGACATTAAAAGTAATTAGAAGTAAGGATTTTGGCGTGTATCTGGCGGAGGAACAAGGCGCGGATGATGCGGTTTTACTTCCGAGAAAGCAAGTTCCGGATGATTTGAAAGCCGGAGGAGAGATTCGTGTATTTGTGTATCTTGATTCCTCGGACAGACCAATTGCTACGGTAAATGAACCACTAATCACATTAGGTCAGATTGCAAAGCTTAGAGTGGACAGTGTTGGTAGCATTGGTGCGTTTATGGACTGGGGATTGGAAAAAGATATTCTTTTGCCATTCAAAGAAATGGTTGGAAAAGTGAGAGAGAATCAGGAATATCTTGTGTATATGTATATGGATAAAAGCAATCGTCCATGCGTTAGTATGAAGCTTTATGAGCATTTATCTGTAAATGCGCCGTACCAAAAAGGTGACACAGTACAAGGGTATGTTTATCAGATAAGTGAGAAATTTGGCGCTTTTGTTGCTGTAGAGAATTACTATCAGGGATTGATTCCAAAGCAGGAATTGCATCAAAAATTGCGAGTGGGAGATGTTGTCTCTCTTCGTGTGAGCGAAGTGAGAGAAGATGGTAAGTTGAACTTATCTCTACAAAAACTTTCGTACCAGCAGATGGAAGAAGATAGTGAAATGGTGTATGAAGCGATTCTTTCGTATGACGGTGTGTTACCATTTACCGACAAAGCATCACCGGCAGTGATAGAAAGAGAAATGGGACTCAGTAAGAATGCATTCAAGCGAGCAATCGGAAGACTGCTGAAGGAAGGACGTATCGAAATCAGAGAAAAATCTATTGCAATAATAGACAGATAGTATGAGATTTATGGAGGATGTAATAATGAAAAATGTAATTAAAACAGACAAGGCACCACAGGCAATCGGACCGTATTCACAGGCCATTGAAGTGAACGGAATGGTATATACATCGGGAGTCGTTCCGATTGATCCGGCAACCGGAGAAGTGGTAGAAGGTGATATTAAGGTACAGGCAACTCGTGTTTTTGATAGTATGAAAGCGTTGCTTGAAGCAGCAGGCAGTAGCTGTGAGGAAGTGGTTAAGACGACAGTGTTTATCAAAGATATGAATGATTTTGCAGCGCTGAATGAAATCTATGCAACATACTTTACAGGTGCATTTCCTGCACGTTCATGTGTTGAAGTTGCAAGACTTCCGAAGGATGTTTTGATTGAGATGGAAGCGATTGCGTTAAAGAAATAGGTGGTTATAATCGGGCGAATGTATTCGCTCGATTTTTCGTGGAGGAAATGAAGTCATGAAACATGCAAGTATATTTTTTTGTTGGCTAATGCTGTTGGAGATACCATTATCTGCCGGAATGTCAGTGGTGTTGCAAATGATATCACCGGATTACAGTGTTTTGGTTTCAGTGCTGGTAACACAAGGCTATTTTTTAATATTGGCAAGTGTATACATGTTTGTCAAAAGAATAAATGTGAAAACGGGATTAGGATTTTGCGGATACAAGGTTTCTTCGTTCTTTTTGTCATTGCTCGTACTACTTTGTGCGACACCCATGGCAACGTGGTTCAATCTGTTTAGCCAGTTGTTTGCAAAGAATGAGATTGGTAATTCGATATATGAATTGACGCAGGTTTTACCGGTTGGTGTGGCCGTTTTGGTGATTGGTTGCCTACCAGGTTTTGTAGAGGAATTGTTATACCGCGGGATTGTATATAGAGCATTTCGTACACGGTCGGTTTTGACCGGTGTGATTGTGAGTGCTTTGACATTTGGCCTCATGCACATGAATTTTAATCAGATGTTATATGCAATTTACCTTGGTGTCTTGTTTGCATTTATAGTAGAAGCAACAGGTTCTTTGTACTCATCTATGATATTGCATATGTTGTTTAATGCATGCAACACAGCATATCTATACGTGTTGCCAAAGTTATATGACTTCTTAGCGACATATGATACACAATATGCCAATATAGATATTCAGGAGATGATGAATAAGACACCGGAAAAAAAAGAAATTATATCCGGTTTGCTTATGTCTGCTCCGATGGCGTTTATCGGTGTGTTTGTTTCCTTTTTGCTCATTCGCCAGATTGCAAAGATGAACGGACGTGAATTCACGTGGAGATATATTTGTGGAGATAAAGACAAGGTGCGCATGGTAAGTCCTTTGAATGTTCCATTGGTGGTAGGATGTGTATTTTGTATTGCAATTGCAGTGGCAAGTCTATAGTTTGACAAATAAAGTTGTCAAAATGTGTTGACGAAGAAAGTTCGCAATGATATGATGTGTTTATGACAAATAAAGTTGTCAAAAAGGAGGAATAGATTTGATAGCAGCAGATAAACTTACGAAACAGTTTGTTCGTACAGTGAAAAAAGGAAAAAAGGAAGAGTTTTTTGCAGTAGATCATATAAGCTTCGAAGCAAAAGACGGAGAAATATTAGGAATTCTTGGACCAAATGGTGCAGGTAAGACTACGCTTTTGCGTATGCTTGGATGTCTGATGGAAGCCACACAAGGACGCGTTTTGATTACAGATAAAGACGGAGTAGAGATTACAGATAAGGAAAGCTTGAAGAGAAAAATCGGTTATCTGTCAGAGAATACAAAGCTTTACGGAAGATTTTCTGTTCGTGAACTTTTAACATTGTTTGCGCAGATTTACGGATTTGCGGATAATGAAATTGAACAAAGAATTCAATCTATCTGTGACCTTCTTCAGATGGAAGAGTTTATTGATAACCGCGTTGAAAAATTGTCTACAGGACAAAAACAACGTACATCAATTGCAAGATGTTTAGTTCATAATCCTGATATTTATATTTTTGATGAGCCGACGTTGGGTCTTGATATTATTAGTTCCAAAGCAATTATTGATTTTATGAAACAAGAAAGAGAACGGGGAAAAACTGTGCTTTATTCAACCCATTATATGGAAGAAGCAGAGTTTATGTGTGATCGGATTGTGATGATTAACAAAGGTGTGATTATTGCAGCGGGAACGCCGGAGCAGTTGAAGGAAGAAACTGCTACAACGAATCTAAGAGATGCATTTTTTGCATATATAGAAGGAGGTGCAGACGATGAACTATAAGCAGTTACGCACACTCTATAAGAAAGAAATTTTAGATGTTATTCGCGATAAAAAGACGATTTTGACAATGGTTATCTTGCCGGTATTGCTATATCCACTATTGTTTTTGGTGATTATGCAGATTGCAAGTATCGTCGTGCAGGAGCAAGAGGCAAGTACCTACTATATTGCTTATGATAACGTAGCGCAAGCGCATAGAGATGGACTTAATAACTGGATTGCGGGCGAGGAAGATGAACTTGATTATATATTAGAAGAGAAGAAGTCTGATAATCCTAAAAAGGATTTGGAAGATGAATTAATTGATGCCTATATAACAGTAGAAGAAACGGAGAGTCAGGTTACTTATGAAGTCCATTACATGAATGCAGATACGAAATCTAACACTGCAGCCGGCATGTTGAAGGAAGAGATAAAGTCTTATTCAATAAAGGTTGCCGAAGAAAATGTAACAGCACAAGGCTTGGATGTGAAAAAGATTCTTTATCCGATTGCTGTAACAATGGATGATCAGTCAAGTAATGAAAGTTCTATTGGTAGTATGCTCGGTGGAATTATTCCGTTTTTGTTGATTACGAGTATTGTGATGGGATGTATCTATCCGGCTATTGATGCGACAGCAGGTGAAAAAGAACGCGGAACGTTGGAAACATTGTTAACATTTCCGGTAGGCAATTTGGAATTGATTGCAAGTAAATTCTTGTCTGTTGCAACGATTGCGATTGTTTCGGTCTTCATGAATGTCATTTCCATGGGAATAGTTGTAGCATATCTTTATTCGTCGATGACAGCATTATCTAACGGGGCAAACGATTTAGATCTTGCTAGTTTTGTTCCGGCAATTTTGATTGCTGTGCTTTGTGTAATTGCTTTTTCACTTTTTATCAGTGCAATTACCATGATTGTATGTGCTTTTGCAAAAAGTTACAAAGAAGCGAATAATTATGTGACACCAATTTCGTTAGTGGTCATGTTAACCGGTTATGTAGGTATTGTTCCGACAATTGAGTTAGATAGAGTGACAGCATTGATTCCGGTTGCGAATGTATGTCTGCTGATTAAGAATTTACTGGTATTCAAATATGATTTTACATTGATTGTTATTGTACTTCTAAGTAACCTAATCTATGCATTTGTTTCGGTGTGGGTACTTTCTAAGGTATATAACAGTGAAGGTATCTTGTTTGGAGAATCTCTAAGCGGAATTAAATTATTTGAGAAACGTTCTAATATTAAAAAAGGAAGTGTACCGAGTGTGCAGGAAAGCTTGTTGATTATGATTGTTGCATTGCTTTTGATGGTGTATGTAGGCGGCATGGTTTCTACATCAGCAACAATACAAGTTGGTCTTATTGTGCAACAGTTGTTTATCGGTGTGTTACCGATATTGGCGGCTCTTTATATTAAAACTGATATGAAAAAGACGTTTTTATTAAAACTTCCGAAGATGAAGCATTTATTAGGAGCGATTCTATTAGGTGCAGGCGGTATTTGCCTGAATCTGTTACTGAGCGGTTTCTTAACTACGCTGTTCCCGAATGATGCACAAGGAGTGAATGAGCAATACATGCAAATCTTAGACGGCGTATCTTTTGTACAGGGATTATTACTGATGGCGTTATTGCCTGCTGTTTGTGAAGAGATTATGTTCCGCGGTTATATGATGACAGCATTTAAGAATAAGATGAGTTTCGTAAAAGCAATTATAATTGTTTCATTGCTATTTGGAGTAAGTCATATGAGCATCGTGAAACTGCTACCGACAGCAATTCTTGGTGTGGCACTTGCTATTATGAGTCATAAGTCGGGAAGTCTTGTGACATCATCGCTTGTTCATTTTTTGAATAACGCATTAGCTGTATGGGTGATGTATTATGGAACAGAAGTTGCATTTTTAAATGATGAAGCTATGACGCTTCCGCTTACAATCGGTATGGTAGTAGTTGCATGCATAGGTATTCCGTTTGGAATTGTGCTTTTGTTTGGGAAGAAGAAAGCGTTGCCGAATGCTTAATCTGCGAATATCGAAAAATGAATTAAAATAGAATGAAAGTGGTGGGGTGTAATGTTACAAAAGAAGAAAAGTTTTTACTTGAAGCGTAGTCTCTCTGTAATGTTTTTGTTGCTTCTTTGTTGCATGATGGTAAAGGAGAATGTCTATGCTGTCGATATGCTGCAGTTAGAGGGGGAAGTGACACAAAGCAAGACTATCATGTTGGAATGGAAGTCGCAGAATGCAGCGCATCTTTTTGAGATATATAAAAGTACAGATGGCGGTAGTTCGTATGCAATATTAGCGACGATGTCGGGGCAGACGGGTGTGATTCAGTGCATTGATCAACAGGTTGCGATGGGAATGACTTATTATTATAAGTTGGTTGAAAAACAAGGAGAAGAAATAATATCAGAAAGCAACGTGGTAAAAGTGAAAGCAGCACTTGCTACGCCGGCTGCATGTAAGGCAAAAGTGATTAAGAATTCCCGTGTGAAGATTACTTGGAAAAAAGTGAAAGGTGCAGCTTTCTATACGCTGTATCGCAGTACAAAACGAGATAAAGGCTTTGTGAAGTTAGCCAAGGTAAAAACGGAAAGTTATATTGATTATGATGTGAAAAAGGGTAAATGCTATTATTATAAGCTGGTTGCGAACCATAAGAAAAATAAGAATTGGAAGAGTCTTGAGTCAGAAACGGTTCGCACTTATCTGAAACCGGCCGCGCCAAGTGTGACAGGTTGCTACTCAAAAAAGAAAGCGCGTCTTACATGGAAAAAAGTGAAAGGCGCAAACTGTTACTATGTATACAAGAAGAATAGCAAAGGAAAGTTTCAGAAAGTAAAAGAGACGAAAAAACTGTATTATAATGACAGCAAGGTTAAGAAAGGAAAGCGATATATCTATAAGATTGTTGCAATCGGAAAGGTGGATTCTAAGATGATAAAAGGTGAAGAAAGTAAAATATGCGAGGTGTTGGCATCTGAGATAGATCCATCAAAGAAAATGATTGCATTAACATATGATGATGGACCGAGTATCTATACAAAAGATATTCTGAAGTGTTTAGAGGAAAACAAGGCAAAAGCGACATTTTTTGTATTAGGATGTAATATTAGTGCACATAAGGATGCAGTCTATGCTGCTAACAAAATGGGCTGCGAAATTGCAAATCATACATATAATCATCCGATGCTTACAGGACGAACGAATGAACAAATCAGAGCTGAAATCGCTGATACAGATAAAAAAATCAAGAGTATTACAGGTCATAATGCTGTTGTGATGAGACCACCCGGAGGTGATGTGAACGAACGTGTTGCGAGCGTGGTAGATAAGCCGGTTATTATCTGGTCAATTGATACAAGAGACTGGGAACATCGTAATAGCAGTCGTACCATTCAAAGCGTTATGAATAATGTGAAAGACGGAGATATCATCTTGATGCATGATATCTATAGTACGACACGTGATGCGAGTTTGGTCTTGATTCCGAGATTGAGACAGATGGGATATCAGATGGTTACGGTGAGCGAATTAGCGAGATATAGAAATGTATCTATGAGAAAAGGGCAGATTTATCATTCTTTTAGAAGAAAATGACGAGAAACAGAAAGACCATTGTCTGGGGAACTATTACTAGACAATGGTCTATTAGTTTGGTAAAATGTAGATATTACGATAGATATGGGGGAGTATTGAATGGCTGAAGATAGAAGAGTTCGAAAAACAAGGAAGGCTATTCGCGATGTGTTTTGCGAATTAACGAAAGAGAAAAAATTGAATGAAATTACGATCAAAGAGCTTTGTGCATTGGCGGATATTAATAAAAGTACATTTTATCTGCATTATAAGGATATCTATGATCTGGCTGATTCTATTCAGACAACATTGATTAAGGGTGTATGTGAAATAATTGATGAATATACGTATGACATAATTATTTCAAAAGCACCGGAAATTTGGAAAAAGGTTGCGGAAAAATATTTCAAGGATTCGAACGATGTTGGCATGCTCATGCAAAGAACCGGTATGGGTGCAATGGCAGAGGAATTACAACGATGTGCAATTGATACAATTATGAATAAGTTCGAGGCAGCGGGCATGAAAAAAGACTCCACTCTTTATTTTCAGCATCATTTGAATGTCACATTTGTAATAAGTGGTTATATCGGTATCTTGAAGGAATTTGATGTGTCAGATATGGATGAGGCAATGGATGAGGTTTCGAAACGAATTAGTACAGGATTTGTAGTGAAAATATAGGATTTTTATCAAAGAGGGTATGGTATGAATATTCAAGTTAGGAAGTTTTCTTTTGAATCAAAATATGACAATGTGATGATTCATGGTACTTGTATGGTTCCTGATGATGCGGTTGGCATCTTTGTGATGGTACATGGTATGTGTGAACATCGAGAAAGGTATATTTCTTTTATGCGGGAGATGGCAAGACGCGGATTTATAACGGCTATGCATGATAACCGCGGACATGGAGAAAGTATGTTGGTTTCAGAAGATATTGGCTATTGTTATGATGCAATGGAGGTCGGATATGTTTCGGATCTATACAGAGTTGTGCGACGCATGAAAAAAGAATATCCAAACCTTCCGCTTATTTTGTATGGGCATAGCATGGGAACATTAATTAACAGAGTATTTTTGAGAAATCATGATTCGTTGATAGATGGTCTGATTCTTGCAGGTGCACCGTCATATAACTCGCTTGTTCCATCTGCACTTTGGGCTTTAAAGCAGGTCAAAAAATGGAAAGGTGACCGATATCGTTCGAAGACGATGCAACAGATTGTTTTGGGGGCTTATCAAAAGAAATTTAAAAAAGATGGTGGCAGATATGCATGGCTTACTTCTGATGTAGAAGAGAGAACAAAATATGTTAAGGATAAGAAATGTATTTTTACATATACCTTGAACGGGTTTGAAGCATTGCTAAATATGGAGTACATTACATACAAAGCAATTGGTTATCAGATGGAAAACCCTGATTTGCCGATTCTGTTTGCTTCCGGCATGGATGATCCCTGTTATTCAGATGACGAGCATTGGGAGCATATGATACAAAGGATGCGTGATCTGGGATATTACGACATCTGGGAGATTCGATATGATAACATGCGCCATGAGATTCACAATGAATTGGAAAGGCAAAAGGTATTTGATGATTATGAATCGTTTTGTCGTAAAGTTATAGAGAAAAATCTTGTTGCAAAAGATTAGAATATGATTTATAATATGTTTAGAGATTATGTCAACGACAAGGGGAAGTGATATATATGGAAATTAATGGTATGGGAATGGCTACAACCGTATTAGCGAATTCAAGTCCACAATCAGCTGTTGGCTTGATGATGCTTAACAAAGCAATGGACACTGATCAAGTGAATGGGGATTTGATGACAAAGATGCTTGAACGTTCAGTGAATCCAATGGTTGGGCAGAATATTGATATTCGATTATAAGAAAAACACAACTGCGAGTCAGTTGTGTTTTTTCTTTGGGAAAAAGTGCATTCTGTCCACATTCTTTTTTCCAATATGTTCCTGTATACCCTTGATTGACAAGGGAAATAGACTTTGTTATAATTTTATCATCTTTGAGCGCTAGAAGATAGGAGGATGCGTGATGAAGAATAGAATGTTAATGAGAACAACGCTTATTCTTTTTGGGGTATTTGGTGTAATGATGCCTACATTTGAGAGTAGAGCTGAGATTTTAGAGGATTCCACAGTTGGAATTACTTATGCGCTAGATGAATATCTGGCGCATATAAGAATGAAAGAGTTGAAAGAGGCAGAGATTGCTCCGGACAAAGAATCTAATTGCAAGTATCCGGAATTTGAAGGAAAATGTCTTGCATATGTAGAAGAGGCAGTGAATGTTCGTAAAGAAGCGAATGAAGATTCTGAGCGTGTGGGTAGCTTGCCGGTACATGGTATTGCGTTGGTTGTTGAAAAAGGTGACACATGGACTTTGATTGAATCCGGCATTACATTAGGATATGTAAGGAATGACTATCTCTTGTTTGGTGATGCAGCGGGAGCTTACGCAGAGACAACGTGTCCGAAGAAAGCTAAGGTAAATACTACGACATTATATGTTCGTGCGCAGCAGGATGAGACGAGTGATTGTCTTACTATGATTCCTGAGGGTGAATCTTATGAAGTAATTGAAAGTGATGACGGAGGCGGATGGACACATATCCGTGTAGATTCAGATATTGATGGGTATGTATCTTCTGAGTATGTAGATATTTCTTACGGTTTTTCTTATGCGTTATCAGTCGCAGAGGAAGAGGAGATTCGTAGAAAGGAAGAGGAAGCCGAAAGAAGACGTTTGGCAGAGATGACAAGTACCAAGCGTATGAATATTGTTAATTATGCGTTACAGTTTGTTGGTAATCCATATGTCTATGGTGGTACAAGCTTGACAAACGGTACAGACTGTTCAGGATTTACCATGAGTGTCTATGCGCATTTTGGTTATGCAATTCCAAGAACGGCGGCAGCACAGATGCAGGGATTGCCAAGTGTAGATTTGAGTGCAATTCAGCCTGGTGATTTGTTGTTCTATCGAGATAGTTCGGGTGGTATTGGTCATGTTACCATGTACATTGGCGGTGGTCAGGTTGTGCATGCTAGTAGTAGTACGACTGGTATTATTGTTTCGAATCTTGGATATCGTACACCGTGTGGTGCGGCTAGAGTTATCTGGGATTAAGTTGAATTTGAAATTAAAAAAGGAAGCGGTACAATTTTGTATCGCTTCCTTTTTTTGTTTATTATGATTGTTACTTTGTTCCTGTAGATCCAAATCCTCCGGCTCCTCGAACAGTATCGCTTAGATTATCTGTTTCTTCGAATTGTGCAGTTAGATAAGGTGTGATAACAAGTTGTGCAATTCTTTCTTGTGGTTCAACACTTGCAGCAACGTTGCTGTGATTATGAAGGGCAACCATGATTTCACCACGGTAATCTGCGTCGACTACACCTACTTTATTGGCAGGGGCTAATCCTTTTTTGGAAGCTAAACCACTTCTTGCATAGATAAGACCTGCGTAACCGGCAGGGATTTCCATTGCAATCCCTGTGTGGATGAGAAGTGTTTCTCCGGGTGCAATTGTCACTGTTTCGTCTAGACAGGCATAAAGGTCCGCACCGGCTGCATAAGCAGAACCGTATGTTGGGATGATTGCTTTTTCGTCAAGTTTTTTGATTGGAACATTTGCTGATAACATATTGCATACCTCACTGTATATAATCTTTTGAATCGTCCCAGAGAACAATGGTATTTTCTCTAAGGGAATCTTGTACTTTTATTAATCTTTGATTCGAGGAACCTCGAAACTTTAAGGATAAGTTTTTTAAATCCTGTTTGAATTCACCATCTACTAAAACATCGATGTAGGATAACATTTCTTTTGTTTCCGGCCATTTGTTGCACATATCATTTAACAGATCTTTTTCAAAATCATATCCGGTAAAACACCATATGTCCTTATGTGGAAAATGATGTTTGATTTCTCGTAAAAGAGGTAAGATACCTTGTTGGTTGACGTATTCAAATGGTTCTCCGCCAAGTAGCGTGAATCCCCTGATATAGGATGGTTCTAATGCCTTAATTACTTCGTTCATGACATCGCTGTCAAATGGTTGACCGTATTGAAAATCCCATGTTTCAGGATTGAAACAACCGGGGCAATGGTGTGTGCAACCACTGACAAACAGGCTGACTCTGACCCCCGGTCCGTTGGCTACATCATATTTTTTGATTGCTGCATAGTTCATAGTATTACAATCTCCTAATTACAAATGAAGGACTCTTGATTTGATTTCCTTGGTTTTCCCGACATTCCAGAAGTTTTCGCCAAGATAACCACATGTTCTTCTTGTTACGTTCATTTTCGCATGATCTTTATTACCGCATTGTGGGCACTCCCATTCGTTGTCATCGTTGACAAAGATTTCACCATCGTATTCACAAACATGGCAGTAGTCAGATTTTGTGTTGAATTCTGCATACTGAATGTTGTCATAGATAAAGCGTACAACTTCGGCTAAGGCATCAAGATTATTTCTCATATTCGGAATTTCTACATATGAGATAGCACCTCCTGATGATATCTTTTGGAACTGACTCTCGAATCGGAATTTGCTAAATGCATCAATGCTTTCTCTTACATCGACATGATATGAGTTTGTATAGTATCCCTTGTCAGTAATATCTTCGATACTACCAAAACGCTCGAGATCAATTCGCGCAAAACGATAGCACAGACTTTCTGCAGGGCTTCCGTATAATCCGAATGCGAGGCCGGTTTCTTCTTTCCATCTGTCGGTGGTTGCACGAAGATAATTCATAACACGTAGTGCAAACTCCTGCCCGTTTGCATCTGTATGACTACAGCCTTTCATAAGTTTTGTTACCTCGTATAGACCGATATATCCAAGAGAAATTGTGGAATATCCGTTCATTAGTAAAGGTTCGATAGATTCACCCTTTCCTAAACGTGCGATAGCACCGTATTGCCAATGTACCGGACTAACATCAGAAGTAACACCTCGTAATGCATTGTGTCTGCACATAAGTGCTTCAAAACATAATGCAAGGCGTTCGTCTAATAGTTTGAAGAACTGGTCTTCGTCACCGGCTGCAATAATTCCGATCTGTGGAAGATTCAAACTTACAACACCTTGATTGAATCGTCCTTCGAATTTGTATTCACCGTTTTCATCTTTCCATGGGGTTAAAAAGCTTCGACATCCCATACATGAGAAAACGTTACCTTCATAGTTTTCGCGCATCTTTTTTGCAGATATATAATCAGGGTATAAGCGCTTTGCTGAACATTTTACTGCAAGTTGTGTGATGTAATCGTATTCGCCACCTTTTAGGCAGTTGTGTTCATCTAATACATAGATTAACTTAGGGAATGCAGGTGTGATGTAAACACCTTTTTCGTTTTTGATACCTTCTAAACGCTGACGGAGAATTTCTTCCACAATCATAGCGTTTTCTTTTAGATATTCATCGTCTTTGTCCAAATTAAGGAATAGTGTAACAAATGGTGATTGTCCGTTGGTAGTCATCAAAGTGTTAATCTGGTATTGAATTGTCTGTACACCGGAACGGAGTTCGTCTTGCAGACGGTCCTGCACCATTTTTTCTATTACATTCGCAGAGACATAGTCTCCAAACTCTGCTGTCATTTTAGATTTGAATTTCTCATAGGATTTTCTCAAGTATTTGCCTAGATGTCGCACGTCAACAGATTGTCCACCATATTGGCTGCTGGCAACGGCAGCAATAACCTGTGTCATAACGGTACAGGCAACTTGGAAGCTCTTTGGACTTTCGATTAATTTGCCGTTCATGACGGTGCCGTTATCTAACATATCTCCAATGTTAATTAGGCAGCAGTTGAAAATTGGCTGAAGAAAATAATCTGCATCATGGAAGTGCAAAATACCATCCTCGTGAGCTTTGGAGATCTTCTCAGGTAAGAGCACACGCTTTGTCAAGTCTTTGGAAACTTCACCCGCAATCAAGTCTCTTTGCGTGGAAGCAACAGTTGCATTCTTGTTAGAATTCTCTTCCATGACATCTTTGTTTCTGTTCTGGATCAAACTGAGAATCGAATCATCCGTTGTATTTGCTTTACGAACCAATTCTCTGGAATAGCGATAGATAATATATGTCTTGGCTAACACAAACTTCTTCTCATCCATCAATTTTTGTTCGATGATATCCTGGATATCTTCTACCAACATACGAGCACGATTTTTGGATTCGATGCATGAAATGATGTATTCGATTGTTTCGTCGGATACTTTTTCTGCAGGTTCTACTTCCGCGTTGGCTTTTTGAATGGCGCGTACAATTTTCGTTCTGTCGTATGTAACGGTTGTGCCGTCTCGTTTGATTACTTTCATTGATACCTCTCCTTTATATTAAACACTATAAATACAGTATATTAGCGCATTTAGGCTAAAAACAATCACATTATACCACTATATTGTGGGTTTGTAAATGATAAACACACAATATAGTGTATAATTAATTTGCTTATCTTACTAAGCACTTAAGAATGTTAGATAAATGGGCGTTTCATGGTTATTCTGTGAACTTTTATGAAAAGGCTTTATTTTTTTTTTCTTTTGTGATATATATTTAATGTATGTCATTTGGTCATGTATGACATGCTGACATGTCGGTTGTTTGTGTAGGCGAAGACCGATTATAATATAGGTAAGAACAACAGAAGGGAAAAAGAATATGAAGAAGAGAATTGGTGCACTCTTGTTGGCTGGTACATTGTTACTTAGCATGACAGGATGTGGTAATGACAAGGCAAAGGACTACAGTAAGTATGTTGAGCTAGGAGAGTATAAGGGTATTGAATATACCGTTGCTGATGCGACTGTAACAGATGAAGAAGTAAAGGCGCAGGTAGATTCTTTTGTGGCAGGTCTTGCAACAACAGAAGAAGTGAAGGATCGTGCGGTAAAAGATGGTGATATTGTTAATATCGACTTTGTGGGAACAATGAACGGTGAAGAATTCGAAGGCGGATATTCAGAAGGTCATGATTTAACAATCGGTTCTAATTCATTTATTGATGGTTTTGAAAGCGGATTGATTGGTCATGAGATTGGAGAGAAGGTATCTCTTGATTTGAAATTCCCGGATCCATATCAGAATAATCCGGATTACGCAGGAAAAGACGTAACATTTGATGTAACAATCAATTCTATTTCTATCAAGGTTACACCTGATTTGACAGATGCATTGGTGAAAGAGAATACAGATTATGACACCGTTAAGGCGTATGAAGATTCAATTAGAAAGAATTTGGAAGAAACAAAGAAATCAGAAGCTGAGACACAGGCTCAGGCAGATATTTTTAATCAGGTTGTAAAGAATTCTAAGGTAAACGGATTTGATGAAGCAGAAGTTAAGAGATTAGTGGATGAAGAATACAAGGGATTCAAAGAAACAGCATCAAGCTATGAGCAGTATGGATACGGATATGAAGATGTATTGAAGGCGAATGGCTATGAGAATGAAGATGATTTGATGAAGGGTATTACAGAGTACATCAAGAATTACTTGACTCAGAAGATGATTCTTTACATGATCGCTGACAAAGAAGGTATCACTGTTACAGGTGAAGAAGTAGAAGCAAAGGTACAGGAATACATGACAATGTATGGTGCCAAGACAGAGGAAGAAGTTTACGAGTACTTTGGTGATGACTATATTGAGCTTTCACTTATGTCAGAAAAGGTAATGAAATTCCTTAAGGAGAACGCTGTGGTTGTAGATTCGGTTGAAGAGACAACAGAGGCTGCTGAGGAAGCTTCAACACAGGCAGAATAATATATCAAGAAAGAGGCTAAGGAGACTTGGCCTCTTCTTTGATTTTACGTTGACATGAAAGCAATGGTCAGTTATAATAACATGATGAATATGGCGGAAGCTGTGTGTTTATGCAATTGTTACGGGTGCTGTGCAACCCCATTTTGACAGTTGCAAATTTATAAAATGGAAGGGCGAGTCGAATGGCAGAGAAGAAGAACCTTTTGACCGATAAAGGTCTGAAAAAATTAGAAGAAGAATTACAGGAGTTACGAGTTGTCAAACGTAAAGAAGTAGCTCAGAAGATCAAAGAAGCAAGAGAACAGGGAGACTTGTCAGAGAATGCTGAGTATGATGCTGCGAAAGACGAGCAGAAGGATATTGAAGCAAGAATTGAAGAGTTAGAAGCAATCCTTAAGAATGTTGAGGTCATTTATACAGACGAAGTTGATAAAGAGAAAGTGAACGTTGGTTGTGTTGTTACAGTGAAAGATGTAGCGAAAGACAGTGTTCAGACTTTTAAGATTGTAGGTTCTACAGAGGCAGATATTTTGAATAACAAGATTTCAAATGAGTCGCCGGTAGGTGCTGCATTGATGGGTGCGAAGGTAGGAGATACAGTAACTGCTGAAGTACCGAATGGATCATTCCAGTTTGAAATCGTAGAAATCAGCTTGGACGAAGAATAATCGACGAAATGGGGAATGGCGTGTCTATTCCCCTTTGTATTATATAGGAAAGTGAGTGAAAAAAGTGGGAGATAATAACCAGAACCAACAGCCAAAGCAGCAAGATATCAATCAGTTGCTTAAGGTTAGAAGAGAGAAATTACAGGAGTTACAGGATAATGGGATGGACCCATTCGTAATTACCAAGTATGATGTGACGGCTAAGACCGGCACAATTAAGGAACAGTTTGAAGAATATGAAGGCAAGGACGTATCTATCGCAGGTCGTCTTATGCAAAAGCGTGTGATGGGTAAGGCATCCTTTGGTAACGTACAGGATTTGGAAGGTAATATTCAGATTTACGTTGCAAGAGATGACTTAGGTGAAGATGCGTATAAGTTATTCAAGAGAATGGATATCGGTGATATCGTTGGCATTGAGGGTAAAGTATTCTTAACACAGAAGGGTGAGAAGTCTATTCATGCGACGAAGGTTACTTTGCTTTCTAAGAGCTTACAGATTTTGCCGGAGAAGTATCATGGTTTAACCAATGTAGATACAAGATATCGTCAAAGATATATTGACTTAATTATGAATCCGGAAGTAAAGGATACATTTATTAAGCGTTCTAAGATTATCAGCACAATTCGTAAGTATTTAGACGGACAAGGCTTTATGGAAGTTGAGACACCAATGCTTGTTGCAAATGCCGGTGGTGCTGCAGCACGTCCGTTTGAAACACATTTTAACGCATTAGATGAGGACTTTAAGCTTCGTATTTCACTTGAGTTATATCTTAAGAGATTGATTGTTGGTGGTATGGAGCGCGTTTATGAGATTGGACGTGTATTCCGTAACGAAGGCTTGGATACAAGACATAACCCAGAGTTTACATTGATGGAGTTATATCAGGCATATACTGATTACAATGGAATGATGGATTTGACAGAGAATATGTATCGTTACGTTGCACAGGAAGTACTTGGTACAACCAAGATTACCTACAATGGTATCGAGATGGATCTTGGTAAGCCGTTTGAGCGTATTACTATGGTGGATGCAGTTAAGAAGTATGCAGGTGTAGACTTCAATGAGATTGCAGATGCAGATGCAGCGAAGGCTATCGCAAAAGAAAAGCATGTAGAGTTTGAGGACCACCACACAAAGGGTGACATCCTTAACTTATTCTTTGAAGAGTTTGTAGAGGAGCATCTCATTCAGCCTACATTTGTTATGGATCATCCAATTGAGATTTCTCCACTTACAAAGAAGAAACCAGAGGATCCTAACTATGTTGAACGTTTCGAGTTGTTCATGAACGGTTGGGAGATGGCCAATGCTTATTCTGAGTTAAACGATCCAATCGACCAGAGAGAGCGTTTCAAAGCACAGGAAGCATTACTTGCGTTGGGTGATGAAGAAGCGAATACAACAGATGAGGATTTCATGTATGCGTTAGAGCTTGGTATGCCACCTACAGGCGGTATTGGCTATGGTATTGACAGACTTTGTATGTTGCTTACTGACTCGCCAGCAATTCGTGACGTTTTGCTCTTCCCTACGATGCGAACAACAACCTAAAAAACCTAGAGTTTATGCGGGTTTGAAGGGTGTCGGGTGGTCATCTGACCACTAAATTGACCACTAAAAGACATAGTCATTTACAAGAGTGTACAAGGATATACAA
>SVEJ01000067.1 GCA_015057435.1 Lachnospiraceae bacterium
TCAAGATGAGATATCCCTGACTATAAGTCAATAAGACCCCTTGAAGACGACGAGGTAGATAGGCTTGAGGTGGAAGTGCAGTAATGCATGTAGCTGACAAGTACTAATAGGTCGAAGGCTTAACTAGAAATTTGCTTAAGATATGTGAAGATGGAAAAGATAAGAGATGGAACGCATCTTTGTATGAAGTTCTGAAGGTACATTATCTACCTTTAATCCCCGATAGCTCAATGGTAGAGCACACGGCTGTTAACCGTGGTGTTGCAGGTTCGAGCCCCGCTCGGGGAGCTTAATATGGCCCCATGGTCAAGCGGTTAAGACATCGCCCTTTCACGGCGGTAACACGGGTTCGATTCCCGTTGGGGTCACTTAGAAGTTTTACTTCTAGAATGCCGATATGGCTCAATTGGCAGAGCAGCTGATTTGTAATCAGCAGGTTGAGGGTTCGAGTCCCCCTATCGGCTTGACAACACGAAAGTGTTGTGATACAATCGTCGATGTTTGCAAGAACAATGATGATTTCTAGTTTCATACTAGTAACAATTTGGATGGATTCCCGAGTGGCCAAAGGGGACAGACTGTAAATCTGCTGCATATTGCTTCGGTGGTTCGAATCCACCTCCATCCATTTTAACTTAATATCGCGGGGTGGAGCAGTCTGGAAGCTCGCCGGGCTCATAACCCGGAGGTCATAGGTTCAAATCCTGTCCCCGCTACTCGATACTTATTATATAAGCATCATGCCCAGATAGCTCAGTTGGTAGAGCAGAGGACTGAAAATCCTCGTGTCGCTGGTTCGATTCCGGCTCTGGGCACTTTTTATTACCTTGAGAATATATTCTCAAGGTTTTTTCTTTATATAATCATTTATATGTGATAAAATATGAAGAGAATGAATTTGGTTTGGAGGGGATACATATGGCATTGAATTTTTGTTTTGAAATAGCTGCACTTGTTATTGGTATTATCTTATGTATAGTTTCCTTTTCCCAATATAAAATTACTGATTTAAAAGGAAAAGTATATGTATATATGTTGCGTATCGTTACGCTTATGTCATTTTTGAATTTGACAGCAGCTATTGCAATCAAAAGAAATTTGATATTCTTTTTACCAATATCGGAATTGGTTATTAATCTTAGTTTGATTATGATTGTTTTGTTGTGTTTTGGTTTGAATTTGTATTTGATTGAAACATTACAAGCAAGGAATAAGTACCGCCGCAGTACATATGTGATACTTGCAATGCCGGTGATCGTACAGATTTTGCTTTTGCTTAATTGGAAAAAACACACAATATTTACATTGGAAAATGTAGATGAGAGATTGCTGTTATCATTTGATGCATGGTATATTGCGCCATATATCCTGGCGATGCTTTCTCTTTTAGTATATGTAGTTATTGCAATAAAGAATCGTAGAATTATTCTTGAAAAGAAACGTAATATTCTTTTCGTTATACCATTCTTTGTAGTTGCATTTTACTATCTACAGTACCATTTTCCGAATATTGCAATGATTGGCTTCGGACATACCGTTATATTGTTATTGTTGTATTTGTATGCTTTTCATCGCTCAATAAAACGTGATAGTCTTACAAGGTTGCCGGATGGTTCATCATTCAAACGTATGTTGGATTATAGAATCGGAAGACAAAAAAGTATGACGATTGCTATGATCACATTGGATGATTTTAAGCAGGTTAACAGAGAGTACGGATACGAGAATGGCAATCGATATTTGCAATTGATTGCGAATTATATTAAGGAACATGCACCTAAGGATTCTGTTTCGAGATATAGTGGTGACAAATTTGCTGTTGTATTCGATGGGAAATCTTGTGACGACGTACGTGAATGGTGTGATGAGTTACTATCACGGTTTGAATCCGCATGGGAGATTGGAAAGTTACGTCATAAGTTGTCAGCATGTATTTCATTAGTAGAGTATCCGTCTATGGCAGATTCTTCGGAACAGATTTTTGATCTGTTAGAGCTTATGAATATATATGGAAAGCGTAATAAGCGAAATCAGTGCATTATCTGTAATGATGATTTCAAAAAAGATATGGAACGTAGATTACGTATTGCATCTATTTTGAACGAAGTAGTGAATGAAAGGAAAATGCATGTAGAGTATCAGCCGATATTAGATGTCCAAGCAAATGTATATAACAGAGCAGAAGCTTTGTTCCGTATGGTGGATGAAGAATTGGGGAATGTACCGCCGGCTGAATTCTTTCCGATTGCGGAGGAGAATGGATATATTGTAGATGTTGGATATATATTGTTAGAACAAGTATGTCAATATATAAGAACATTTCAGGACAGAAGCATAGCTGCGCCGATTATTTCCGTAAATCTATTCCGTCAACAGATTATGGATGAAAAAGTGGATGAGAAAGTAGCTGCTATTTTGAGCAAGTATGAAATACAACCGAATAGTGTTGCATTCGAATTGCCGGAATCTGTATTTTTATTACAATATGAGAAGGTAAAGGAACAGGTGTTACGTCTGCATAAGCTAGGATGTCGTTTTTACCTGGATGGATTTGGAAATGCAATCTCAGACTTATCAAAATTAATGGAGTTACCTTTTGAGGTGATTAAGTTTAATAAGAAGATTCTGAAGGATGCAGAGAACAACGATTCTATCTATCTGCTTGTAAGTGCTATGACAGCAGTGTTAGAAGAAAGTGATAAGATGATTCTCGGTGATGGAATTGATTCGGCACATATGAAAGAAATGGCAGATTTGTTGTTTATGGATTTTTTACAGGGACATTATTTGTGTAAGCCGGTAACCGGAGATCTGGCATATGCTGAATTTGCAAAACGAGATGTATTTGAAGTGAATGCGGCATTAGATGATCTATTAAAAGAAATAGACATCGATAATGACAAGCTATAAAGACATTATGAAATGAGAGTAGAATATGAATTTTGAGATAGGACAGATTATTAAGTTAAAAAAGCAACATCCCTGTGGTAGCAATTCATGGGAAATTATACGCGTCGGTGCTGATTTTCGCTTGCGTTGTATGGGTTGTAGTCATCAGGTGATGTTAGCCAGGAAGCTGGTAGAAAAGAATTTTCGAGGTTTTGTTGAAAGTGTTTGACTTGTGTATCTTTGTTGTGGTATAATCTGAATCTGTGGTGTATAACACAATTTTCCTTGTTCTTCCTATTTAAGGGAAGGGCCAGAGACCATAAGGAGGTGCATAAGACATGAACAAGTATGAATTAGCGTTAATTGTCAGTGCAAAAATCGAAGACGACGCTAGAACAGCTGCTGTTGAGAAAGCTCAGAAGATTATTACAAAGTACGGCGGAACTGTTACTAACGTTGAGGATGCTGGTAAGAAGAGATTAGCTTACGAGATCCAGAAGATGAAAGAAGGATTTTACTACTTCATCCAGTTCGATGCGGAATCTGATGTTCCTGCACAGGTAGAGGCAAAAGTTCGTATTATGGAGACAGTCATCAGATACCTATGCGTTAGACAAGACGCGTAACGAACAGGAGGAATCCAGATATGAATAAAGTAATTTTGATGGGACGCTTGACGAGAGATCCAGAAGTTAGATATTCTCAGGGTGAGAATAATATGGCCATCGCAAGATATACTTTAGCGGTAGATCGTAGATTTCAGAGAAATAACGAGCAGAGTGCAGATTTTATTTCTTGTGTTGCATTCGGACGTAGTGCTGAGTTTGCAGAGAAGTATTTGAAGCAAGGTACAAAGCTTTGTATCACAGGTCGTATTCAGACAGGAAGCTACACCAACAAAGATGGTGTTAAGGTATATACAACAGAGGTTGTTGTTGAAGATCAGGAATTTGCAGAAAGTAAGAATGCAGCACAGTCAGGTGGTGCAGATTTTGCAGCTAGTCGTCCAACTCCTAGCGCAGCAAGCGGAGATGGATTTATGAGTATTCCGGATGGCATTGAAGATGAGCTCCCATTCCAGTAAAATAGGAGGAAATTAAAATGGCATTTAATAAAGAGAATAAGCCAGAGCGCGGCGATGCTCCAATGAAGAGAAGAACAATCCGCAGAAGAAAAAAAGTATGCGTATTTTGTTCAGATGAGAATAACTTAATCGATTACAAAGATGTGAATAAGTTAAAGAGATATATCTCTGAAAGAGGTAAGATTCTTCCTAGAAGAATTACCGGTAACTGTGCTAAGCACCAGAGAGCTTTAACAGTTGCAATTAAGAGAGCGCGTCATATCGCATTAATGCCTTACGTAGTAGACTAAGATATGTAAGCTTACGGTTGCCACTGTGACACACAGTGGCAATCTTTATACGCTTCCCTAGCTCAGTTGGTAGAGCAACTCATTCGTAATGAGTAGGTCGAGGGTTCGAGTCCCTTGGGGAGCTTGAGGTGAAAGAACCTCTGTATTCCTTATAAAATAAGGAGTGCAGAGGTTCTTTTGTTTTTATATCGCTTGTTTTTGTTGTCAAAATTGCCATTTTTGACAGTTAAAAAAATATGAAAGGAATGTATGGGCTAGTTATTCAACAATAAAATATTAGGTGATTAAAAGATATGGGATTCCATATCTTTTTTTCATGCTGCGTAATGCAGCATTCCTCTTTGGACCGGAATGGTAGCGCAACTGTTCCGGTCTTTTGCTTGTCGCAATTTGCGACAAACCTTCGTAAGCCTTGATTCTGTTAGGCTGAGAGTGGTTTTAAGTGCGAAAATAAAAGAGGAAAATAGATTAAATTTTAAAGAAAAGAGGAATGAAACATGAGAAAAGGAAAAGTAATTGCAGTTGTTAACCAGAAAGGTGGAGTCGGAAAGACAACCACGACATTTAATTTAGGAGCTTGTCTTGTTGAACAAGGAAAAAAGGTGTTACTTGTAGATTTAGATCAGCAAGGAAACCTTACATATTGTATGGGGCATGATGTTCCGGACGATGTGAATAAGACGATTGCTGACATAATGAACCATGAAATTATGGATACAGAATATGATATTCAGGATTACATTGGTCATTATGAGATTCTATCGACAAGTGAAGGCTTGGATTACATTTGCTGTAATGTATTAATGTCAACTGTGGAAGTTAATCTCGTTAATGCATATTGCAGAGAAGCGATTTTGAAAAATATCCTGGAAAAAGTAAAAGATAACTACGATTATATTTTACTTGATTGTGGTCCTTCACTTGGAATGATTACTATTAATGCTTTGGCAGCTGCTGATTCAGTGATTATTCCGATGGAAGCAGAAAAGTTTGCTGCTCTCGGATTAGAACTATTGTTAAAGAACATTTTACGTGTAAAACGTCATTTGAATGCAGAATTAGAGATAGAGGGTATTTTGTTTGTAGCTGTTCCAAAGCAACCTCAATTAGAGTCGAAAGCAACAGAAAAAGAGGTCACAG
>SVEJ01000030.1 GCA_015057435.1 Lachnospiraceae bacterium
TGGATTCTCAACGAGAATTGGTGTAACAGCGTAGCTGTTCACAAAAAAACAACTACCGCATCCTAAGATACGGTAGTCATAATTATTTTTAGTTATTTAAGCTGTCTACTTGACAGGGGGCATATCAATAAACTCCCTAGTTTTTTTTAAGTGATTGAATAGAATATACACAAACACCTTTTGATTTGCCTTTTAAAGGTATTTCACCCAATGTTTCTACTTCTACACGATCCTTTACATGATTATATACTTCCTGACTAATCAATACTTGTCCTTTTTTTGCATTTGCTTCCAAACGAGCTGCCGTATTAACAGTATCTCCTATCGCAGTAAAATCCATACGAAAATCACAACCTATATTCCCTACAACCGCAGGTCCGCAATTAACACCAACTCCAAACCCGATTGTTCTTCCGTATTTTTCAAGCAACTCCTTTTCTAATGCTTTTCCATCTTCCACAATATCCCATGCAGCACAGACTGCACGAAATACATAATCATCTAAATCAAACGGAGAATTGAACACCGCCATTGTTGCGTCTCCAACAAACTTATCCAAAGTTCCCTTATTTCTAAAAATCGCATTCGTTGTCAGATTAAGGTATTGATTCAATATTTCTACGACTTTTTCCGGTGTCAAAACTTCTGACATCGTAGTAAATCCACGAATATCCACAAACAAAACTGCAATATCCCGATTCTCCCCACCGAGCTTGACATTGAAATCACCTTTTCGAGCAATTTCTTCCACAATTTCAGGTGCAACATATTTCTTAAATGCTGTCAGAACCTTTTGCCTTTTTCTTTTTTCGGTTATGTAACGAATTGCCAAACAATACACATAAGAAATGATAGCGCTTAGCGGCAAATACAATAAAGCAATACATGTACCGTTCTGATTTGCAACAACACCAATCGCAAGTATTGCCCCAATCGCAACAACAAGCATTACACTTGCCACCCAGACTTTCGAACGCTTAAAAATAAAATGTAGTATAGCAGCACACAATCCAAACAGTACCCCTACAATAAAGGGATTTGCATTAACCGCAAATCGATTTTGCATCAATGCTTGAATCACATTGGCATGAACTTCCACGCCGTACATTCGATTACTTTTTCCATTGGGTACTTGAAAATCATCCTGCATTCCGTTCGCATATGCACCCACCAAAACAATACTATCGTCAAATGCTTTGCTATCGATTTTTCCTTTTAATACATCAACAAACGAAATCGCCTCATAAGCACCCGGTCTTCCCGAATAATTAATTAGTGCTTTTCCATACTGATCTGTTTTTACCGTCTGATAATGCACTTCCATCCTGTCACAATACACATCAAAGATTTTTTTAGAAAACAAAGACTGTGTCTCACCCTGATACGTCTCTTCAAATTGCACCCGTCGCACAACCCCGTCTGAATCTTGAGAAACATTTGCATATCCAACTTTTGTACAATCCGCAAGTTCCTGATACGGCAGATACAACGCTTCAACAGGATACATAATCTGTTTTCCGGTAACAAACTGCGGACGTTCGCTGTACATCAATTGTGATGCTACAACTACATTACCTGCTTTCTGACAGGCATTTACAAATGCATCATCTCCGCCATTTGCACCGTCACCTTCAAAATATCCGGAAAAAATAATATCAAAACCTATTACAGCCGGATTACTTTCATCAGTATGCAGTTGTGTAATCAAATCTGCATAATACTGTCTTGACCATGTGTTAATCGGTCCCAATTCGTCGATTGTTTTTTCATCAATTGCAATAATCTTAATATTGTTATCCACTCCGCGCGGCATTTGATAAAGAAAATCCTTTATTAAATAATCTAACGGAGCAAATACATTCAATACAGTCAAACAAAAAACCAGCAAAAAAGCCATTATGATTTCAATAATTTCTTTTAGGTGTTTATTCATATTACTCCCTCATTATTTTAATTCATTTCCCATATAATTTTGGTATCTTCATGAATCGGCTGTGTAAAATCAAATTTCCAATCACCGGATAAAGCCGGGACTAAGGAAGGTACAACTGCACATTCTCCGGCTTTTACTTGTTGCGTAGCAAATGTTTTACCGGAATAAATAAATGTCACCACATACGAATCCGGTTCACTTTGTTGTACTGACTCTTCAGTTGTAGCTTCTTCTTCATTTGTTATATCAATTGTAATTCCCAAAATATTCTCTAGCATTGAGATAACATCTTCTGGCAAATTAGAATAATCAATATCTGTTACATCCGTCAGGTAATCTGTTGTCTTTCCGTCTTCGTAAATAATCACTTCTTTTCCTGCAGAAATACTTACTTCCTCATCCGAAATCCTTCCGTCCGGATACACTAATCTTGAAGATACCTTCCCGTCAAAAACTGATACCTTTGTATAACAAACGCCTGCCTCATCATAATATGTAGAAACTCTAAATACCGTTCCCCGAACCGCCATCGTTGAATTCGGTGTATTCACTTCATAAGAAGATTCAGCGCTCAATTGATTACGAATCTCATTCGTAATAGAGCCCTTTGTTACTGTAATTGTCGTTCTGCCGTTTTCGGATGAGCCTGTTGCATTCAATGAAAACTCCGTCTGTTCTTCTACGTAAGCAAACTTGTCATCATCCATCTGTAGTGTCATGACACCTTCTTCTAACTTGACTGTATCACCGGATTCCAAAAGCATATTCTCATAAGGATCTATATCTCCTTTTTCAGCCCGTGTCACTTTTGCAACTCCGTCCAATTCAAATACTTTAATCATTCTGTAACTTTTATCTTTACCTAAAACAATAAGTAAAACGATTACAAGCAGAACAAAAACAGTTATCGCCACAAATGTCAAAATTACTTTCTTATTCTTTGTCATAGGCTTCTCCTTTAGATATTGTTATTCCTTGGTAAACGTATATTCACCACCGGAACGAACATAGATTTTCTGCCCACCGCGATATTGCGTATTATCTCCTGCAACTTTCCATGTTCCGCCGTCTAATTGATAAGCTGTATATTGGGAAAGTCGAACCAATCGATTAGCCGGAATAATTCCTGTTTTTAACCATTCATCCGCCACAGTAATACGAATCTGTCTATTATTACCTGCTTTATCTTTCGCATATAAGTTGTATATATTGGCTCCATGGTTTGATTCTAATATCACTTGTGCTGCACCATCGTCAACAGTTACCTCTACGTTATTGCATTTCACCTGCATCAGATTACTGTCTTTTATATCAACAGTCAATTCTTCTGTATAGTATATCTGCCCATGTTGTGCGCTAATAATCGGATTGGTAATATCTATTTTAATTGGTGAAATCTTTTTCCCGTCCGTTTTCTCACCTGTTTTATTCTTCATGAAGTAAACTTTCTCCAAATCTCTGGAAGAAGTAAGTACAATCGAATCCTTGTAATTACCATCTAGCTTTCTCGCAATAGAATATCCTTTCTTAGGAATAATCTCCACCTTAGAAATAAAGTATCCATTCTCTCCTTTATCACCCTTTATTGTAAATGCATCGCCTTGAATCGGAAGATATGTAATATTATAATCTGCCGTGGCACTACAAGATGTATAATGCTCATTCTCTTTGAACGTTGCTCTTACGGTATATGCACCAACCGCTGTAGGTCTTTCCTTGCGATATTCACTGTTTGGTGCATCTTTTTCCTTGTATTCTAACAATGCATCTTCTGTCGTATTCGTATCAGAAGCAAGAATAACTTCTATATCAACTCCATAGTGTACATCCGATACTGTAATTGTACCCTTACCCGGTTCTTTCGGCTTAATACTTGCATCCCCAACCGATATCGTTACATCTTTTTCTTCTTCATCTGATAATGTATAAGAAATGGAAACTTCTGTTTCACTCACTCTTGTTGCTTTCAATGTTCCTTTTCCGTCACATTGAATTTCACTGCAATAACTCTCCGGAAAATAATATCCCTCTTCCGCATTGAGTGTAATCGTACGAATCGTAATGCCCGGCAGATAATATGAATCCGCAAGATAACCACTCATCGAAAAATGTGGGGAATCTGGTGTTGCAACAAGAACTTTTTTTGCAAACAAATCAATAATGGAACCCTTCTTTCCTTCATCAATCACGTATTCTTTGCCATCACACTGTACAACGTAACCTGTACCTAATGTCGCATCTAAGATTGTATTTTCTGATACTTTTGTAGTTATGTTTTCTAATTCAGATGCAACACCAAGATAATCGGATACTTGTAAGGTCGTATTGCCGTCTGATTGCAATGATTGCGCCGTAACACTTGTCGATTGAACATCACCCTCTAAAACCACATCACCCACGGTTGAGAGCGTTCCTACCGTACAATTGGAAAGAACAACATAACACCCCATTTCGTCGTTGAGCATATTCACTGTTCCTCCATAGACTTCCAAATCTCCACCTTGCATATTAACAGTTCCAATCACGCCTTTGTTAACAACCTGATTCATACGTTTTATAGTGACACTACCTGATATCACACCGTTATTATTAATAACACCGGTCGACTCTCCCGTATAGACATTCCCTGTTATTGTACCGTTGTTCACCAATGTATTATCGCTAGTTTCAGTAGCCTGAGAAAAATCTACATTTCCGGTAAGCGTTACACCGGCATTAATTGTAAGTGTCTTCATACCACCACTCACATACACATAATCATCTGTCGCATTTTCCTCAAGTATAACATCCGCACCTTCTGATAACTCAACAGCAAACGATGTTATGGTATCTATGCCAAACAACTGACATACCATCCAAACCACCAACATATATGCTATTAATTTCTTGGTTCTTTTTCTCATCCAATCCCTCCCTTTACAATTCGATAATCAAAACATCTTTTCAATTGCCTCTGATAAGGTTGCTACACATTCTATAGCAATCGGTAACTGATCCATGCTCTTATCATAGTTAGATTTGGGAATATAACATTTTTCAAACCCCATTTTCACTGCCTCATTAACACGTTGCGAAATGTAAGAAACGCCTCTGATTTCTCCCGCCAATCCTACCTCTCCTAATATAATCGTGTGCGGTTCTACCGGAATATTCTTAAAGCTTGAAACCAAGGCAATAACAATCCCTAAGTCAATTGCCGTATCATTCAAACGCATACCACCGGCCAAATTCACATATGCATCATTACCGGCAATCAAAACACCTGCTCGCTTTTCCAAAACTGCCATTAGTAAATTGACTCTATTATAATCGATTCCAACAGAAGTTCTTCTTGGCAAATTAAAATTAGATTGACATACCAATGCTTGTATTTCAGTCAATAATGGTCTGGTTCCTTCTACTGAACACACCACAACAGAACCTGCTGCATCTAAAGGCCTATCATCTAACATAACTTGCGACGGATTATCCACTTCGTGTAATCCGGTATCCTTCATTTCAAATACACCAATCTCATTCGTAGAACCAAAGCGATTCTTAACCCCTCTCAAAATGCGATAGGATGCATTTTTCTCTCCTTCAAAATAAAGTACAGTATCTACCATGTGCTCTAATGTTTTGGGACCTGCCACAGTTCCCTCTTTTGTAACATGTCCAACAATAAAAATTGCAATATCACACTGTTTCGCAATTCGCATCAAACGACTTGTCACTTCACGCACTTGTGAAACACTTCCGGCACCGCTTCCTATCTCTTCTATGAACATGGTCTGAATCGAATCAATAACAACCACTTCCGGACGCACTTGCGTAATCGCATGTTCAACAAGCTCCAAATTGGTTTCGGATAAAAGTAACATGTCCTTTGTAAAACCACCGAGTCGTTGTGCTCGTAACTTAATCTGCTGAAGAGATTCTTCTCCTGATGCATATAATACTTTGTGTTCATCTACGGTCAAATTTCTACATACCTGTAATAAAATTGTGGATTTTCCAATTCCCGGATCTCCACCTACCAATGTTAGTGAACCTTTTACAATTCCACCACCTAACACGCGGTCTAATTCTTTCATTCCTGTGCCAATTCGTGTTTCCTCGGATGTATTTACGTCCAAAATACTAGTAGGCGCCACAGCTTCTGTCACACCGACATGCTTCTTGGCGCCTACTACTACCTTTTCCTCAACAAATGTATTCCAACACTTACAAGCCGGACACTGTCCAAGCCATTTTGTTGATTCATTCCCACACTCCTGGCAAAAGAAAATCTGTCTTGTCTTTGCCATATATTGTCCTTTCATCTAATCCAGTATAGGTATTATAATAAATGCCTTATCAAACCTTAGATATCTTAATAGATGAGCTCTCTCCCGGATTCAACTCAACACTTAGGCTCATCTTACCTCCAAGATTTGTCTTTACCGAACCTGTTTCGTTACCATTAATAATTGCAACATACTCTTGTCCGGATTCCATCTCCAATGTAATCTGTGAATCTTCAATTCCTTCTACTACAAATTCTACACTATCGTCTGTTGCCACAAAACCGTGTACTGCAGTTCCCGGAACAGACTCATATACGAACGAACCATTCTTTTCTAACTTGGTAATTTCATTAAAGGTCTTAACCTTATACTTATCACCTTTAAAATCGAATCCATCTAACTTTGTCTTGCTGTCTAATTCATAATTACCAAAACATAAAGCCCCATTTTCTTCTTTGATTAGTTCGCTAACTACCGCCATTTCACTATCCTCCTACGTGTACTGTTATACTATCTTCACTCTCAAATATATGTGTCACTCTCCACTTTTTTCCTGCACAAAAAAAGTGTTTTCCCATAATAATAGTATACAATATCTTGTGTGCTTTTTCTAGTGGATTTTCACAAAAAATCATGTTTTTCACAAAATATTTTAGAGTACTTTGAATTTAACACCTGTCTTAAGAATAGAAATCCTGACAGTATCTCCCGGATTTATCTTTCCTGCCAAAATTTCTTCTGCCATTGCGTCTTCAATCTCATTCTGAATCGCACGGCGAAGAGGTCTGGCGCCGTATTTTTTATCATATCCTTTTTCAAATATATAATTCTTCACAGCATCACCGTAACGAACCTCTATATTCATCTGTTTTTTCACACGTTTCACAAAATTTTGCATAAGTAGATTGGCAATTTCCTTTATCTCATCTTTACTCAACGCATGAAATACTATAGTGTCGTCTATTCTGTTCAAAAACTCCGGTTTGAACAGTTTCTTCACTTCATCCATTACACCGTTTTTCATTTGCTCATGTTCTTTTTCAGCCGAAGTATCACCGGCAAATCCAAGTGTCTTCGGTTCCATAATTCTTGCAGCACCGACATTACTTGTCATAATAATAATCGTGTTTTTAAAATCTACTTTTCTTCCCTGTGCATCCGTAACATGTCCGTCATCAAGAATCTGCAACAGTACGTTGAAGATGTCCACGTGTGCTTTCTCTATCTCATCAAAGAGAATAACCGAATATGGATGTCTTCGAACTTGTTCGCTTAATTGTCCGCCTTCTTCAAATCCAACATAACCAGGAGGAGAACCTATAATCTTAGAAACACTGTGTTTTTCCATATATTCAGACATATCAACACGTATCATATTCTTTTCATCACCAAATACTGTCTCAGCTAACGCCTTTGATAGCTCTGTTTTACCAACTCCGGTCGGACCTAAGAATAAGAATGAGCCTGTTGGACGGTTCGGATCTTTCAACCCTACTCTACCTCGTTTGATTGCTTTTGCAACTGCATTAACCGCTTCATTTTGTCCAATTACACGCTTATGCAATTCTTTTTCGAGATACAAAAGCCTCTTAGATTCTTCTTCTTGCAACTTACTGACCGGAATCTTTGTCCATTCAGACACAACGATTGCAATATCTTCTTCTGTCAGTTCTAATCCCTTCGCATTTCTGATATTGTCTTGTTTCTTTTTTATTTTTTCGAGTTTTTCTTCCAAAACGCGAATGGACAATTTTGTATCATGTGCACTTTCCAAATCATTATCCATAAATGCACTATCAAGCTCATCATTCAACCGACTTAATTCTTTTTCTATTTCTTGTACCTGTACTGACGGTTTAAATGCTGCTAACTTTTTCTTTGCTGACGCTTCATCCATCAAATCAATTGCTTTATCAGGTAAAAATCTGTCATTCAGATAACGGTTTGACAATTCCACACAAGCTTTAATTGCATCATCACAAATCGTAAGTCCATGGTGATATTCATAACAACTACGTAATCCGCTTAAGATTGCAATCGTTTCTTGCGTTGTAGGTTCCGCAACTGTTACAGGCTGAAATCTACGTTCTAATGCAGCATCTTTTTCAATATGTTTTCTATACTCCGTGGTTGTTGTAGCACCTATCATCTGAATTTCTCCTCTAGACAGGGCCGGTTTCAAAATATTGGATGCATCGATTGCGCCTTCCGCGCCACCCGCGCCAATAATTGTATGCAACTCATCAACAAACAATATGACATTTCCCGCATTGGTCACTTCAGAAATCAGTTTTTTAATTCGTTCTTCAAACTCTCCTCTGTACTTAGAACCTGCAACCATTCCTGACAAATCTAAAGAAAGCACACGCTTACCAAGTACGGTTTCCGGGACCTGCCCTGCCACTATCAGTTGTGCCAATCCTTCCACGATTGCAGTCTTACCAACACCGGGTTCACCAACAAGACACGGATTATTCTTCATTCGGCGACTTAGAATCTGCACAACGCGTTGCATTTCTTCTTCACGTCCCACAACAGGATCTAATGCGCCTTCTTTTGCCAATTTTGTAAAGTCTCTCGAATACTGATCTAGCGTAGGGGTTGATGTTTTCCCCTTTTTATCCTTTGATTTTAGACTATTTAATTCTGTCTTTGCCACAGAAGGTTCCATTCCCATTGCCGCCAAAATATCAGAATATAACTTTGTCACCGGTATATTCATAGCTGTCAAAAGACGAAATGCAACACTATCAGGATGCTTTATGATTGCCATAAGTAAATGCTCCGTACCGATTAATCCTGCTTTTAATCTTGTTGCTTCTTTTTCTGCTAATCTTAATATATCCTGACATCTTTTTGAATAATCTGCTTGATTAGCCAATACAACATTAGAATGTTCCATCATAAGTTGACTTGTCAGATTTTCCAAACGTTCAGCCTCTACGCCATTCTTTTCCAATACAGCATACGCTATACCACTCTTTTCTTTCATAAGTCCAAGCAGTAAATGTTCGCTTCCAACATATTCCTGTGTCATCTGTAATGCGATTTTTTTTGCATAACGTAACACATTGTTAGCACTTTTTGTATAATTCTGCTTCATTCCATTCTCCAATCATCATTTATAACTTTAAGATAAAGAAGCCGCCACACATACCTCTTTATTGTGTGACAGCCTCCTCATTTGTATTCCTAACGTTCATCTATCGCTTTTCCGATATCATTACGCATATACTTATTATCAAAATCAATCCATTTTGTAGCTTCGTATGCGTTCGCTCTAGCTGTTACTAAATCCTCGCCCTTAGCCGTAACGCCGAGTACACGACCACCATTCGTCACAACCTCTCCATCTTTCAATGCAGTTCCTGCATGGAATACATAGTAACCTTCTTTATCATCAAATGTATCTAATCCCTTAATCGGATAGCCTTTTTCATACGCAACCGGATAGCCATCCGATGCCAAAACAACACAAACAGCCGCATTATCTTCAAATTCAAGATTGACTTGATCAAGCGTTCCTTCTACACATGCCTCTAACACATCCATGATATCATTTTTCAATCGTGGCAAAACAACCTGTGCTTCCGGATCACCAAATCTTGCATTAAACTCCAATACTTTCGTTCCTTTTTCTGTAATCATAAGACCCGTAAACAAAACACCGACAAAATCTCTTCCTTCGGCTTTCATTGCAGCCATTGTTTTTTTGTAGATTTCCTCCTGACAAAATGCATCAATCTCATCCGTATAGAACGGACTTGGAGAAAATGTTCCCATGCCACCGGTATTCAATCCCTGGTCTCCATCTTTTGCTCGCTTATGATCTTGCGCAGATGTCATTGTCTTAATCGTTGTTCCATCACAAAACGCCAAAACAGATACTTCACGACCTGTCATAAACTCTTCGATTACCATTCTGTTACCCGCATCACCAAAATGCTTATCCAACATAATTTCTTTCACGCCGGCTCTTGCTTCTTCTAGTGTATTACATATTAATACACCCTTACCTAATGCTAATCCGTCTGCCTTTAATACAATCGGGAAATCTGCTGTTTCAAGATAAGCAAGCGCATCGTCCGCATTATCAAAATTCTCATATGCAGCAGTCGGAATATCATACTTTTTCATTAAATCTTTAGAAAATGCTTTCGAGCCTTCAATAATTGCGGCATTCTTACGCGGGCCAAACACTTTCATACCTGCCGCTTCAAACGCATCCACACAACCTGCAACGAGCGGATCATCCGGACCTACAATCACAAAATCAATTGCCTTTTCTTTTGCAAAAGCTACCTGCTTTTCAAAATCCATTACTGAAATGTCTACACATTCTGCCAAAGCTGCAATTCCGGCATTCCCCGGCGCTGCATATATCTTAGAAACTCGTTTACTCTTAGCCACACATGTCGCGATTGCATGTTCTCTACCACCGCTACCGATAATTAAAACCTTCATGTTCTTCCTCCTATATGGTGTTCTATCCTAATCCTCAATTACTGTTTTTCCGTTCACAATTGACACTTTACCATTCGCAATCAAATCAATCGCCTGTGGTAACAAGAGCCATTCTGCTTGTTCCATCACTCTACGTTGCAGAACTTCCGGTGTGTCTCCCAATTCTACAGCAACTGCTTTTTGCAAAAGAATCGGACCCGTATCTGTCCCTTTGTCAACAAAATGCACAGTCGCACCTACCACCTTGACGCCTCTTTCAAGTGCCGCCTCGTGTACCTTCAAACCATAAAATCCCGTACCACAAAATGAAGGAATCAATGATGGATGAATATTAATAATCCGATTCTCATACTTGTCAATCATTGCCGGCGGAATCACAACAAGATATCCTGCCAAAACAATCAAATCAACTTGCAATAAATCCATCTGTTGTACAAGTGCTTCATTAAACTGTTCTCTCGTTTCATAATCCTTCGGCGAAACAACAATTCCCTTTATTCCTGCATTCTTTGCGCGTTCTAAGGCATATGCGCCCTTATTGTTGCTCACTACAGCAACAATTTCTGTATTTGTAATTGTACCGGCTTCTACAGCATCTATAATCGCTTGTAAATTCGTACCGCCACCGGACACCATCACCGCAACTTTTAGCATTTTTTTCTCCTCATCTTATAACAGAATTACACTACCATGTATAGATAGAATTAGCAAAGCGTTACACCCTTGTCTCCTGCTTCTACATTTCCTACTACATAAGCATCCTCACCAGCAGCTTTTAACGCATCTAATGCCTTATCTACATCTGCAGGGTCTAGGGCTAACATCATTCCGATACCCATGTTATATGTATTGTACATCATCTCTTCTGCAATCTCACCCTTAGCAGCCATCAACTTGAAAATAGCAGGAACTTCATAGGAATCTTTCTTCACTACAGCACGAACACCATCCGGTAACATTCTAGGAATATTCTCATAGAATCCGCCACCTGTAATATGTGAACAGCCTTTGATTGTAACACCTGCTTCTTTCACACTGCGAAGTGCCTTAACATAAATCTTAGTTGGTGCAAGCAATGCCTCACCAAGTGTTTTCCCTAATTCATCATAGTAAGTTTCCAAAGACTCTTTTGTCATATCAAAAACTTTACGTACTAATGAAAAACCATTACTATGTACGCCGCTTGATGCAATACCAACCAATACATCTCCTGCCTTAATATTCTGTCCTGTAATCAAATCCTTCTGATCAACAATACCTACAGCAAAACCGGCTAAGTCATATTCATCCTCCGGATAAAATCCAGGCATTTCTGCAGTTTCGCCACCAATCAATGCAGCATCTGACTGTGCACAACCATCTGCAACGCCACTTACGATTGTAGCAATCTTCTCAGGAAAATTCTTACCACATGCAATATAATCTAAAAAGAATAATGGTTCTCCGCCTGCACAAGCAATATCATTCACACACATTGCCACACAATCAATACCGATTGTATCGTGCTTATCCATAATAAACGCAAGCTTTAATTTGGTTCCTACACCGTCTGTTCCGGATACTAAAGTCGGATGCTCCATACCTTTAAATTTATCAAGTGAAAATGCTCCGGAAAAACCACCAATATTAGTGAGCACTTCCTCTCTCATCGTTTTTTTAATATGCTCCTTCATAAGCTCTACCGACTTATATCCTGCTTCTATATCCACGCCAGCTTTCTTGTAATCCATTATTCTTATCCTCCTAAATAATATTAAATACAGTTGTTAGTATAATAAAAATCCCTTTTTTTGTAAAGTGTCGCAGCCTACAATTTCTTTTATTCTACATAATCCACAACTTGGGTTTCATCATATCGTTTATTTTGTAATCTTTGTTCAAAATCTTCCTTTTTAATTGGCTTATCAAACAAAAATCCTTGCACAATATTACAATCCATATCATGTAAAAATTCAACTTGCTCCCAATTCTCAACGCCTTCTGAAACTACATCCATATTTAATTGTTTTGCCATACGTACGATGTTCGACAAAACAACCTGATCATTCTCTGTGTGTTCTTGATTATCAATGAACGACTTATCAATTTTCAAAACATCTACAGGAAATGTTCTTAATATATTAAGCGATGAATAACCGGTTCCAAAATCATCAATTGCAACTGCAATGTGATTCGCCTTCATCTTTTTCATGAACTCTGACAGCAATCCTTGTTCTTCTTCATCAACAGTCTCTGTCACCTCTATCTCTATGTAATCAGCGCCAATACCATATCGCCTTAATACATCCATAATATCCTCTGCAAGACTTGGATTCGATAAATGCTTTCTAGAAAAGTTAACTGACACTCTCCTCACCGTTAATCCTTTTTCTTGCCATTCTTTGATATCTGAACAAACCTGTTCTAATACATAAAAATCCAGATCACAGATTGAGCCATCACGTTCGATTGTAGGAATAAATACTCCCGGTAACACCAATTCGTCATTCTTAACCCAGCGAACCAAAGCTTCCGCGCCTACAATTTCATATGCATCTGTTTCGACTTTTGGTTGATAATACACCTGAAACTCCCGATTCTTTAATGCCTGTCTAAAATCAGCCAGTATTTTCTTTTCCATGTCAACACGTTCATTCAATTCCTGCGAGTAGTATAGGTATGGTTTCTTCAAAACGTTCTTTGCAACATTCATTGCCATTGCGGATCTACTAATCACCTGATCATAATGTTCAACCGTTTCATCCAAAACATATATACCAACACCTGCCGATATCGTTACAGGAACTTGCCTACCTGCCAAAGTAGCATGCACTTTAACCTCTGAAACAAAGCGAAGAAACTCATCTGTTCTGTCCTGCTTAATGAGTGCAATAAAATTATCTCCGCCAAGTCTTGCAACACATTCATCTTCATTCATAAAATCAATTAATGCTTCTGCATACCGGATTAGAATCCGATCTGCCTCATTGTTTCCGAATTTCTTGTTAATCAAACCGAATCTTTTAAGGTTAAAGCAATATGCGTTATATGTCTGTATTTCTTTCTCATTGATTATTTTTTCAGCATCCGCTATAAAGCCTTGTATATTCGGCAAGCCGGTTCTCGAATCAATCATGATACTCTTTTTGACCCTGTTTATCATACGAAACTTTCCAAAGTGGAAGAAGAAAACATCCAGAATCATATCTATCTCTTCTTTGTCTTCCGTAGTCCAATCAGAATAACCACATCCTTTGTGGAGGCCTATTTCAATCACACCACCTTCACCGGTTATAATCGTTTTTTCAAAACTGATTGTTTCTTCCGGCTTCTGATTTGGTAGAGCAAATTCTCCTTTTTCTTCAACACTTTCTAATCTTGTAGGCGTAATACCTACCGCAAATTTGACTGATATCTTTGCGATATGATAAGAATCCCACAGACACGCCAAAACGTCCTCTGCACATTTTAATGTATTCTCGTCACTTGATAATATCTTGATAACCTGTGCAAAAACTTTTCCATCCCTCATATCTTCTCCTCCTATTCAGTAAAACCTTCCAAAAACTCTTTGAAATCTCGTCTTGCACCCTCAATCGTTGCCTCATCCCTGGTATCAAGTGCTTTTTCAAATTCCCTTATTGCATATTCAATATACTGACGCTCATGACCTATATTTTCCTCATACAATCTTTCGCCTCTAAGAAGCAAGAATTTGTTCTCTTCCTTCTCCCGAGGATGGATTTTCAAATATGCCAATGCTTCCATGCGTTCTTTAATTTCTTCATCTGTCATATCCGTTGCGTTCGTCTTAATAATCTCTTTGATAACCTCACCGGAAGAAACGACTTTGATCTCGACTTCTAAAATCGAATTCACATCATACGTATACGTAACATCTACTGCTTCCTTTCCCGCCGCGGCTTTCGGAACCTTCACACGAATCTCTCCCAATGTCACATTGTTAGATGCAAAGCGGCTCTCACCTTGTAACACCTTACAGCGAATTTGTGTCTGGTTATCATTCACCGTATACAAACGTTCTGTTCGGCTTGCAGGAATTGTAGTATTTCTCTCGATAATCGGACAAAAATGTCCATCTTCAAAACGTCCGTTTTCCTTCTCAATTACAACTTCTGTTCCAAGTGTAAACGGACATACATCTGTTAAGATAACTTCTTTGATGCTATCCTTTCTCTCTTTCATTGCTCCCTGCACTGCAGCACCAAGCGCTACGGCTTCATCCGGATTAATTGACGTATCCGGAAGATTATGGAACAATTTACCTACAAATTTCCGAATAAAGGAAAGCTTGGTTGCACCACCAACCAAAACAACTCTGTCAATATCTTTCAATCGTACATTCGCATCAGACAAACTTCTCTTAATTGGTTGTCGTATCTTATCTAACAAATCACTACATTTCGCTTCGTATTCATCAATAGATAGTCTCATTTCATATGTTTCTTCGCCTATCTTACAAGTCATCGTCGAATATCTTTCATTTGAAAAAGCAATCTTGCAGTTATCTGCTTGCTTCGTAACATGTTTTAATTCTTTTTCTGTCAACGAATCCCTATCAAGTTCTGGATTTTTTTCAAAAAAGATATCTTCTATCACTTTTGTAAAATCTTCTCCGCCTAAGTAATTGTCACCTGCCACAGCTCTCACTTCAATAATGGAGTTATATAACTCTAAGATAGAAACATCAAACGTTCCACCACCAAGGTCAAAGACAAGAAATTTCCCATTCTCACGATTCTCATATAATCCGTACGCAATCGCCGCAGCCGTCGGTTCACTTATAATACGTTCCACTTTAAGACCTGCTAGTTCACCGGCTCGCTTCGTTGCCTTTCTTCTCTCATCATTAAAATACGCCGGTACACTTATAACTGCTTCAGTCACCTCTTCTTTTAAGTAATACTCCGCATCTTCTTTCAACGCACGAAGAATCAAAGCAGAAAGCTCTTCCGGTAAAAATTTCTTTCCTGATAATTCATATACCTTCTCACTTCCCATACTGCGTTTAAAAACTGCAGCCGCACTTTTCGGATAAAGCAACATGCGTTCTTTTGCTGTTTCACCAATATATACTTGCCCATCTTCATCTACACTTATAATTGAAGGTGTCAAATTCTTTCCTAAACGATTAGGAATAATCTTGGGTCCATCTTCTGTATAATAAGCTACTAAGCTATTTGTCGTTCCAAGGTCAATACCAATTATCATCTCTATTTCCTCTTTTATGTCTATAATATTATATTTCCAATAATCCACCCTTTAGTATAACACAAAACCACGAAGATTTCAATCTCCGTGGTTTTTTACTCCCATACTAAATGTTCCTTGTTTCTAAGAGTTTTTCCAGATGCCGTGTAGCATTATAACAAGTACTCTTATACAATAATGCTCTCTTATATTGCTCAATCGCTTCGTCAATATCTCCTTCCAGTTCTGCAATCAAACCGAGTGCAAAATAATATTCATAGCAATCCTGATATTCACATGTTACGCATAGATGACAAGGCTTCATCCTATTTACATAGTCTTTCGCCTTTTCTACTCTACCAGCACAAATATGCATAACAACCAATACATACACTAACATGCGGCAATATCTTTCATCTCCCAAGATTGCTTCTTCACCACCTTGTCGTTTTAAAAACGCTTCCAAAAAGCGGTCTGCATATTTTCGGGCAGATTGACAATCGCCTTTTTCAAATTTCACTGTTGCACGAACAAAATCAAGATGCTCGTAGTCTTGCGTATCAACTTCATCCAAACAGCTGTGCGCCTGGTACAGTTGCAATAGTTCATCCGCCTTATCCAAATCACCATTATCCCGATAAAACTCTGCTGCATCGGAAATCGCTTTGGCACATACTCGTTTTGCCAAGAACCTTCCCGGCTCTACTTTTGCATAATATTCTTTTGCTTTTTCGATATTTCCCTGCTGATGATATACCTCAGCAATCTCACAATATAACTTTTGTTCTTTCTTATCTTCTTCTGTTAGCAATCCTTTTACGCCGGAAGATATTTTTTCCGACAGATTCTTTTTCTTCTTTTCTTCTTTTACCTCTGCTAACATACACTTATATATATCAATTGCATCTGCATATCTTTTCGCCTTTTTATATACATCTGCTATTTTACGATTCAAATGCGTAGCACGTGGGCGAAGGCGCATCACTTCACGATACATCTGAACAGCTTTATCATATTCGCCCGTTAATGAATAACACTCTGCAAGATTCAAATACGGCAAATGATCTTTATCAGGATCAAGCGCAATCGCTTTTTCTAATGGCAAAATCGCTTCTTCAAGCCGTCTTAATTTTAACAATGCACATCCAAGATTGTTATACGCATAATATGCCTCTTCATCTAATTCAATCGCCTTTTTACAATCAGCAACAGCCTCATCTAATCGATATAGATCGATGTAGAGATTACCTCTTTCAAGGTATCCGTCTGAAGAACCGGTAAGTTCGATATACTTTGTTGCATAATCAATCGCTTTCTTGCACAATAAAAGGTCATTATTGTCATTACTCAGATAACTATACATATACATCATGCGTCGTATCGCAGGCACGAACTCCGGATTAATCTGCAATATAGATTCATAACAAGCAATTGCTTGTTCCGTGTCATCAATACGCTCATAACAATTCCCTAATTTTGTCTTTGTATGTAAATTATCCGGTTCCAATTCAACCAAACGTTTACACACTTCAACCGATTCTTTATGTTGTCTTTCACGCACCAGCACATCTGCCTTTAGATGTAACATCGTTGTAGAATCCGGATTCTTTTTCAGACATTCATCAATAATCGATAGTGTCATATTCGTATTATCTAAATCCCAATGAAGAATTGCATATTCTCTTTCAATTTCCACAAGATCATCAATATCCGTCTCTTCCGGTTTGGCAGCATTTACTTTTTCTCTTAATTCCACTAACATCTTAAGCGCTTTTTCTGTATTTTCTTTCGAAAAATCCTTGTAATGTATACAACGGATACGATAAAGCTCTAGTGCATCACTTTCAATTCCTGCCTCTTTCGCACTTTCTAACACCTGTTCTATGTCATCATATTGATCAAATGCATAAAACACTTCAGCAGCAAACACATACGGCGGTGCATATGCCGGATATAATTCTATACATGCAAAATAATCATCTATAACCTCTTTTGCATTTCGAAGTTCATGATGTGCCTTTTGTCTGTGAACATATGCCGGAAAGAATCCTCTATCTTTTTCCAAGATTTCATTACACTGTAAAATACAATCTTCAAAACGTTTTGCATCTATATAAAAACGAGCTAACTGTTCCATATAAGATAACTTGACCATAAAATTGTTCTCTTCTTCAATTGCTGTATGAAAATAATGAACAACTTCTTTTCCGATTGCATCCTTATCCTCTTCATTTGCATTTTTAAACGACTCTTCCCATGCACAAATACCTAGCGAAAAATGTGCCAGTGACAAACGATTCTTTCGTTTCGTCATCTCTTTCGAACCATCATCAACCGATTCTTCAATCATCTTTAACCATTTCTCAACCAGTGGTTTCGCAAGCTTATAGTTATCATTTGCAAGATACAAACGGCAACGAAGGTTTACATAATCATACTCATCATATTCTGCAAGACCATCCAATAAATGAATTCCATCTTCAAAGCGTTTTTGCTGGTAATAACACCAACCTAACTTATAATAAAGTTCCGGATCTTCTTCTTTTTGAATCTGTTCTTCATATTTTTCAACCAAAACTTCATTGACTGTATCAAGCAAATTAAGTGCATCTACATCTTGAACACGATCCTCTAATACATCCTCAATCTGCTCTTTTGCATCCTCTGCGTTCCCTTCCAAAAATGTGCACTTTGCCACTCCTAAGATCGCCATGTAATTCGAAGCATCCCGTTCTATCAATTCTTCATACACCGATCTTGCTCTATCGATTTTCTTATTGGCAATCAAAGTATCAGCATAGATGCGTTCAATATACGGATTCTCTCCGTACTCAAAATCCAACTCTTCCATAATCGAAAGTGCATCCGCAAGGAGCATAGATCTTTTATCATCTGTATCAACATCCAATGCTTGATTATTCATCGCATTATCATCAAAGCCTTCAGCTTCAATCATTAAACACCTTGCTTCCTCTACCTGCGCAAACGGATGACTTACATCAAAGCGTTTTAGTTCTTTGATAACTTGTTGCAAATGTTGTAAATCCTTATCCTCAGATGCTGCTTTCGCTTCATATATCTTGTTAATATACGTATCTACATCTTTGTTGGTTATTCCATCAAACAAATTATAATCTATAAATCCGGGTTTCGTAATCTGCCATTTTACATATTCAAGATAATTCTCAGGAAACTTCTCTTTCAATTGATTCATGGAATCAAGATAACCAAAACGTTTATCTACAAGCTGCCAAATATGTTGCGGCATATTGGAATGTGACATAAAATACACCAGTAATTTTTCTCCTGCTTCTAATTCAGTATCAAGATTTTCACAAACTTCATCCTTCAATAAAACCTGCCACTTTTTTTCGTCAATTCGAAGTGCAACATCTTCATAGATACGATCCACTTTATCTATCCATAAATCCACGTCATTTTTCCTAGTTTGAAACAGTTCTTCCTGTTCTCCAACCGAAGGATTATCAATCTGATTTGCAAAGGCGATTGCGTCTTCATACGCTTGACGCAATTCCATAAAGCCTTCCTGATCATCTTCAGGATTCACAAAACGGAGCTTATCTCTATACGCATTTTTAATCTGTTCTTCATCTTTCGTTTCTTCAATACCCAATATTTTCCAAATCATAACATTTCTCCTTTAATGAAAAAAGCAAGAATATACCGATGGACATTCTCGCTTTTTTCGCTGCTATCATGCAAACTTTGCAATTACCTCTTCATTGGCCTTCATGGCTGCTTCTTCCATTTCTTTTCTTTCAGCCCATAATTGTTCTTTCACTGCTTCATACTTACCTGCCATAATCTGAAGCGCAAGATACGCTGCATTCTTACTTCCGTTAATTGCAACCGTTGCTACCGGAATTCCCGGTGGCATCTGTACAATTGATAGCAATGCATCCATTCCGTCTAAGTTAGAACCGGCAATCGGCACACCGATTACAGGAATTACAGTCTGTGACGCTACAACACCCGGTAATGCTGCTGCCATTCCCGCTGCCGCAATAATCGCTTCTGTTCCATTTTGATTACACTCATCAATAAATGCAGACAAACCTTCATGCGCTCTATGCGCTGACAAACATCTTACATTCACTTCCACACCATATTTTTTTAATACATCTACTGCCGGCTCAACCTTAGGCAAATCACTTGTTGAACCCATAACAATTGCAACTTTCATATTATTATTCCTTTCACGCATTTTTCTATTATCTATATATCATAATTTCATTACAGATACAATTCTTTTCTCTGCAACTTTCAAAATCAAGATGTCGTTTCTTTGTATTTCTCCTCAAATTCTTCAATCGGCATAGGTTTCGCGAAATAGTATCCCTGAATCAGATCACACTCCTGCTGTGCCAGAAAATCCACTTGTTCTCTATTCTCGATTCCCTCCGCCACAATCTTCATTTGTAGCTTTTTCGCAAGGTCAATCACTTCTGAAACAATCAGCATACCTCTTTCTACCGAACCCGCACCCCTAAAGAAATCCGCATCAATCTTAAGGACATCAATATGTAACTCTTTCAGTGAATTCAGTGAGGAATATCCTGCACCAAAATCATCCATCGATACAACAAATCCTTGTTCTCTCAATTGATTAACCGTGTTAAGTAACACTTGTTTATCATCAAAAAATGCACTCTCGGTCAATTCTAATTCTATAACATGATGCGGCACCTGATATTTGTCTATAATTGCACATATATGTTCTGCCAAATCTTCTCTTGTAAAATGTGCGCGCGAAACATTAACAGATACCGGAACCAAAGACTGACCGTCTTTCATCCATTTTGCCTGCTGTTTCGCAACTTCTTCTAACATATAATCATCCAATTGTAAGATAAAGCCATTGCGTTCAAATATTGGTATGAATCGATTAGGCGGTATTAAGCCCTCACTCGGATGCACCCACCTTACCAAAGCTTCAGCACCGGCAATCTTCTCTTCCCTTGCGCTGTATTTTGGTTGTAAATATACCTTAAACTCCTTGTTTTTCAAGGCGCGCTCCATCTCATCTTCCACCTTATGTTCCCACAGCTGCTGTTTCTTCATTTCGATATCAAAAAATGCAATTCGTGGCTCTGCATCTTCTAAAAGCATTGCCGTAGCTGACATTGCACTATTATACATTTCTTCAACGTCTTTAGCACCCTTTTCAACCATGCATATTCCAACACTAAAATACAATTTGATATTCGGTGTAATTCCGTTTAATGCTTGCTTAATTGTTTCAATTCGAGAAGTTATGTCCAATTCATCTTCATATTGCAAAAGCAATGCAAAATCAGCCTGTTCATAATGTGCCATCACTTCTTTTGATCTGATCTGTTTTTTCAAAATACGATAAAAACGTTCTAAAAGCTCTTCGCCTTCTTTTACACCAAAGCAAGTACAAAAGCTTCTGTATTTCTCCATTCTCAAATGTACGATTGCATACTTTCTCTTGTTATTCCTATTTCTTTTTAAATATCTCTCGCTTTTCCTGATAAATGAAAGCCAATTCTCGCCGCCTGTAACAAGGTCTGTATACAATACTTTCGTCACCTTACTTTGACTTGCAATCATACTAAGTACGGTACAGATATAATAAATGATGAAGATTGCAAGCAACATAGCAAACAATACAAAAACCAACATCAAATAAACTATATCGTAAGAATAAACCACAATATGATTTAACACATATACTTCCAAACCATCTACCGGAAATACATACCATAGTTTCAAAGAGGCCAATGGTTGATATATTCCGTCATCATCTTTTACTAATTGGACAATTACGTTTTTCAAATTATTCTTTTTCAAAAAATCTTTACTAACAGCATAGGTATCCCCATCTTTAACAATCACATTCTGTGGGTCTTCCTCGATTATTATATCATAATCTGTATACCCCCGTCCTTCATGAAACAACTCCATATAGGATATTCTGGCATTCTGATCCGGGTATCTTCCGTCACTAGACCATACTTTTTTACCATTACGACCAATACTGACAGCATCTATTCCCTCATTCAAAACAATATCTGTCATTATCCCCTCATAGGAGTGGTCTAAGTTTTCGATATTGGGCTCCACATACCTTTTCACAATCTGGCCGGATGTGTCATAACTCGTAGTAAGCTTATCATCAACCACTTCCACTGCACTAGACGCTAACACAATTAACATACATACAAAAAATACAAGTACGATCAAAAAAAGTCCGAAAATGGATGGCCAGATTCTATGTCTCTTTAATTTCTTAATTCTCTTATCTTTGGCTTTACTCATGTAAGATCCCCCATCTTATTCTTCATAAGCAACTACTTTGTTTCTTCCGCCCGTCTTCGCACGGTATAACGCCTTGTCCGCACGTTCTACTGCAGAATGGTAACTACCTCCCTGATAAGCAGCGACACCTATCGATGCCGTAATCGGACATAAACCATTCTCACTTGCTTCAATATTGACACGAATCTTCTCTGCTACTTCAATACCCATCGCCACATCGCAACCGGCAAGAATAATCACAAATTCTTCGCCACCCCATCTAATAATGTAATCTGAGGAACGCACCGACTTTTTAATCACATCCACCGTATGTTTCAAAACAACATCTCCGCCTTCATGTCCAAACCGGTCGTTCACTGTTTTGAAGAAATCCAAATCAACAATCAGCAATGTTATCGGAATATTATCTCCAATCATCAATTCTTCCGTATCCGAATTACTAATTCTCTTTAATTGATTTCTGTTATACACACCTGTAAGCTGGTCATAAACAACCAGATTTTGCAGACGCTCATTAACAAGGTAATGTTCCAGATAAACATTCTCCATAAAGTAATGCATAATGCAAACACCGATAATACAAGGAAGATTAAACATAATCATCATTGTGACGTTGTCATATCGAATAAAAATATTGGCAATCAAAATATCAACAATCAATCCCATATGTGCAACAATCGCATACTTATACGGCGCACAAAATCCTGCACAGACAAATATGGTATTCATTACCATCATGCCTTCTCCTGCATATTCTCTATCCGGTAGTATATACGTAGCCCAATCTGTACACCATATAATAATGTGAACCATGAGATACGCTGCAATAACCATCGTTTTATAATAATGTTGTTTCTTAGATAAATAAATGTATAGTAACAACGGAAGCAAAACAATTACCCTTGATAAAACTGTTTCTGACGCAAATCGTCCATAGATACCGCAATCCGTCAGAAAGAATGTAATATACGCAATTGTTGCAATAATAATCAATCCTCTTGTAAAATTCTTATAATAGTCATACTTCGACTGATAAAACTCTGCACGTTGCTCCTTTGATAAATGTTTGGCTCTTGTAATCTTTTGCTCCATCCCGGCTCCCCCAATAAGATATTTGTCTATTATTATACCAAATTCCTCCATTCATCACAATACAATAAATCCCCACATTCTTACGAATGCGAGGATTCTCTCATAACATATTATATCTTACCTAATCTAAAAAATTATTTTTCTTCTTCCTGCCAATACTCTCGGAGATTAATTCCTGTTGTATCCTTGATAAATGGTGTTTCAAAATGATTATAAAAATAAGCATCCATCGGCATTTCCATACCATTCTTTAAGTAGTAATAGCCCTCCTTGCCATCGTCGTACTCCCATCCTACAAAATCATAAGATATTTCATAAGTGGCACCATCAACGCCCACAAAGGAATAATGGTTTTTATCACCTTCAACTGAATATCCTTCTCTAACTAAAACTTCATATAGCGTCGAAAAGCTCACACCATACGAAAATCGGCTGGCTACCAGATCGTCATAATACTCATATGGACCATCCTCCGATTCCGCCACGCCAAGACGATACTTACTACCTGTAACCGCTTCTTCGATTTCTTCTTCTGTAAACTCTTCCAAACAGTTTTCCAGCCCAAAATCTAACGCAGTTAAAAGGAAGTTCTCTTCTGCTTCTTCATATTTATCTTTGGTAAACTCCGTTGCCGTATCTCGATAATCCCCTGAATCCATTTCATAACCTTCTACCGCATCACGGAACGGAATATCCATCATGAAATGAACACTGACTTTCACTTCGTTATCCATGTATTCATCCAGGAATGTATTCATTTCCTCAAACAAAGCTTGCAATTCCTGTCTGCTACCGTAACTTCCTTTAACTTTAGCATGGCACAGTGCATACTTCGATTCCGTTTCCAAAGAAAGTCCCTTTGAATCGTATTGTGCAAAAGCCTGTGCTAACCGGACATCCTCGTAATCGCTGGTTAAATTATTACCGGGAAATAAAGAATCCGCTCGGAAATCATCCAAAACACGGAACTTCATATTATGCTTTTTATCAGTCACAGTCCATATATAATCCGTCCTGTCATCTTCATCCTGAATTGCCTCCGGTTCACCTTCTATTGAAACCGACTTTAATCCGTATTCTGTTTTCAGATATTCCTTAATATCTTTCTTATCATAGTCTTTTCGACAACCACACAAGAACATACTGCAAAACAGTAAAATAAATAGTAATTTTTTCATGTTGTCCTCCCTAAACTAATTCTATCAAACTAAAATGTTTCTATGTATAATCTTCTAACTTGCATTAACAATACTACATAAGTATATCAAATAATAATCAAATTGCATCTAACATTTGACAAAATATACTCCGGAACAATGTATTTTCAATGAAATTTTATTGCCAAAAAATGTGTAAAATGGTATGGTGTATCTATTGCAATTATACACAAAGAAAAGAGGCAAACACAATGTACAAAATTATGACTTCTGATGAAGCAATTGATATCATAAAAGACGGCGACGTCATTTGCTTGAATTCCTTTTTAGGAATTGAGAATCCCACTGAATTGCACGAGGCAATTTATCGAAAATATAAAGCTACGAATTCTCCGAAGCACTTGACCATGGTTTCTAGTGCCGGATTCGGTGTGTGGGATGAAAATAAAAATGCAGAACAGTACATAAAGGAAGGTGCTGTAGATAAGATTATCTGCGGACATTTTGGGGCTATGTTTAGCACAAAAAGACTTGTACTTGAAGATAAGTTTGAAGCATATAATCTTCCGCTCGGCTGTATTTCCCATGCAATTCGCGCACAAGCCGGTGGTATACCGGGTGCTCTATCTAAGGTTGGTCTTGACATTTTCGTAGACCCATTGGTGGACGGACCGGGAATTAACAACATTTCCAAGGATGATTCTTTGGTTACGCATGTAGAAGTTGATGGTGAAGAATTCTTATACTACAAGCTTCCGAAATTCAATGTTGCATTAATCAAAGGAACAACTGCAGACCGTAAAGGCAACATTTCCTTCGATGACATGTATATGTCCGGTGATGCACTATCTATCTGTCAGGCGACGAAAGCCAACGGTGGTAAAGTAATTGTTCAGGTGGATCGTATTGAAAGTACACCATCAAGACCTCGTAACACCATTATTCCGGGATGTCTTGTAGATGCCATTGTCAAGGTAGAACCGGAACCACGTCATGCTGCATACGAATCGTTAACCGGTAGCTTTGAAATCCCATACTCTCAGTGGCAGGATTGGAGCGACATGTTAGAAGCAAGAACCTCCACAAAAAATGTAGTAAATGTTGCGGGAAACATCATCGGCAAGCGTGCTGCTATGGAACTTCGAGAAGATGACATTGTAAACATCGGTGTAGGTATTCCTGAAACCGTTACAAAATACGCAAGAGAAACAGGAATCTTAGATAAAGTTACTTTGACCGTTGAATCAGGTGGTGTAGGTGGTTTCCCTGCTTCCGGCAAAGTATTCGGTGCTGTTATCGGTGCAAATTCTATGTATGATATGGCCAACCAGTTTGACTTATACAATAACGGCGGTTTGGATATCTGCTTTATGGGTGGTATCGAAGTAGACAAATACGGTAATGTTAACGCACACCGCGGTCCGGGTGCATTTGCAGGTGTTGGCGGCTTTGCCAATATTACTGCCAAAACGAAGACTGTGGTATTCTGTCTCACATTTAATGCGAAAGGATTAAATGTGGATGAAAAAGATGACAGGATTACAATCATCAACGAAGGTTCTATCCCAAAATTCGTAGATAAAGTAACAAGTATCAGTTTTTCTGCGAAGCGTGCCCGCGCTAACAAACAAAGAATTCTGTATGTGACAGAGCGTTGTGTGTTTGAATTGGGAGAAAAGGGACTTCGCCTCATCGAAGTATATCCGGGAGTGGATATGGAAAATGATATTTTAAAGCAAATGCCATTTAAGGTAGAAGTAGATTCACTACTGCAATATTAGAAAATAACAATCCCCACATTTTACCTTGTAAGAAAGTAAAATGTGGGGATTTATTATTATCTCACTTCCACCATTCCTTTTCATCTTCTTCGGAATCTAAGACAACCGTAACATCTGCACCCAAATCAGACCCTTGTGAAATTGCATTTTGACCACACCACACAATTTCAAACTGTGACAATTGTTGTAACGGACGCAAATCCGTTACATAGTTATTCGTAATGTCTAATTTCTTCAAATTCGGCAAACCTTCCACAAAGGAAATATTAGTAAGCTTGTTTCCTTGCAAATACAATTCTTCCAAGTTGCCAAACTTCTTAAGCACGTCAATCCGATCAACAAACGACACATCATCATAATCGACGTAAGTTAATACACCATCCTGTTGCACCACAATATTTTCCCAAAGACGTAACCGATTCATATGTAATTTCTTCAAATTAGTATGTTTCGGAATTGCATCAAAGTTGAGTCCAAAGCTACAATCATTAATATTCAGTTCTTCAAGACTAGCAATAGAAAAGATTGCTTCTACATTGCCATATACCGTCATACCACTCATATCCAATACTTTGAGTTTCGATAAGTGTGTAAGCATATTGAGATTATCCAAGTCTCCATACACACTACCAATCTGCAGATACTCAAGATTTTGCAACGAGCCAAACACATCAAATGTACTGCAATCTGCTCCTTTTAAGTATAATGTCTTTAATCCGGTTAACGATTGCATAAAGGAAACATCCGACACCCCCGCAATAGATAACGTATGTAACTTTTTCCAATTGCTTGTATCCGGCATCTGTGCTTTACTTCCCAATTCTAAAGTCAATTCCTCTAATTCATTCAAAGAACTTAACGAAGTGTAATCAGTCAACTCTCTATTATCCTGTAAAAGAATCTTCTTTAACGTTGTTCTTCCGTCTAATGCCGAAATATCTATTACAATTGTGTCTTCCAAAGAAAACTCCTGCAAATTAGGCATTTGCCCTACAAACGAAATATCCTTAAGTTGTTCTGCTTCTATACGCAAAACCTCAAGCTGTTTCAAAGAGTGCAATACACCAAAATCCGTAACCGCATCCGCACCAACAATTTCTAACGTTTTCAAATTGGAAAGTGCACTAATTGCACTTAAATCAGTTAATTCTGAATCTTGAATATATAATTTTTCCAATTGACTAAATGCATCCACGCCATCTAATGTTTCGGCATCAAAACAACCATAAGTTTTCAATTTTTCCGGATGCGCAAGGCCAGTCGCCAAATCCGTTGGCGTATTCCGACACCAGACTTCTTCTAAAGAATTCATCTGTTCTAAAGCTACTTGCGGAATCGTTTCTGTAACAAAGTGAATCTTTGTAAGATTCGGAAAATTCTTTAAGTCCTCCATATAGCAAGACAACGAATCGTCTAACTGTATCTGCTTCACTTCACCATTATTTCTGATGTATTCAACAACATAACAACCTTTTTCCCAATAAACATATATCGAGTTCAGTTCCCCTAATTCTTTCTCCGTAACCTCATCTACTGACGCACCATAGATTTCATGGACAAGTGTTTTGAAGAACTCAGAGTGAAATTGCTCTTCTTGCGCCTCCGTTGCAACCGTCGTCGAACGTCTATTATTGCTTGTGTAACTCTCACGTATTGAAACCACCAAAAAAAACAATAATATTATTACAATAATCGCAAAAACACTAGCCAACATACAGCCTTCTTGCGAAGACGAAGCGTTCTCATGATGTATATGTATTTCTTTTGGTTCCCCACGATCAATCAAATAGATCGCATCACAATGCGGACATCTAGCTCTTTCCTTGTCAAGCTGTTCTAATGCACCACCACAATTTTCGCATTCCATTTCAATTAATTTAATCATATATCTTTCCTTTTCTTATGTAATAACTTTTTGTAGTTTATTTTTTATCACAATCTGATATGCGACAAAATTCACTAAAAGTGCTCCTGCCCAAGCTGAAACTTCAGCATACGCTGCTGCCTTAAATCCAATCTGATGAAGAAACATAACAATAACGAATATACGCATTACCATTTCTACCACACCGGAAATCATCGGAAACAATGGTTTTCCCATTCCCTGAACCGCATTTCGATATACGAACATGAAGTTAATAATCCAAAACATACTACCACTAACCCGAAGATAACTACATGCCAGTTCTATTGGTTCATTACCAGTCAACAAAATTTGAACAAGGTATTCAGGGAATAGCATCAAAATTGAACCGAGCAGAATATACGATACCAAACCAATCATTACCCCAACGCGAACTCCATCCTTAATACGGGCATATTCCCTGGCTCCATCATTTTGACCGGTAAATGCTGACACAACAAATCCACCTGTCACTGTCGGAAGCATGAACAGATTCACGAATTTGCTACAAGCAGAATATGCACAAGTATACACAACTCCAAGTGCATTAACATACGACTGAACAATAATACAGCCGACAGCCGTAATCGAATTCATACAAGCCATCGGAACGCCATTCTTCAAAAGTATGGCAAATAATGAATAGTCATTTTGAAAATTCACGCGTGTCAATTGGAGTTCTTCTGTTTTTCGTAAACGCATCACGCAAATACCAACAGAGACCAACTGTGCGAGAATCGTAGCAACCGCTGCTCCTTCTACACCTGTTTTCAATCCAAAGATAAACAAACAATCCAATAAAACATTGACAACAGATGCAATCATAATAGCAAAAAACGGTGTCTTACTGTCTCCCATTGCCCGAAGGATACCTGCACAAAGATTGTACGACATAGTAACAATCATTCCGCCAAATATAACATAACCATATGTTAGACTATCATTAAAAATAACCGGATCTGTCTGCATAATACGTAACGCACTCTTTAATGAAATCAAGCTTATTGTCGTTAATATAAGTGCAAGCAGTACTGCCAATTTGATCGATGACGCAACAGACTTACGGAGTGCCATAATATCCTTAGCGCCAAATGCCTGTGCAATAACAACCGAAAAACCATTGGTAATACCTTGTAAGAAACCAATAATCAAAAACATAAATGCCGAGATATTACCAACCGCACCAAGTGCTTGATCACCTAGTCCTTTTCCCACAATTGCCGTATCTACAAAGGTGTAGAGTTGTTGAAACAGATTGGTAAACAACATCGGAAAGAAAAAACTAAGCATAACTTTCGTTACATTTCCTTTCGTCAAATCGTTTGTACGCTTCATTGTAACACCTCCAACTTGCCTGCTACCATTTTGTTCCATTATACATTTATCCCTAGACAAAAAACAACCAAAATGTAAAAACTCCTTGCACTTCATAACGAAGTACAAGGAGCTTATTAAACTAATGTTACTGCATTCCGCAAGTCTGAATAATCCAATCTTCACCGGCATTTCGTGTTAAGGTATATGTATAATCCTCATAAGTCATGCCTGGATTTAAAGTCATATTCTGACAATCTTGTGGTACCGAAAAGCTTGATGTAAAGATAACTGCCTCATCTGCGCCATAAGATGCTGCGATGTCTGCATACTGCTTAGCCGTATAAGAATCATCATATTCGAGAGAGTTCATTGTGCAGTCTGAGAAATTCTCGGCAAAGAAATCTTCTACGACTTTTCTTGCAAGATCCATATCATTTGCTTCGTCTGCTACATCCTCATTCTCAACCGTTGCCACATCTGTTTCCTGTACGACTGCTGCCTTAGCATCATTCGTTTTCGATGGAATCACACCTGCTTTTGATGTTCCGCATCCTACTAATACTGTTCCTACCATTGCTACTACTGTTGCGATTGTTAATAATTTCTTCTTCATTTTTATAATCTCCTTTCGTGTTGGGCTCTTTTCTTGCCCTTTCATCTTATACACGAATGGAAAATTGGAAATATCTTAGTTTTGAAAAAAAATTTTAATATTTTCTTCTTTAGAACATTTGACAAAATATAAGCAAAACTAAATACAGTAACAATATAACCGCTGTTTTCTCTGCAACTTTCGAAAACAAATCAAACGAATTTTTTTTACTTAAACAAAGTGAACCCAAAGATATAACAAAAATATAAATAATTGTATAGTGAATTCCAGAAAACTCCATACTCTGAATATTACACTCAGACCATGTCAGCTTGTAACTCAAAAGGTTACCTATAAGAAAATCTCCCACACACAATTTATTCATAAAAAAAGGTACAGATATAATAAACATAACGAAATTAAGTGCTGCAGAAAAAGTGCCAAACCCTATTTTCTTTTGTTCAGAATGCATCACATACATTCTCTTCAAAAAATAAAACACAATCACACCTAACACACACCCCAGTGTGTTAGCAAAAACGTCCGTAACATCTGCAAGACGTCCAACAAAAAGCCATTGTATACATTCAATAATCACAGAAAACGAAAAGCCTATAAGAACACATATATACCATCGACATTTTTTTACTACATATGGCAAAAAAACACCTAATGGTAAAAACATTATAGTATTTAATATTTTTTCCTTTGAAAATAAATCAGAAAAAGAAGCAAATGAACCAACTTCAAATTTCCAATTATAGTCTCCGATCACTCTAGTCACTGCTAAAACTGTAAATATATATATGTCAAAAAAATAATATATCAGTATATCAAAAGCTGTTTTTTCCTTTTTTCTAATATTGCAAAAATATAAAACACAAAAAAATATAGTGCCGTATTTTAAGGATACATTTAAATATCCTATCGCCTCACTCAAATGACCCATTTTTTCTCCTCTTCCAAAATAACATAAATAATCCTAAAACAGAACAACAAGCAAAAGCAAGAAAAGAAGTTTTATATCTTAATTTACATTGTTCAAATGAAATATCAAATTTATCTTCATAATCCCTCGCAGACACAACATGAATATAATCAAACTTCGAATTCTCAGCAATTAAATTTATTTCATCTGCAGCCTGTTGATAATCTTCTGCACTATCATAATGTACAAATCCTTCTATTTTAGTTGAAAGCAAAATAACTTTATCCCTAACATTCTCTATACTATTTATTGACAATGTCGGAATAATAAAATAGTCATTCAAGTTATATTTCATTCCCGTAAGCGTAATTGATGTATTCTCTTTCAAAAAGCCTACAACTACAAATGATAATGGTTGTCCAATAATATATTCACCCGAAAAGGATTCATTTATTTTAAAAGCAGACGAATAAGACGAACCTAAAACAATTGGAATCTTTTTTGTAATATCACAATTATACTCACTTTCCAAAAAGAAACGTCCCTCTTCTATTGCCTTATCCAAACCATAATCCTTCTCAAAATTATCATCTATATATATACCTTTACATTCTGTATAATATTCACCATCTATACATTCATTTATAAAACCATGTTCTGCCTGATCTTTTTTATTGTAATAATTTGTATAATAAAAAGGATTAAAATATACTTCATAGTAATTTAAATCGTCACTATTTATCAACAAATTATAAGCTGATGTTTCTATTTTTAAAGCATCAGGGGTATCTATAAAATCAGAAAAAGAAGATGTGTCAGAATCATAAGAATCCAATAACTTTATTTCTCCGCTTGTATATTGTGTGAATTCATTAATAAGTTCTTGATTTCTTTTCATTTCCGAAAAGATTTTTTGATTATAAAGAAAAAAAATCAAACTCAACACAAAAACAGCCATAAATATTTTATATTTTTTATCTTTTGATTTCATATGACTTAATACCTTTTTACATTAAACTTTATAAATGCAACTATTCTAAGACAGTACAAAAACACATTTATGTATTCAATAATATATTCTCATAATTGATGTTGTCTCAATCACAAAACCATTTCATACCTGTATAATTTCATCTATTGTCTATGGTTGTTTTACCATTTTTACAACCCGGCTATACTATCACATACATTTACATTTGTCAATTCCAAATTCACACAATATCTGTAACTTGTAAATCAATGACGCCAGAAATCAACCTTCTGTATCAATCATTTATGCAAAAAATAATCAGCCGCTAACGTCTGAAAAAACGTTTCACAGCTGATTATAATATCATCTACTTCATTTACTGCATTCCGCAGGTTTGGATAACCCAATCGCCACCGGCATTTCGTGTTAAGGTATATGTATAATCCTCATAAGTCATGCCTGCATTTAATGCCATATTCTGACAATCCTCCGGCACTGAAAAGCTTGATGTAAAGATAACTGCCTCGTCTGCACCATAAGATGCTGCGATGTCTGCATACTGCTTAGCCGTATAAGAATCATCATATTCGAGAGAGTTCATTGTGCAGTCTGAGAAATTCTCAGCAAAGAAATCTTCTACGACTTTTCTTGCAAGATCCATATCATTGGCTTCATCTGCTACATCCTCATTCTCAACCGTTGCCACATCTGCTTCCTGTACGACTGCTACCTTAGCATCATTCGCTTTCGATGGAATCACACCTGCTTTTGATGTTCCGCATCCTACCAATACTGTTCCTACCATTGCTACTACTGTTGCGATTGTTAATAATTTCTTCTTCATTTTTATAATCTCCTTTCGTGTTGGGCTCTTTTCTTGCCCTTTCATCTTATACACGAATGGAAAATTGGAAATATCTTAGTTTTGAAAAAAATTTTTAAAAATTTATTTTTAACAGTTAAGTTTTGCAAAAAAATAACAGGAACATCGCTATTCCTGTTATTCTATATCCTAAAACAAACCTTTGGCTATTATTTCTACTGTATCTTCGATATTATAATCAATCCTTTATAATTATCTCGACACTATTCTTTAATTGAGGTAAATCTTCTTGCAACGTCCCCCATGCCGATTGCAAATCTAAATTAGAATATTGATGTGCAAATACATCTCTTATTCCACACCAAGCCTTCCATGGGATTGATGTTTCCTTTTCTCGCAGGTCATCAGAAATCAGCTTGCACAATTCCCCAATTTGCAAAATGCACATACAACATGCATTTCTAAATACCGACTTTTCAACAAATTCATCATAATTATTATTAAACATTTGCATTGCTTCTTCTGCCTGCTCACAATACTCTAATATTTTCTTAAGAACGATAATATCCTTATTCTTCATATAACAGAACCTCCGTTCCTTTAATTGCATCATAAAAATCTTCTGCAATACCCGACATTGTAACAACATCAACGGATAGGTTTATTTTCTCTTCCACAGCTTGTCTAAAACCTGACAATCCAATCAACGTCAGCGCTCTGCCTTTTTCTATCAACAAATCTATATCACTATCTTCATTTGCAGTGCCTTTTGCATAAGATCCAAAAAGGTAGATTCGTTTTAATCCATATTCTTTTGCAATTGGTGCAACTATATCTCTTATTGTATTAACCTCTGGCATGTTTACACCTCCTCAACATTTATGCAACCAAAATCTTGTTTCTTTCATCATTTCTTTAATTAATATTATATTACCATGCAGATTTGACATATACAAGAAAAAATAAGGAATTCTTAATCGCTCCATTTAATCGTAGCAAATACCCTTTACAAAGACGCTTCCAAAAGCTTTTTGTTTATTCTGGTCATAACCTCAAGATAGTAGGCTGCTTCCTTTTCATTCATCTCCTCATCTTCCATTTCCTCTAATTTCTTCATAGCTTCTGTATACTTTTCCATATAATCTAAGTAGTCCTGCATCATGCTTAAGGTATCTGTGGATTCTGCATACTTCTCCATAAACGCGATATACTCGTCAAAGAATTCCTCATAACTATCCATCAACGCCTTAAATTCCGGTCTCATTCCATCTATCAGTTCTTCCTCTGTAGTTTCTGATGATGTTGCATTTTCCTCTTCCGACGCTTCCGAACTCTCCGTTTTCTCATCTAGACTTTCTTCCGTTACCTCTTTTTCATCCTCCTTATTCTCATCCTGAATTTGTTGCATCCGTTCTTCCATAGCTTCTTTTAATTTCTTTGCCACATCCTCTGCATCCTTGTTATCTGCATAGAATTGACTAGAAGCCTCTGACCAAATCACATAACAAATGGAACGAGCATCAGACCATGCTTTGTACACACCAGAACTTGTATTCGACCACATTTCATATGCCTCACCCGATGCATCGGACCACTCTTTATATTCCAGGTCTTCATAGGCATCTGAAATGATACCATCATATATGTCATCATACAAATCATCCAATACACCATCATAAACATCATCATAATAATCATCTAACACGCCATCGTATATTTCATCATAATAATCATCAATGGCATCCTCCAATGCATCTTTATCATCCTTATACTCACCAAATGCCTTTTCAAAATAATCGATTGAAGCTTCTGCAAGGTTTGAAAACGTGTCTTTCGATTCGACAACCATTTCTTCACAAAATGTATTCATTTCTTCCTTGTATTTAACATATCCGTCATAAGAGTCACTCATAGTTTCCACAACTGATATATATTCTTCTTGAAAATCTGTAATCATGTCATAAATTGGTGTTTGCATCTGCCCCAATTCGCCTACTGCTACTTTTTCATTTGCTGTTTTTTGTTGTTCATGTTTTTCCTCTGATGTTTCTGTTACATTGGATTCATTCTTACCAACATCCACTGTTCGCCCACATGCCACCATAATAATCGACATACAAAATACCATTACAACCACTGATAATTTCTTCATAATCATCCATCCTCCTAAATTCATGTATTCACACATCTAATCTTTTGTTCCGAAACCATTGATAAGCACGCACAGTTGTTAGTTTCTTCATCAAAGTTCTGCTATCATTTTTTCCACCTGCTGAATCAAATCATTAGTTTTAATTTTTTTTGACTTTAATTCATCAAGTTTTACCTCTAACGCAATCTTTTTTATATCGTTCGAAGCATCAATAATCTCTTTAATTTGCTTCACACGATATCCGATATCCTGATAAAAACGTATCTGTATTATTCGATTTACCATATCTTTATTATAAAGCAGATATCCTCGTTTCATTTTATCTGTAGCATGTACTAATCCCTCCTTTTCGTATCCTTGAATTGCTCTTCTGGAAATTCCATATTCCTCGTATATTTCTCTTAATGTCCTGTTTTTCATTCGCTTACCTCATTTGAACAATGATTAGTTATATCAACATTTTGAAACTGCACGCAAAGTGCAGTCAACACTGTTGACACTAACAACCGGCGCCTTCAAAACAGGACTTGTAATTTTCGCGAATTATAATTATTTTTCTTTATTCCGATACTCAATGCCGTGTCATATTACCCTTTCATACAACGCAAAAACGCCTCGCACTTTATTACAAAGCACGAGGACGTTCATAAAACTAATTGATATTCAATTCAACCGATTACCCACATCGCAAGCAGAGCTTGCTCAGTGATGGAAGCCTGTAGGGTCTAAGGTCGTTGGATATAAAGTTATGCAAACTTGTTTGGTGTCTGAAACACTGTTGTAAAATAAAGAAATTGAGTTATCGTAGGCTAATTTTTATTCCCTGCCCCGAATAACATTTTTCCCATTTCTAGGCCGATAATAATTATATAAGCTGCTCTCTGTTCTGTCGATTATATAAAAACCTACGAATCTCCATTATTTTTCCCAATTGCTCATCATGTATAACAACATAATAAACCACATAGTTTTTTACATAAATCCGATAATATGGATAACGTCTTTCTTTAACAGAATAATATGGCTCAAATGATTCTGCATTGGGTTGACGTTCCAATATAGCACTTTCCACTCTATCTAATAAATTATTAGCTGCTTGTGGATTATTCAACATCTTCGCTATATATATTGCCACATTTTCCAAATCTTCATAAAACTTAGGCAAATATCTAATCACATATGTTGTGTCAGCCATTAATTCGCCTCCTCAAATTAGAGAACACTTCTTCATGTGTATATCTTGTAGAATCTTCTTCAGCTAATCGATCAGCTTCATCTAACGCCAATTCAACACCATCGGTCAGTTTTGAATATGCCTCTAAACTCAACACAACCATTTTTCCATAACCATTTTTAGTAAGATAAACTGGCTGCCCTTCCTCCACAAGCTTTTCAATATCCGCGAATTTATTTCTCAAATCAGAGACTGGTTTTATCTGTATCATAGTAATCACTCCTATCATAATTTTATCAAAATTTTATCATTACGATTATTATATCCAATCACAAGATTTATTACAAGTATAAGATGTCTCCATTACATAAAAATAACAGGAACATCACTATTCCTGTTATTCTATATCCTAAAACAAACCTTTGGCTATTACTTCTTTTTGTCTCTGTTGCATGAAGAAGTTACTAATTAATTCGACAAATTCTTGTTCTTCCTTTGATTCAGCATTTAGCGCTACTTCCACTGTATCTTCGATATCCATTTCTTTGCACACTTTATAGAAAGCTTTAAATGATTCTGTAAGGGTCATGATGTACCTCCGTTCTATAAACATCCTTTCAATCTTATTTATATTATAAATACTTTTTATTATTTCACAATATTACAATTGGTTATAAATACCCATTTAATAATCATGACCACCAGCTTAGCCGATGGTTTGCTCTAGCCCTATAAGCACTTGTTTTATTCGTTCTGTTTTACCGGCTCACCCGTAAATGGGGTGATATACTCTTTCAATATCATCATTTTTTATCTTATATCATAATTGCAAGATTTGTTTTTTCTTAGCATCAAATTCCTCTTGAGAAATAATTCCCATATCCAGCAAATTTTTTAATTCGATAAGTTCTCCATAGTTATTATTATTATTAATGTGTTCTTTTTTTTCTTCTATACTCTCTATCACTTTATCTTCTTCAACTACTTCATTTTTCACTAAAAATGCTCTTTTCAAACATTCTTCAATTTTTACAATTTCAGTATCATCTTCAGCATATAGAACTCTCTTATGTATATCTTGAGGATTAGTGGTCCCTTTGTGATATATATTTATATATGGCTTACCTTTACGTTGTTCTGTATGTCTTGTATTTTTCGCAGTAACTGCTCCCAGAATTGCACCTGTGCTACCGAACAACGCACCGCCAACAACTGCTCTAGCTATTGGGTGCCCCGATTTCCCAACAGTCACTTCATAAGTATCAACATCAGATTCAAATTTAACAACCGAATCAAATGAAAACACGCTATCAAGAGTGTCATTCCACTCACCACCATAATATATCATTCTTGTTGTATAATTAATAACCAACGCAATATGCGGAATCTCTACGTCTTTCAAATTTGCCAAAAAGAAATCAGATTTTTTAGATGCAATATATCTATCTTTTCTATCCAAAAAATCTTGTGGTGAAATAGTAATTGCTGCATTTTTACACCGTACACATAATACTCGGCCATCCGACGTTTCATATTTGCCTGACATAGTTTTAAAGGCCTTTCCACATATCAAACAATTCTCATTTTGGACTTTAAGTTTTGCATATTCATCACATATATTTTTAATTTTATCAACGCTTGTTTCAGGATTATTCAATATATTTCTCACCTCAAAAGCAAAAAACTTCTCAGGGTCCCATGTATTTTTATAATCTAGTCCTAGAACATTTAGTTTCTGTTCACACTTCATACAATAAATCCCATCTCCCAAACTAAAACTTGTAAAAATATTACACTTTCCTTTACACAAATCACATACTCTTGCCATAAACCAATTCTCCTTTCATGATTAACAAACCCCAAATCTTACATTCAAAAAACAAAATTCTTATTTGTTGAATTCATGTACTCATCACTGCCAAATTATGTCCCTTAAATTTTAGTACAGATATTTACTAATTTCAATAGTAAACTTCTTTACTAGTTATACTATTACTATCAAAACTGCAGGTGGTGATGGAGATGACAGAAACAGAATATTTGCATTATATTCGAAAAATAAGAGATCTTAGAGAAGATCATGATTATACCCAAGATTATGTTGCAAAGTATTTGGGGACTTCACAGACAATGTATGCACGGTACGAGCGAGGTGCAAACGAATTACCTATTCGACATTTGTATTATCTTTGCAAACTATACAATGTTTCTGCCGATTATATATTAGGATTATCTCCAAGAAAAGAAAAATAACAGGAACGTTTCTATTCCTGTTATTCTATCTCCTATTGTGACATATTTTTAGTTGTTTTTCTCATTCCGCCAAACTTGATACTCCTCAATATCTGATTCTACAAGTTTCCAACATGCTGCTACCACTGCTGCATCATCAAAATAACCTAAAACAGGTATACTATCCGGAATAATATCAATCGGTGAAACAAAGTAAATCAACGCACTTATAACAGCCAAGAGCGAACCTACAGGGAAGTCTGTATATTCTTTTTTCACGTAACTTCTCAGCAATGATGCCATAATTGGAATCTCTGCAAGTTTTTTGCCAGCCACCGGAATCTCTTTTAATTTTTTCTCCAATCTTTGTAAAAACTTCTCCATCTTATCTTCATTGTCTAACAGTTTCTGTGCTTCAGAATAACCACGTTCTAATTCTACTTTTGCTTTTTCTTCATCAAATATTTTACTCATACACAGCCTCCTTATTTCATCATTATTGGAAAGGTTTTATCATATATTTCTACTTTTTCCTCCTCATATAATTCTAATACAAATATTTACTAAATTCAATAGTAAACTTCTTTACTAGTCATGCAATAACTATAAAAAGCTATAAGTAGCGACGGTGATGTTAGACGCAGAATATTTACATTATATTCGTAAGATAAGAAGCCATAGAAACGAGCATGATTGTACACAAAACTATGTATGCAAGCATTTCTGTCCATCCCCACATCGCAAGCAAAACTTGCTCAGTGATGGACAGTCGATATATGAATGTACTGACGTACTTTCGCCACACATAAAGAAAGGTTCTAAACTTTACTTGGGGGTAAGGTTTAGAACCGTTTTTATTTTTAGATAAAAGAATAGGCATAGAATCAAAATTTCTTTATAATTAAGTCACCACAACAAAATCCAAAGAAAGGAG
>SVEJ01000068.1 GCA_015057435.1 Lachnospiraceae bacterium
GATACGTTTTCTGCTACAAACCATTTAGGCTGATATGTTTTTAAGACTTCTATTCCATACCAATATAGCTGACCAAATTTCTCGTTTTCAAAGCCTTGATGTTTTCCTACATTCGAGAAACTGTTACACGGAAAGCCGTAACAGAAGGCATCTATTGAACCAAGTGCTTCTATATTAAGTTCTCTTACGTCACCACAATATACTGTTTGTGGCGCATCGGGACATATATTCTTTTTGTATGTTTCGCAAGTATCTGCATCATAATCATTGGCCCAGGCATGCTCTATGGTAAATGTTCCGTCATCACTTTTAGCACGTAAAGCGCCACATGCAATTCCACCTGGTCCGCAGAAGAGTTCGCCCAGTTTGAATGTAGTCGGAATATTATTTAAGCAATTTGTCTTTTTATCAATTACAATTTCAACGATATCATCTAATGTGCATTCAAGAGCCATGCATATCTTAACCAGTACATCGCTGGATACTGTAGCTCCATCTTTTTTCATCTTTGCAAGAGTTGCCTGACTAATACCAGCTTTTGTTGCGAGCTCTTTGCTTTTCATTTCTCGGTCGATAAGCAGTTTGAACAGCTTCTTATAGCTTGCGGCCATATTACACCTCATAAAAAGTATTTTTATACGATTCTATTATACTACTTTTTTCGCTAAATTGCAATAGGCTTTTTGAAATAATTAAACGATCTTGTAATTTTAACATTTTAGTAGCATATTCAATTTCTTATGATCGCTAACAAATTATATTTGGAACTGTTACCTTTTTCATTTTGTTAAACCGTGCATCTGCATAAAATCGCAAAGTGCAGTTTCTTTCCTCGTCCTTTTCTTTGATTACAGCATCCCAAATATTTACCCTCGAAACCTCTTGACAAACGCTCTCGTAAGAGTTACAATACAACACCAGCAAGCGCACGAATCCCTCAAGAAACCGACCACATGCTCTGACCACAATTGTCCTACAAAAAGTTATCCGCTCCCTTGATGTTTGACCACATCAAATCGGGAGCGGATTTTATGACCACATGTTTGACCACTTTCAGAACCGGACTACCCGGAGACAGTAGCACGCGGTGGACTTTGTATCATTTTTTTCGGACGAAAAAGCACGTATTGGACGCTATATCACGCAAAAAACTATACCCCTTTGCTTGGGGTAGTAGAGGTCACATGTTCAAGTCGTGTCACTCAGACCAAATAAGGACTATAACTTTGATACGATGAGTACCGAAGTTATAGTTCTTATTTTTTATTCAAAAGCCTTGATTTATAAGGCTTTTTTGTATTTTGAGAGCGGGATAAGCGTCCGCATCAAAAGCATAAACATTCTTCCTACTGAATTTTTGAGGACTTTAACTTCAAAATCATACGGTTACTATTTATTATGAAACTTAACAAAAGATAAGTGTCATCGTCTGAAACCGCTTGAAAATTCGCAGAAAATATGATATAATTATTATACCAAAATCGAAACGAGGTGAGCATTGTGGCTGAAAAGAAAGAAAAACAATACGTGAGCGATAATGCTCGACTGATAGCTGAGTGGAATTGGGAACGAAACGTGGATCTTGAGCCAACACAATTAACCTTGGGTAGCCACATAAAAGCGTGGTGGAAATGTAAGAATGGACATGAATGGCAGGCAATAATAGCAGATAGAAACAGGGGAAATAAATGTCCATATTGCTCAGGAAAAAGAGTATTAAAGGGCTACAATGATTTGAAAACGGTTAAACCATATTTGATTAAAGAGTGGAATTACGAAAAGAATGGCGAGATAAAACCAGAGAATTATACACCCAATAGTCATCAGAAAGTATGGTGGATATGCAACGCTGGACATGAGTGGCAAGCAACAATCGCGCACAGGAATAGTGGCCGCGGATGTCCATATTGCTCTGGAAGAAAAATTTTAAAAGGCTATAATGATGTACCAACCATAAAACCTAGTTTGATCGAAGAATGGAATTACGAAAAAAATGGTGATAAAAAACCCGAAAACTATACATCTAATAGCCATAAAAAAGTGTGGTGGATATGTAAAGATGGGCACGAGTGGCAAGCTTCAATAGCGAGCAGAAATTCCGGGAGAGGATGTCCCTACTGTTCGGGAAGATATGCCATTAAGGAAAAAAATGATTTACAAACAATTAATTTGACTTTGGCTTCCGAATGGAATTACGAAAAGAACGGTGAATTAACTCCCGAAAATGTAATGCCTAATAGTCACGCAAAAGTATGGTGGCGATGCACGAAAGGACATGAATGGTATGCGACCATAGATAGTAGAAACCGCGGCAGCGGATGCCCAATATGTGATTCAGAACGCAAGTCATCTTTTCCGGAATATGTTCTTCTATATTACTTCCATAAATACGGTTTAGAAGCCATACATTCATATAGAGAATTCGGTTATGAATTAGATATTTATATTCCATCAAAGAAAATTGCTATTGAATATGATGGGTATTTTTGGCATAAAAACAAAAGGAAGCGAGATATAGAAAAGAATCAAAAGTGTGCTGAAGATGGAATCAAACTATTAAGGATAAGAGAGGGCTTGATGTCGCTCAATGACAGTTCAATAGATTATATTGTAAAAAAGAACCAGGAAGATTTACCAATAATTTTGAACGAAATCTTGGGAGATATACTTGAAACAAAGGTTGTAGTTGATATTAAAGGCGATTTGATAGAAATAGAAAATCTTAGGGAACATACTGAAAAAAGCCACTCTATCTTATATCTTTTTCCCAAAATAGCAAAAGATTGGAATTATGAAAAAAACAAGAACTTGAAACCAGAAAATTTCACATCAAATAGCAAGAAAACAGTATGGTGGCAATGCGACAACGGACATGAATGGCAAGCTATAATAGCTAATAGAACCAAAGGAGCTGGTTGTCCGTATTGTTCGGGCAGAAAAGTGTTAGTTGGTTACAACGACTTGGAAACGCTCAACCCAAGTTTAGCAAAGGATTGGAATTGCAATAAAAACGGAGACTTAAAACCGAACAACTTTACGGCTAACAGCCATAAAAGAGTATGGTGGAAATGTAGTTGCGGACATGAATGGCAGGCATCAATAGCGGATAGAAACAGAGGTCGCGGTTGTCCCGAATGTGCCAAGCAAAGACGCAAGAAGAAAGATACTTGATAGAAAGATAAGTATCACAGTATGCACCGCTTTTGCACCGCATCGGCGGTTGTATCCAAATTATCAGCAGTATCCAAATAAGGCCTATAACTTTGATACGATGAGTACCGAAGTTATAGTCCTTATTTTTTAATCAAAAGCCTTGATTTATAAGGCTTTTTTGTATTTTGAGAGTGGGATAAGCGTCCGCATCAAAAGCATAAACATTCTTCCTACTGAATTTTTGAGGATTTATACCTCAAAAACCTGTAAATGATAATCATTCTGACACTTAACTAAAGGTAAGTGTCAGAATATGCACCACACAAAAATAGCGCTAAAAAACACCCACTCCCCGAAGAGAGTGGGTGGGCTTAGTTATTCGTTTACACGAAGATAATCAGCAAATTAGTCGGCAACGACCTTCTCGCCGTAAGTGCAATTGGTAACGGTTACAGTATTGCCGGTACCAAGATCGTCAACAGAGTAGATCGGGCTGTTGAAGTTATCAACACCGCTGTAGAGGAACTCACAGTTGTCAATTACAAGAATGTTGTTCTCCGATACGCTGTAACCGTCCGACTGAAGAACTACACAGTAGGAAGTGTACAATGCACTGGTAGTGTAGTTGCAGATGAGTTCAGAGTTGGTGATGGTGATATTGTTGTTATCACCCCAACACTGTACGGCAATAGCGCCCTCAAGAGTACAGTTGTCGATAACAAGATTCAGATTCTTTACGCTTGCGGGTATATTTACAGCATAAGCCCAGTCAGTGTTTGCCATCGTGATGGTGCAATTTTCAAGGGTGATGGTAGCACCTGCATAATCGCCGTTAGCAATCTTGAAGCCTGCAGCATAGGTGATATAATCGCCAGCCTTGGTCATCTCAACGTCAGCATTGGAGATGGTAACGTTCTTACCGGGAGTAACCTCAATACCGTAGGAGTCGGTAGTGGTTATCTTATGACCATTAGCATCAATAACGACATCGTTAGTGATAGCATCGGTAAGGTCAATCTTTCCGAGGTCAATATCCTGAGTAAAAGTAACCGCTTTACCTGCAGCGATAGCATCTGTCAGCTCTGTTGCATTAGAAACGTCATAACCCTTTACAGTCCAGGTACCGTCGCCGTTGTCAACAACTTGGTAGCCATTTGCCACATAAGTAGAAGGATCAGCATCAAAAGTACCGCCCTTGATAACCACAGGACTATAAGACGAAACAGAGAAGTTGGTAAAGTTACCGCCGTTAATGGTGCAGTAAGCATAACCGTTTGTCATATTGATTTGACCGTCAAAATTACCGCCATTTACAACAAATTCACCTCTAATTGTTTGGTCACTATAGCTTCCGTCAGCCTTCAAAACCTGAGGAGCCTTGAAGGTACCGCCGTTAATGGTCACGACAGCACCACTGTTATAAATGTAGACACCTTGATTGCTACCAATGTAAGTACCATCCTCGATGATCAAACGATGACCATTAGAGGTAGCAATTGCAGTTCCTGCCCAAGGGGTAATAGCCGCAAATTCATCAGAAAGAGCTTCTTGATTAACAGTTGCGTTCTTAATGGTGGTCGTACCATTTGTACCATAGGGATAGATGCCTGCACCTTGAGTAGCGGTAACATCAATATTGTCAAGGGTAAGCGTTCCGCCGTAGTTAGAAAGATATACGGGCCACTGAGAGTTAGCAGTAATCTCCATATCGGACAGAGCAAGAGATTCGCCGGCACTGATAAGACCAACAACGCCGTATCTGGAGCCCTGCTCCAAAACATACTT
>SVEJ01000031.1 GCA_015057435.1 Lachnospiraceae bacterium
GAATTAGAAAGACTGGTTGTGCACCTGTTCCCTTCTTATATACACAAACATTTCCATATGTTGTATTAATTATCTGCTGTTTCATATATCCTCCTTCGTCACACGTTCCTTCGACCCGCACAACATCCTCGCCACCATATAACTACTTAACGGTATCACAATCAAACACCCTATTGCTCCAATCAGCAATCCTGACACCTCTTGAAACAACGCTTTAGAATTCAAAATGTAAGCTAGGTTGTCCTCATTTTTCATAAACAAAACCGCCAGCATAATACACTCTCCAAGCCCCGCAAAGAACAAGGTGTTGATGGTGGTTCCTAAGATGTCCCTGCCGATGCGCAAACCAGCGTGAAACAATTCCTTTTGTGTAAGCTCCGGCTTATTCACATATACTTCGTGTACTGCTGTGGTTATAGCAACTGCGGTATCCATCACTGCACCAAGCAAACCAAACACCACCGCCGACAGCATAATTGCAGGCATAGAAATGTCGAGATTGGCCGATAGATACATACTAATTTCTTCATACTGCTCAATCTCATTGTAACCACTCATTCCGGCAGACCAAAGCACTGGTCCCATTGTCACCATCACAAACAAAATGGTAAGGCACACGGAAATGACCGCCGCATGCATTTTCACATTGACACCATTCTGGACGTAAAGCACAATCAATACAATTCCAGTACTAACCAATAGTGTGATCGGTATCACCGGAAGTCCCCATGCAATGAGATACACCTCAATTAATAATGCAACCATGGTTCCGACCAACGCAAAAAATGAATCCACGCCACGATTGCCGCCTACGATCAACATCAGGAAAAATAACAAAATCAAAAGGGTTAGTATCATTTAGCGACACCTCCCTTATTCGGTGCCCATTTATGCAATAGCAAAATAGAACATAGTCCGGAAACCGGAATCGCTAACACAATTCCAATTGCACCTATTAAGAATCTAATAATCTCAAAAGCTAACTGAAAATGCACCAAATGATACAACGTATAACCATTCATAATCTTGATAATCACAATCGGAATAGAACCACTAATATATGTAAAGAACAACACATTAATCATGGTGCCCATAATGTCATAACCCATTTCACGTACCGAATGGATAATATCCTTTGTGGAAATGTCTGGTGTCTGCTCTTTAATCTCTGCCACTCCCGCTGCAATGCTGATGGTGACATCCATTACTGCACCAAGACTTCCCATCAAGACACCGGTTAGAAAGAGCTCTGGTAAATCGGTAGGATTTACCACATAATCCATCATTTCATAAGACAAACGGTCATTACAATGCAGCACAATTTCATAGATTCCAAAACACAAAAAGGTAGTAAGTAACGTGGCAACAATTGCCGCCAAGGTTTTTCTCTGAAATCCACCTGCAAACAATAGGGTAATTACACTGAAAAATAACATCAAAGCAAACGCTGTGGCTACTAAATCAGCACCCTTTCCATAGCGTTGCAGTGCCACTACAAATACAGCAATATTAATTAACAATGTAACTGCAATCAAACCACCCTGCTTTTTATTCATAAACAATAACAATGCCACAAAAAGACATATCAAAAAAGCAAGATGCCAATCTCGTTTCTTTCCTAGAATCTGCCCTTTTTCTGCATCCTCTGATACCGATACAAATAACTGCTCGCCTTTACGATATCTTTCATCATTAATTCCGGAAGAAGAATACGTATTCGTTAAAGATATCTCATCTCCCTTGCGAGTACCATTTACGATAACAGCTTTGATTGATTGCTCATAGTATTTCTCTATCTCCTCATTGGGACCATAATCCTCGTAATCAAATGTATTCTCTACCTTAATAACTCGAGCTATGGTATCTTTGTACAGAAAGGCATTGCATGACATGAAAATAAGGAATGCTACAATTAGTAACATTCCGAGTATTTGTATTTTATTGAGCTTGAACTTCATGTACTTTTTCAACTTCATCTACTCTTTCCCAAACCCATTAAACCATGCCCTCTCTTCAAAAGGCAGTTTCTTCACTCTAACACATTCATCATCTGCCACACCAACTGGCAAAAATGCAACCAATTCATACTCATCCGGAACCTTCAACATCTGTGCCATCTGATATCCGATTCTGTCCTCATCTGTGATATGCCCCTCAATCCAACAGCTCTGATATCCCAACTCCACAATCGCAAGCAACATATTCTCAATCGCAGCAGAATAATCCTGGGTTGCATAACATTTATCTCGATAAGCATTAATCCTTCTAGTCAATACACAAATCATTGCCGGTGCCGTTTCCCCAATCGGTGGTTGGATTACGGCATGTAATTTCTTCAAAATCTCCGAATCATCAACAGCAATCAAACTTGTGGTTTGCTTATTACAACCAGAAGGTGCCGCTAGTCCTGCTTCCATTATCTTTATCAAATGTTCCCGCGGAACCGATGTGTCCTTATATGTACCACGGTAGCTACAACGGTTATATATTGCTTCTATTGTATTCATAATCGTCACCTGCCTTACCTACATATCTATCCACTGAATAAATGCTGTCTTATCTGAACTGTTATACCCAGCATTCTTATAAAAGTCCAAAGTCTTCTGCTCCTTGGACCCAGTTAATAGCATCATTTTGTAACAATTATTATCTTCCGCTATCTTCTTTGCATAATTCAAACAAGCTGTCGCATAACCCTTGCCACGATACTCTCCATGCGTAACCACATTTTCTATGAAAGCATAAGGTCTAACATTCCTAGTAAGATTCGGGATGATAACGCACACACAGGATGATACAATTATCCCATCTATCTCACACACTATGAGATGGTGATTATTGTCACTGATTATGGTATCCCATGTTTGTTTTAAATGCTCTGTCTCCTCTGGCACTTCTTTTTCATGGAGATACAAATACAACTCTAATATTTGATTCATTTCGCTTTTGTATGCTTCCCTAACCATTCACAAGTATCTCCTTCTAATCCCACCAAAAATACCATATCTTTGACTGGCGAATACAATCCGCCACTTCCCCAAGAGTTCCCGTGGATGTACATTGATCTACTCTGTCATTACAAAATGCATAATGCTCCTTTGCCACATCAACGATTTCACGCTCAACTACTTGACTAGGCAAACGAAATTCCAATGTATCATGTGTAATAATGACTGGTACTGCTCCGTACTTTAGATACCAATACTTGCATATTGCCGTCATATCCTCAACATCTGGGCAATCATTCCATCCACCAAATGGTACATACGCTACCACTTCCCATGGATTCTTTGTCGGCACTTCAAAAAGTATAGTTTCTAACATACTTCCATCACTATAATTAGACAGAGAAGAAAAATGTGTAATTGCTTCTCCGTCTGTCACTTCACCCACAAACTCTTCCATGTCAAATGGTTCATCCTCGTAAGGCTCAGTATACTCCTCAAAACGTTTATTAAGAATCTCTTTTCCGTTATCAGAAACCTTTTTCAGAGTTTCTTCCACTGAATAATTATCTTCATCCTGCAGTATCCCAAAAAATTCATCCAACGTTTCATCTTCCGGAACTAGCACAGGAACAAAACCTTCCCTTTTTCCTCGTTCAAACGCTGCCTCATATTCCTTCATCACTTCTTCATAAGTCATCTGATTAGAAAAGATTCGATAAGGGTAATTTAACTGTTCTATCATACTTCTCACAATCGGACTAGCCTGTTCAATCGTGATTTCTTTTCCTTTAACTTCCTCGTTTTGAAAAAAATCAGTCTCTTGTACCAACTCATTATTGTTGCTTTTCTTTCTAAAAAAATCAAATAATCCCATAAATGTTCTCCTAACTAATACACGAATACTTGTTATTCTTTCACAACTGACAATTCAGGTCTGCCTCGAACCCTTTCGCCATTCCTACATCGCAAGCACAGCTTCTTTAACCCTCGAAGTACTCCGCTACATCCTTCAAATATTTCACAATCGGTAAATGCTGTGGGCACGCCTTCTCACACTGACCGCATCCCACACAGGCACTGGCTTTCCCAAAATCATTGGTAAGTCGTTCGTAATATACACCCTGTGGTGTCCATCCCTTTTCCTTAATCTCCTGTTTGTCTGCATTATATAAAGAGAAATACTTTGGAATCGCAATCTTCATCGGACAACCATCTACACAATACGCACATCCCGTACAAGGAATCTCAATATTGCTGTTAAGTAGCTCTACTGCTTTCCATATTACTTCCTTATCTAGATCCGTAAGTGGCTTTACATCCATCATGTAACCTGTATTATCTAACATCTGCTCCATATTACTCATGCCACTTAGAATCATCTTAACATTATCTAAACCGGCGCAGAAACGAATTGCCCAAGACGACACAGACATCTCTTCATTATGACTCTTAAACAGACGCTCCACATACTCTGGCACCTGTGCCAAAGTTCCGCCCTTTACCGGCTCCATAACAATCACCGGAACACCATGCTTCGTTGCTACTTCATAGCACAATCTGGATTGCACACCTTCACTTTCCCAATCAAGATAATTAATCTGTAGCTGCACAAACTCCATCTCCGGATGTGCAGTTAGCACCTTATCGAGAAACTGGGCATTATCATGGAAAGAAAAACCGATATGCTTCACCAACCCCTGTTTCTTCTTCTCGACAATCCAGTTAAAGCAATCCAATTCCTCATAGATTTCATAGTGATTCTGTCCCATATCATGCAACAGATAATAATCAAAAAAGTCCACACCTGTCTTGGCCATCTGTTCGTTGAAAATACGGTCTCTATCTTCCTTTGTTTTTAAGAAATTACAATGTAGTTTTGTTGCAAGCGTAAAGGCATCTCTCGGATATCTGTCTACCAAGATATCCTTAGTCGCATTCTCACTCTTGAAACCACAATACATCCATGCCGTATCAAAATAGGTAAATCCTCTCTCAATAAAAGTGTCCACCATTTTCTTTGATAATTCCAAATCAATCTTTGACGGATCATTGGCATCTAATGATGGTAATCGCATCAAACCAAAACCTAACTTCTTCTCTCCAAAACTTATCATGTGTGTACCCTCCTAATTTTTTTAATATACCTGAATCATCATTTATATGGAATACCAATTACAATGAAATCCACCAATCCGTTAACCGTACACTTCATCAACTTTATCTATACCATAATAATATCTTATATTGTACCGAATCACATACCGTTTCGCAATGAAATCTAAATGCGTTTCCGTAACATTTCATCAAATCATTCACACTAACTTTACGACCTTATTCCACGACCTCCATCTGAATCCGGAAACTAATATTTCTCGCGGTTGCAACATTATCAAACTTCACAACATAGTAGTTCTCTGCCTCATTGGCTTCTTGTATCACACCCACCCCAAACAGACTGTGTTTGACTTTCGTTCCTGTTTCCAATTGTCTAGGCTTTTCACCACTAATCTTCTCCTCATTACGCTTAATAAACTGTGCAGCAGAATCCACCAACCGCTGTTCTAACTCCACGGTATATTGTAGATACATCTTATCTGTGTTAAAAATGAATCTGGAGGGATAGCGATAGGAACCATCAAAATTCGTTCCTTCTGCATCACTCAAAAACAACGCATTCTCCGCTCTCGTATAAGCTACATAGGCAAGTCTTCGTTCTTCTTCTAGCATCTCCTTCGACTCCACATGCTTGCTAGGGAAAATGCCTTCATTCATGCCACAGAGGAATACATACGGAAACTCCAATCCCTTGGCTGTATGAATCGTCATAAGCTTCACTGCATCCTTTTTCTCTTCTTGGTCGAGATTGGTCAGCAAGGATACATTTTGCAAATAATCTGCTAATGTAGTCTCTTCTCCGGCACCATTTTCAAAATTAAACAAGGATTGCTTCAATTCTGCCAGATTTTCCAATCTTCCATCCTCACCAGACACCCGGAGCATCGCCTCGTAACCACTGTCATTCATCAATCCACTCATCAAATCTGTCAATCGGAATAGCTTAAATGACTGCTGATAGGAATCAATCAGATTCACGAATTCAGCGGCCTTACTACTAGTAACCAATGGATGTTCCAGATTCTCCTTCAATGCCTCATATAACTTACATTCATGCTCCTCGGCATAACTTTCTAATAACTCCATCCGCTTCTTACCGAAATTCCTTCTAGGCACATTAATAATTCTTCGAAAAGACATATCATCTTCAAAAATCAGCATACGAAGATAGCTAATGGCATCCTTAATCTCCTTACGGCTATAGAATGCCGTACCACTATATATCACATAAGGTATTTTCGTCTTCAACAATTCCTCTTCTATGCTTCTCGATACATGATGTGCCCGGTAAAGAATGGTCACATCATTGTAGTTTCTTCCACTATCCTTCAAGACTTGAATCTGACGAATCATCCACTTTGCTTCTTCTGCTGTTGTCTTGGCATGATGATACACTACAGGAACATTGGCATCCTTCACCGGCTGCAAATTCTTCTTGATTCTCTGTTCATTCTTTGCAATCAAAGAATTCGAAGCATTGAGAATATCAGCAGAGGAACGATAATTCTTATCCATAATAATATCCGTACATCCTCTATGCACTTTATCGAAATTCAAGATAAACTCAATCCGTGCACCACGCCAAGTGTAGATGGTCTGGTCCGGATCCCCTACAATAAACAAATTCTTATGATAACCACTCAACAACTCTGCCATCTCATATTGCATGGCCGACACATCCTGAAACTCATCCACCATAACATATTGCAAACGTTGTTGCCATTTCTCAAGTTTCTCCGGAAAATTCTGCAAGATATAAAAAGCAAAAGTCATTAAGTCCTCGTAATCCAAACCAAAACACTTCTTCTGCTCATATAGATAACCAAAGAAAATGCGATCCTCCACCTTAACTGCAGTTAAAAATTCTTCTCTCAATCTCTGCAGATTCAAATTCAATATATACGGAATATGCTCCATCTGTGCCTTACGACCACCAATCATCTCAGCTGCCATAGAATAAGTATACTGTCTGGAATCAATCTTTGCCTGCTCATACACATTTCTTAAAATGTCATCCGAATCTTCCTCATCTAGCACAAGAAAATTATCCGGGTAATTCATCGTATGAATATCCTCACGAAGCAACTGTACACAAAATCCATGAAACGTACACACCATGCCCGTATCCTGGTCTCCAATCATGTTGCGGATACGCTTGCGCATCTCATTAGCTGCCTTATTCGTAAACGTCACACACAAGATATTAGCTGTTACAATTCCAACATCATTTACCAGATACACGTAGCGATGTGTCAATGCCTTTGTCTTACCACTTCCAGCTCCTGCAACGACACGCACATACCCTTCTGTAGTGGTAACAGCTTTCATCTGTTCTTCATTTAATCCTTCTAATGTATCAAACATCTTATTCCATTCTCGCATGCCAATCTAGCACGCTTGACCCCTTTCCAAAATCACCCAAAAACAATACAGAACATCTGTTCTTAATCATATCATAACGCTATCAAATATTCAATATATATCATAGTCACTACATTAATTCCATTGTACTAATCAAACACTATCTACATTTCCACCAATCTCACACATGATTTCCGCAAAAGACAGAAACGGCTCGGCACACACGCAACAAAATGTATACCGAACCGTTTCCTTTATTTAATCTCAATGCCTTGTAAACGATTATTATCTAAGCTCAAAGTTGCTAATCAAATCTCTAAGACTTGTTGCCTGAGCTGCAAGCTCTTCACTAGTGGCTGATGTCTCTTCTGCTGCCGCCGAATTGGACTGAACAACACCAGAAATCTGTTCCACTGCCAATTCCACTTCACGCAAGCTAACCACCTGGGATGCTGAGCTTTCACTAGCATGCTTTGAAGCATTTGAAAGGAATTCGATTCCTTCTACTACTTCCTCTAATGCCTGCTTTGTGTCCTTCGTAATTTCATTACCATTTTCCACTTCTTGTAAAGCACGCTGAATCAATTCCTTAGTACGAACTGCAGACTGCGCACTGTCCATTGCAAGCTTACCAATCTGATCAGCAACAACCGCAAAACCCTTACCTGCTTCGCCCGCTCTTGCTGCCTCAATAGAAGCATTCAAGGATAATAAATTGGTCTGTGCTGCAATATCTTCAATCTCACCGATAATGTTACGAATCTCTTCCGATGCCTCACTAATACGTTCCATAGCACTTGCAAGATTATCCATCTCTTCGTTACTGCGCTCTGCCTGAGCACGATATTTCAAACCATTCTGATATGCCTCACCAACCTGATCTGCAGTTTCTTGTGCATTATCAGCAATATGTGTAATGGTTGCTGTAATCTCCTGAATTGCTCCAGCCTGGTCTGTGGCACCTTCTGCCAATTCAATTGCACTTTCTGCTAACTGGCAAGAACCTGCGTCTACCTGCTCTGCCGCATCATCAATCTTCAGCAATGTATCTCTCATATCAGCAATAAATGATTCCAATGCAATTCGCATTTTCTCAAATTCACCCACATACATCTCTGGCACCTGACTGCTTGCAAGGAAATTACCATCTGCAATTGCCTGTAATCCCATACTCAAGTCTTCCATAATGACATGAAGATTATCTGCCATCGAACTTGCTGACATTGCCATATCATTGACTTCATCTTGAATCTCGAATTGTGGAAATTCTGACGACAAATCACCTTCAGAAAATCCCTGCAATCGATACGCCACAGAGTTCAACGATGTCGAAATTTGCTGTGCAGTCTCTTTTCCCATCTTGATTGCTAAGAACACTGCTCCCGCAATAATCAAAACAATGACACCTATCATGATATTGGACATAACATGTAACGCACCGTCTAGCTTATCGCCTTCCTCTACATTAGATTGCATCAATGCTTCCAAATCTGTATAAATTTTATCATACAACGGATCCAACTCATCAAACTCTCTGTGTTGCGCGGCAGTCATAATTGCAACATTCGGACTTGCTCCTTCTTCAACAATTTCATCATTTATGGCCCAGTACTCATCAAGCTCCGCCTGAACCTGACTATACAAATCTTTATCATTAGCCGATACTAGATGTTCATCTAAAGTCGACCAGTATGTATCAAAGGTTGTCTTCAATTCATGATAATGATTCACTGCCTCGTCAATCGCTTCCTGTTCAGTATATCCGATAACACCTCTTGTAGCACTTCTTGCATCCGCAAATGAAACCATAACGTGACCAATATCACCCTGTGCAAAACCATAATGTGTAAGAGCATAACTATATCTATTCACAGCTACACCCAATGCAATCAAAGCGATTACAGCTGCAACTGCTGCAATAACTACTACTCTTACAAATGTTTTTGTTAACCTTTGCTCAATTCTTACATTACCTCCCATAACAACACCCCCTTTTCTATATGTATCTTTTCTTGCATTATTTGTCATTTTGGGAAATAATTTTCTCGTTATAACACGATATTTTATTATAATATAAAATTAGCATTTTTTCAACAAATTCACACACAATTTTTATGTTTACACAAAAAAAACTGTCTATTCTATTTTTATCCAAATGCATAGACAGTTTATTAAAAAATCCCATTTCGTTGATTCCTATAAAATTTCTTCAATAAAAATTGTGCGCTCTTTTCCTAAATCCACAATCTTATCCTCTGTAATCGGGCGATTCACGCGATTATAATAAATCTTCACAATCGGACGAGGTCCCTCATTCTTACGAATGTTTGAAACAATTCCTACTTCTTGTGTAGACAAGCGGACCATCACCCCCAATGGATAAATCGGAATATTATTGACGAAGACCTTAACTACTTCTGGGTCATAATAGATTCCACTCGTTCCGTACAATTCTTCAATTGCCATATATGGGGGAACATTCATATAAGTAACCGACGAAGAATACTGTGCACACACATTCACGATTCTCGCAACCAAAGGAATCTCTTCCTTTGCAACACCCTTTGGATAGCCAGAACCATCCCACCTTTCATGGTGATACAATATACAATCCGCCACTACTCTTGGAATATTTTTCTGAAGTGCAAAATAGTATCCATAAGTTGGATGTTCTTTCCACAGCTTCTCCTGCTGCGGATTAAACTTCTCTACATCAATTAAGGTTGGCATCTCTGCAACACCAATATTATGAAGTAATCCTCCAATAACAGCCACCATAATTTGATCTGTCGGCAAACCCATGCAACCCGCTACCAAACCACTCAACACAGCCGTATAGACACTGTGATCATATAATTTGCGCTTATTGATGATACGAAGTTCTACCATAAATGATAGCACCTCTTCACTCTGTGCTACCTTCTTAATCACATGTTCTAACAAACTTGCCACCTTCACCACATAATCATTCTTGTTAGCCTCCGGTCGTTTCGGTGAAGTGCTACGTAACACATGAATAAAATCCTCTACCAAATCCTCTGCCATCTTATCATTAGGTGACACAAATAAAGTATTGGGATCAGCAACATCTACTTCTTCAATCTGAAGCTCATTCAGCTTCTGGATATTGCGGATACTCAATGCAGTTCCTGCTTTCAACAGACAATGTTCCCCATGATAAACCGCTTGTTCTAAAACCATACCCGGTTTCAATCGAATTACGCTTATTAAACTCATATACTCTCTCCATCACTACATCATATATAACTGTTTCATGTTACTGATACTCTTGCTATATTATAGCATACTTTCTCTGTAATATCTCTCGGTATAATCCCCTATCTTTTCTAGAAATAATATACAAATTCACCATTTACTTCTCGCTGACAATATTATTCAGCCACACATTGCTACGAACCATAAAAAATCCAATCGTAACCTTAATAATCTCCGTAAACTGTACAAGAAAGACTACCAATGTCACGGGTAACGTCGTATATCTCGCTAGATAAAACGCAAACGGAACCACGATTACCCAGGTATATACACTGTCAAACAGGAATGTAACTCCAGTCTTGCCACCCGAACGTAGGGTAAAATATGCACTGTGCGAAAAGGCACAAAGAGGCATAACCGCTGCAGCAATTAATATAAACTGACTTGCCAATTCCTTAATACTTTCTTCCGTCTTATAAATCTCCGGAAACAAACCACCCACTAACGCCATTACAGCAGCCACTACTGTACAACAGGCCACGCTAAAAAACATCATCTTATTATCCGCATCCTTCGCTTTTTCTAGTTCCCCAGCTCCTAAATACTGTCCTACTACAATGGAGATGCAGGCTCCTAATTGAATAAATACTATGTTAAATAGGTTGGTAATGGTGGATGAAATATTCTGCGCTGCAACCACCTCTAGTCCTCTTACAGAATAACACTGCACAATAACAGTCATACCGGACGCCCATAACATCTCATTTAACATAAGCGGTGTTCCCTTTATTATAATATCCCTACAGATATTACCCGGAATTCGAAAGCTCTTATACGCACCAACAATATATCGATTCTTATCAGAATTGCGATGGCTCCATACTACCACAATCAGACATTCCATAATACGTGCAATCACAGTTGCAATCGCCGCCCCCTGTACTCCTAACGCCGGCAGGAAACCGATGCCAAAGATAAGCAAATAGTCCAACACGAGATTCGATAGTACTGCCACCATGCTAGCCACCATTGGAACAAAGGTCTGTCCCGTCTCACGAATGGTACTCACATAAGCCTGACATATTGCAAAAGGAATCAAAGAAATCATCATGATAGCAAGATATTGCTCTCCGTACCCTAAGGCTAACGTCACATCACCCACATCCCCGCTGTCATGCAGATATAACGAAATCAATTCTGTATTAAAAAAAACAAATAACAACAATGCAATTCCTGCAATAATCAATGTTATATATATTTTGAATCGGAATGTATACTTATGTCCCTCATGATCGCCTTTCCCAAAAAATTGGGTTCCAAATATCCCGGCTCCTGAAGCTCCTCCAAATATACAAATATTAAATACAAATAGTAACTGGTTTACAATTGCCACACCAGACATCGGTTCTGTGCCCAATCGCCCCACCATGATATTATCCGCAAAGCTTACAAAGCTGGTAATGGCATTTTGTGCAATCATCGGAAGTGCCAATAGTATAATTCTTCTATAAAATGCTGCATCCCCTAAAAATGTTGTCTTAAACTTGTTCCACATAACTCTATCCCTCTTGTTCTTTTCTAACTTATCGTATTGTCTTTATTATTCTAAATAACAGAATACTCTTGTACTCAAAAAATTGCAATTATATTACTAGTATAATGTTTTTTATACTTTCTCCATAAATGAAAGAATGGCTTGATACCACATCTAGCGATACCAAACCATTCTTTATGAGAATTATTACAATCTCTCTATTGTCAATCTATTCTCTATCTCATTCTGCCACTCTTAATTCCTGAGCCAACTCGTTCAAGCCCTCAACAATACTTCCAACCTCGTTAGTAATCTGGTTGTTCTCTTCTGTTGATTCCAATGTCTCATTAGAATGCGCAGTAACCTCTTCTGTGACAGCAGAAATGGTCTCAATTCCTCTGATAATCAATTCATTGGCTTCTTGCAATTCTACAACAAGCTGACTCATCTCTTCTGCTTCTTCAACAACCTTACGATTCTTAACGGATATTCTTCCAAAACTATCAGCGGTATCATTAGCAACTAGATTCTGTTCTTCAGCATTGCGAATCATCTGCTCGATTACTCGAACTACACCGGCAAGTTCTCTTGAAATATTCTCTATCAAATTCGTAATATCTACTGTTGCCTGCTGTGTCTGTGTTGCAAGACTGGAAATCTCAGATGCAACTACGGCAAAACCACGACCGGCTTCGCCAGCTCTTGCCGCCTCAATACTCGCATTCAGTGATAACAAACTAGTCTGTTCTGTTACCTCATTAATCATCTGTACAATAGACTGCATCTGATTGGTGTATACATACAACTCATCCAATTCTTTTGAAACGTTCTCATTCGCCTGATTTGATAATTGAACATGATGTATTAAATTGTCAATATTCCTCTGTGCAGCCTTTAACTCTAAGCTCGTTGCTTCCACATGCTCTGTAATAGTCTCCGATGCACTGGTAACTCGCTTAACAGTCTGCTGGATTTCTTCTGTCTTTTCCAACTGTACTTGAATCGTATCTACCGCTTCACCAGTCCCCTGCGCAACCTCTTCCATAGAATTCTTAGTCTTATCCGCAGACATACCCAAAAGTTCCATCTTTTCCGACACAACCTGAATATCATTCGTCAATCGTTCAGACACTTCCATAATCTGTTGCATGAGAGCCTCTGTGTGTTCCTTCTCTTCTTCTATCACAGCCATCTTTGCCTCGTTGTTCTGATTCATCACCTTCGTAGCCAGATAAATAAATACAACAAACATAATAAGGAATATCACTCGAATCTCAATATTAGGAAGTTCTTCCGATGTCAGTTGTCCCTTAACTGCCAACCCTACCACATAAGCAATATTACCTACACACACAAAAATCATATAGCCTACTGTCAATTTCATATCATTATAGCAAAGCAAAACAACCGCGATCAGTAGCGCATAGATAAATGCAATCGGTGACGTAGTTGTAAATATTATAAATAAATAAAACAAACCGAATCCACCAGATAATATGTATTTCATATGTTCACTTTCATTATCGCGATTGTACGCAAGCAAACAAGCAAGCAACGGTACCACTGCAAGAAGACAAAATACAATATAGTATCCGGTTGTCCTGCTACCCTTTATTACCTCTATCAAATAAGCTGCAATTAATGCTATCACTATCACTGTATATGCAATTGTCGCCATTTTGTTACAGCGATGCATATCTGAAATTCTCCCCTGATTCATACATTATCCTCCTTCTCACAGCAAGCTATCTACTGTAGATATTCTAACATATTCGCATCTTAATTAGCAACTAGTATAACAAATAATTATTAATCACATTCAACGAAATAACAACTTCTCATTACCACAACCCTAATGATAAACTAATGAAATTCAACCATATAATCGCGATATCGCAACGAACACATGTTACGTTGACACTTATAATTCCTTCTTTCTTCAATTGCAATGGTATTAAAAAATGTTTTCCATAGATTCTCATATTCTGTATAGCCTCTATGCTGCCAGATTCTTTCTAAAAGCTCTCGCTCTAATGGAGCCAGATACCATTGTTTTCCCTTTTCATGAAATAATCCCATCTCATGCACTTCATCAAGCACCACAAAATGCTCTTCCGGAAAACGATCCGAAAAATGTTCTGCAACAAGTGAAAGTACCTGATTCTTAGGACGTATTCGAGAAATCAGAATTCTCTCTTGTGAATCATGAAATCTCATAATCTCCCGAAACATATGTGCCTCATTCCCGACATTTCTCTTTAATTCAAACATTCTGCAGACGATATCATAGCTATGCATGTTAACTATATCTGCACCGCACTTAAACCCCATTTTCAAAAAACGGTATATACAGTCTATCTTATCTTGCTCATAAGATAACGAAGCATAATATATCATATAGTATGCTTCGTGACTAATCTTATTCTTGATTGAACGTGCCACTTTTACCGCTTTTTCCATATCAGTCTGCACATAACGACATTGTGCAAATAATTCCATCTCATAATTACGTTCTACACGAAGTGACAACACATCATCAGGCAATCTAGCCTCCCATGCGTCATAAATTGCTGTAAAGATTCCATCCGGCGTGTCTTCGCACAAATATACAATCTTATTCATCTACACCACCTCCGACAGTTGCTTTTGAATCATCAAACAATCTTGATTCTTCTCAACAAAACTATGATCATCAAAAAGTGACAATTGACGATATGTCATACTGTATTCTAACTCCCAATTCTTTTTGTTCTCTAACTGCAAAATCTGTCTTGTAATATAGTCTTGATCAATCTTAGTCTGATGCATCATCTTTCCCTTACAAGTAATAAAATAGTGCGCTCTTTTTAATACGACCCCAATGCGTTTTAGATTATCAAAATCAAGTAGCGCATTTTTTCTTGCCATCACAATTCTTCTTGCAGATTTTGTACCAATTCCCGGAATTCGAAGTAACATTGCATATGATGCCGTATTAATCTCCACCGGAAAATACTCCAGATGACGCAATGCCCATTCACATTTTGGATCTAAAAACATGTTAAAATTCGGAGCATCCTCCGAAAGCAACTCATTCGCCTCAAATCCATAAAAACGCAACAACCAATCAGCCTGATATAGACGATGTTCCCGAAGAAGCGGTGGTTTCGTATTCAATGCGGGCAACTTAGAATCCTCATTCAACGCCACATAAGCAGAATAAAAAACTCGTTTCAGATCAAACCGATTATATAACGCTTCCGCTACAGACAGAATCTGATAGTCATTCTCCGGCGTAGCACCGATAATCATCTGCGTACTCTGCCCGGCAGGTACAAACTTACTTTTTTCTTGATATAAATTCTGTATTGATTGCGTATGCAACAAATCACACTCACTGTGCAAAAGATAATCTCTTCTTTCTGAAGGATTCTCCGGTTGTAAAGTAGATAATCCCCATCCGTCTGCTTTTGACAACCGCGTATTGGGCAGTTGCAATCCCCAATCATCACCATTATGTTTGTTACAACCGATTCTGTGTATCCCACCTTTTCTATCCACAATCCCATTCTGAATCTGACGCATTGGAGCAAGTATTGTCTTTCTTGTCTTATTCGGGGCAAGTTCCCGCAAACCGTCTGCTGTCGGAAGTTCCAGATTCGTACTCATTCTATCCGCAAGAAATCCCACCTGTTCAATTATCTGCGGTTCTGCTCCCGGTATTGCCTTCACATGAATATAGCCATTAAACCGATGTACATTACGTAACAAATGCAATGCCATGTATATCTCTTCCATTGTTTTCGTTGGATTATCCTTAATACCCGAACTCAAAAACAAACCTTCTATGTAATTATGGCGGTAAAACTGCATCGTCAAGTCACAGATTTCTTCCGGTGTAAAACTAGTTCTCACAACATCATTGGACTTTCGATTAATACAATACTTGCAATCATAGATGCATTCATTCGTATATAAAATCTTCAATAGCGACACACATCTTCCGTCCGCAGAAAAACTATGACAAATACCACAAGCCGCAGCATTCCCCATCATACCGGCCTTCCCTTTGCGTTCCACACCGCTAGAGGTACACGCCACATCATACTTCGCCGCATCGGTCAATATCTTTAATTTCTCTTCTATTGATAAATTCTCTACATATGCCATAATCATTCACCTCAAATCCTAACAATCTTCATAATCGTCACATAACACTAAAGCAGTCTTCACATCCCACACACAGAACATTTGTTCCGAACATATTTTCTATTATAGCATCTTTTGTATAGATTTCAACTGTCGTTAAGTGTATTTCAATACATATCCGCTGCTTATTCAAAAAAAGAACCGAAAAGTGATATCATTACTTCATGAACACTCACTTTTCGGTTCTTATACCTTCTCATATTTACTTTTCTCTCAAAAAATATTTATATAAAGCTACTCCCCAAACACCGCCTTATAATCAGCCTGGAATTTTTCAATGCCTTGTGTCGTAAGTGGATGTTTTGTCATCTGCTCAATCACACTGTACGGAACAGTTGCAATATGCGCACCTGCGAGTGCACAATCTGTAACATGAATCGGATTACGAACAGATGCACAGATAATCTCTGTTTCCATTCCATAGTTGTCAAAAATCGTCACAATATCCTGAATCAAATCAATACCGGTTGTGCTAATATCATCCAATCTTCCAAGGAAAGGTGAAACATAAGTTGCACCTGCTTTTGCTGCTAACAATGCCTGTGCAGCAGTAAAAATCAAAGTGACATTTGTCTTAATTCCTTCTGCATTCAATGTCTTAACTGCTTTCAATCCTTCGATTGTCATTGGAATCTTAACTACCATGTTTGGATGAATCTTAGCAATCTCACGCCCCTCCGCAATCATACCTTCTGCATCAACAGTTGTTGCCTTAACCTCGCCGCTTATCGGTCCGTCGACGATTGTTGTAATCTCTTTGATAACCTCATTGAAGTCTCTTCCCTCTTTTGCAATAAGAGATGGGTTCGTTGTGACACCACAGATAACACCCATTTCATTCGCCTTACGAATATCATCTACATTTGCTGTATCAATAAAAAATCTCATCTATGAATTCCTCACTTTCCAAAATCATTCTAATCTTCTTTCAAAGCTTCCAGAACTTCCTTCTTATACGGAATAGACTGTACTGCGCCCGGTCTGGTTACGGCAATAGAAGAAGCCTTCGCACTCATCTTAAGCACTTCCGGAATTTCCATTCCATCTACCAATCCGGCAAGGAAATAACCTGTAAATGTATCTCCCGCTGCTGTTGTATCTACTGCCTGTACTTTAAAAATCGGTTGATGATGTCTTATTCCGTTTTCTGCATAGATTGCTCCGTCCTTACCAAGCGTCAATACAATCTTTGCATTTGGATACATTTCTTCCATCTTAGTAAGAATCTCTTCCGGGTCTGTCAATCCGGTTACCTGACCGCCTTCAATTTCATTCAAGAGGAAGATGCTAACCTTCTTTAGGTCACATTCCTTTAAGGCATCATTAAATGGTGATGGATTTAATGCAATTGTCATCCCTTTTTCGTATGCCTTGTCAATGATATAAGGCAGCATATTCACTTCATTTTGCAAAAGCAATATGTCATCGGATGTAAAGTTGGAAAGCACATCATCTACATATTCTTTCGTCAACATCAAATTAGCACCACCGTACAACAAAATACTATTCTGTGCATTCTTATCTAGCTGAATAATCGTATGTCCGGTTTTACCTTCAATCGGCTTAATGTAATTAGAATGAACACCATACTCATCACATGCATCTAAAAATACATGTCCATCTCCACCAATCATACCGCCGTGATATACCTCAACACCAGCCTTTGCAAGTGCCATAGACTGATTCATCCCTTTACCACCAAGGAAAATGTTCATACCACCAGTTGCCTGTGTTTCACCAGGCTGAACAATATGATCAACATTATATACATGATCCAAATTCATAGATCCGATATTTAATACTCTCATGTCTAATCTCCTTCCAAGCAAGGTGCCTGCGAAGCTTCTCTCGAAGCCTCGTACACCTATGATTCATATTAGTTTGCGTTATCTTTTGTGATAAGTGTTACTTCAACCGGAATTGTCTTAGGAATCGACTCTCCACCGATTAATTTCAATGCATTTTCAATTGCTGTAGAGCCAATAAGCTTTGGTTGCTGTGCAATCGTTGCACCCATTCTGCCTGCCTTAATTGCCTCAATCGCATCATCTGTTGCATCAAATCCTACCACTAAGATATCCTTGCCTGCACCCGAGATTGCCTCTACTGCTCCAAGTGCCATCTCATCATTCGCTGCAAATACACCTACGATATCGCCATTTGCCTGCAACATATTCTCCATTACAGACATACCCTTCGTTCTGTCAAAATCAGCTGTCTGACTTGCCACCACATCAAGCTTTGCGTCTGCTACGTTGTGGAAACCTTGTGAACGGTCAATTGCTGCTGATGCTCCTGATACACCTACCAACTCAGCAACTTTCACACCTTCACCTAGTGTATCTACAATATACTGTGTCGCAAGTTCGGCACCTGCCACATTGTCCGAAGCAATCTGGCAATCAATCTCTACACCATTGACTGCACGATCTACCGAAATTACTTTTACACCTTTTGCCTTTGCTGCTTCTACCGCACCTGTTACTGCATCTGAATCTACAGGATTTACAATCAATACACTAATATCTTTTGAAATCAAATCCTCAATGTCACTTACCTGCTTCGTCACATCATCGCCTGCATCTACTACTGTAAGTGAAACGCCTGCTGCATCAGCTGCTTCCTGTGCACCTTCTACCAATGTTACAAAGAATGGATTATTCTGTGTTGATACAGAAAGACCAATGCTTCCGTTGCCAACCACTTCGCCTGCTTCTGTCTCTTCTGAAGCGCCAAATGTATCTACGTTATCTGCTGTAACTAAAGTTACCTCTACCGGTATAGACTTCTCAATTGTCTCGTCGTTCATTAACTTAATTGCATTATCTACCGCTGTAGATCCGATCAACTCCGGTTGCTGTGCAATCGTTGCACCCATTCTGCCTGCCTTGATTGCCTCAATCGCATCATCTGTTGCATCAAATCCTACTACTAAAACATCTTTTCCTGCACCGGAGATTGCCTCTACCGCACCAAGTGCCATCTCATCATTTGCTGCGAATACACCCTTAATATCTCCATTTGCCTGTAACATATTCTCCATTACAGACATACCCTTGGTTCTGTCAAAGTCAGCTGTCTGACTTGCTACTACATCAAGCTTTGTATCTGCCACGTTGTGGAAACCTTGTGAACGGTCAATTGCTGCTGATGCGCCTGATACACCTACCAACTCAGCAACTTTCACGCCTTCACCTAATGTGTCTACAATATACTGTGTTGCAAGTTCAGCACCTGCTACGTTGTCAGACGCGATCTGGCAATCAATCTCTACACCATTGACTGCACGGTCTACCGAAATCACCTTAACGCCTTTTGCCATTGCTGCTTCTACCGCACCTGTCACTGCATCCGAATCTACAGGGTTAACAATTAATACACTAACACCTGCTGAAACCAAATCTTCGATATCACTTACCTGCTTCGTTGCATCATCACCGGCATCCGCAACCGTGATATCTACACCAGCATCATTTGCTGCTTTCTTTGCACCATCTGCTAATGTTACAAAGAACGGATTATTCTGTGTTGATACAGAAAGACCAATACTTCCGTTTGCAGCATTTGCTTTTTTACTACCTTCTTCTCCATCTATTACAATTCGACATCCTACTAAGGAGAACGCCATCACCAAACTAAGTAAAAGTGCTAATATTCTCTTCATGCTTTTTACCTCCATAATCTATTCTTATCTCTTGCGATCTGATAATACAGCTACAAGAATAACGATTGCCTTGATTACTTCCTGATAATATGTTGATACACCTAAGATATTCAAACCATTGTTAAGTACTGCAATAATCAATACACCTGCAAGTGTACCTACAATCTTACCACGGCCACCACTCATACTAGTTCCGCCAAGCGCTACCGCTGCGATAGCATCCAACTCATAACCATCACCTAATGTCGGCTGTGCTGAGTCCACACGGGAAATCATAATCAAACCTGCAAGTGCTGCCATGAAACCTGAAATTGCATATACAGAGATTTTAATTCTTGTTGTGTTAACACCAACTAAGTTTGCACATTTTGCATTGCTACCTGTTGCATAGATTCGACGACCAAATGTTGTGTGATGTAATACAAAATAGAAAATCAACAATGCTACAACCAAGATAATTGCCGGAATCGGAATTGAGAACATCTCATTTGGCCCAAATACCAAGTTACCTTTACCAAGTACCTTGAACAAGAAAGAGCCTGACTCACTTTCAATGCTGCTTGCAAGTCTTGAAATCGGCTTACCGTTAGTAATGATAAGAGCAAGACCTCTGTAAGCTGTCATTGTAATCAATGTTGCAATAAATGGCTGCAAACGTCCTTTTGTTACAAGCACACCACTGATTACACCAAGTGCAGTACCTGCTAACAACGCTACAAGAATTGCAACTCCTGCAGGAACACCCTTCATAATCAACTCTGCACAGATAATTGCTGAAAGAGCAAATGTTGAACCAACCGACAAGTCAATACCATCCGAAAGAATTACGCAAGTCATACCGAATGCAATAAGTCCGTTAAATGATGCCTGACGTAATAAATTTAAAAAGTTACTCGCTGTTCTAAACTCAGGGCTTACACAGCTAATCACAATTACCAATAATATTAATGCAAGAAATGCTCCATATTCGCCTATAAATGCGCCAATACTTTTTTTGTTCTTTTCCATTATAAACTACCTCCCGTCGCCAATGTCATTACTTTCGCCTGATCTGCATCCGCAGCATCTATAATTCCTGTTACTGTACCTTCGTGAACTACCATAATACGATCACTCATTCCCAAAACTTCCGGTAATTCTGAAGAAACCATGATTACCGCTACACCCTTAGCTGCCATCTGATTAATCACATCATAGATTTCTTTCTTTGCTCCGATATCTACACCTCGTGTAGGTTCGTCCAAGATTAAAATCTTAGGTTCTGTATAAATCCATTTTGCAAGAACAACCTTTTGCTGATTACCACCGCTTAGGTTATTACATTCATGCCAAGGTCCGAAACATTTGACTCTGAACTCTTCAATACCTTTTTTAACGATCTCATCCTGTTTCTTCTTGTTCAGCACACCTTTATCAGATACTTTCTTGAGATTTGCAATCTCAATATTCTCAGCAATACTCTTTTCAAGCAACAAACCTTCCGTCTTTCTGTCTTCTGTTACAAAACCGATACCTGCCGCAATTGCCTGTCTTGGATTTTTGATTGATACTTCTTGTCCATCAATAAAAATCTTTCCGCTTTCTCTTGAAAGGTTTCCAAAAATAGATTGCATAATCTCTGTTCTTCCTGCACCCATCAATCCGGAAACACCTAACACTTCTCCGGCATTAACCGAAAAGCTTACATCATGGAATACTTTGTTCTTTGTAAGACCTTCTACTCTTAGAACCTCTTCTCCAATCTTGACATCTCTCTTAGGGAAACGTTCACCAATTTCACGTCCAATCATCATCTGTACAACGTCATCCATTGTAATGTCTTTGATATACTTCGTATCAATATATGTTCCATCTCTAAGAATTGTAATTCTGTCACAAAGCTCAAAAATCTCTTCCATTCTGTGTGATATGTATACAATCGACACACCCTTTTTTCGAAGCGATTCAATCACTTTGAATAATCCTTCTGTCTCACTCTGTGTAAGAGCTGCTGTCGGCTCATCCATGATGATAACCTTCGCATCTACCATAAGTGCTTTACAGATTTCTACCATCTGCTGCTGACCTACAGAAAGTTCTCCCATCACTGCGTCAACAGGAATGGATACTCCCATCTTATCCATAACTTCCTTAGCTTTTTCTTGCATCGCCTTTTTATCTACAATACCAAACTTCTTGGTAATCTCTTTGCCCATGAACAGATTCTCTTCTACCGTCATGTCAAACAAACTGTTAATTTCCTGGTAGATAAATACAATACCGGCTTTTTCTGCTTCCTGAGGTGTCTTATAAACCACCTCTTCACCGTCTACAATTACGGTTCCGTCATCTCTTGTGTAAACACCTGTTAAGATTTTCATCAACGTGGACTTCCCGGCACCATTTTCACCCATAAGTGCATGTACTTCTCCATCCTCCAATACAAATCCGGCGTTTTTCAAAACTTGATTGGTTCCGAAGGATTTGTTGATTCCTTTCATCTCAATTTTCATAGTGTTACCCCCCCTTTCTCTTATGCAAATATACATCCTGATTGTAAAATGATGTTCGCATATGGTGTTGTTTCGCCTGTACGAATCACTGCTTTACAATCATTTGTCTGCGCTTTCAGCTCTACATGTGAAACAAATTCCACTTCAATATCCTGATTAGCAAATAGTGCTTCAACTTCTTCTAACACTGCAGGATTTTGTGTTTTAATTTCTTCTGCAAGAATTATTTTTTCAATCTTCATATCACTTGCAACCACTTTTAATGTATCCATAAATGTCGGAACACCAAACTCTAATGCAAGATCAATTCTTTCCACTTCATCCGGTATCGGTAATCCGCAATCACCGATGCAAATGCAATCCGTATGTCCCATATAAGCTAATACTCTTGCTATATCACTGTTTAAGATTCCCTGTTTTTTCATATCTTGTCTCCTTTCTTCATCGTTGTTTCTCTTATTACTAATGACGGTTGAAAAATGAACTCTTTTTTCACTCCATCTTCTTTATTAATAATTAATTCTGCTGCTTTCTTTCCTATATCTTCAATTGGTTGCGCGATAGTTGTAAGTTCCGGTGTTAACAAGTCTGACAAATAAATGCCGTCAAAACCAATAAGCTGAACCTGTTCCGGTACAGATATACCTTTGCGATGGAAAACCTTATAAATCGAAATAGCAACCATGTCATTACAAGCTATAATTCCGTCAACATCCGGATATTGTTTCAACAACTTTTCAGTCATTTCAATACCTGCATAAAAATCATAATCACAATCAATTGTATATTCTTGTATTCCCCACTCTTTGCATACATCAGCATATCCTTCATATCTTGCTTTTGCACTGGATATCGTCTGTGGACCTTTGACACAAACTATTTTTTTACATCCGCAATCTAACAAATGTTCCATTGCCATCTTGCCGCCCGCATAATGATCACAATGTACATAGCCGTTATCCACTTCTTTTTTTAATGAACGATCTGTAATCACTACCGGCACATTACACTGTTCTATAAAGCTTTCAATTTCATCGCTGCTTGTTGTAAGAATAATTCCATCTGCATTCATGGATTCTAACATCGTAAGTGCTGCTTTTTCCTTTTCAAAATCTGTACCCGTATTACAAAAAATCAGCCGATACCCATGTTTGTCAGCTGTCTTTTCGATTGCACTTGCCATCTGGGTAAAAAAAGGATTTTTAATACTTGGTATAATCAAACCTATCGTCATCGCTGATTTCTTAAATAACGATCTTGCCACTGCATTCGGCACGAAACCCGTTTCAGAGATAGCATTAAGAACCCTTTCTCTCTTATCGTCATCCACATTTGCCGTACCATTCATAACCCTTGAAACTGTAGCCGGCGAAACTCCAGCAAGCTTTGCTACATCTCGAATACTAGCCATTGGCACACCCCACTTTCTATAATCTGTATTCATTTGTACATTCATATCTTTAAAATCAAACCGGTCTTCATTTCTTTCCGTTTCTTGAAACCGGTTTCAAGTTGTTTTCATTATATATTCTAATTTATAATTTGTCAATGCTCTTTTTCTATTTTTTTCATAGAATTAGCACATTTATTTCCCCTATTTCTTACATTGTATGTTATACTAAATACCATATTATTTATTAAGAAAGGTGATTGATTCATTGCAGTCTAACAGAAGCATCCTTGAAAATAAATTTATCGAAAAATTCACTGAAACAATGAAAGCAGTTCTTCCTATTTTAGGAATTGTATTACTTTTATGTTTCACAATTGCACCCATACCACCAAGCATTTTGATGACATTTTTAACAGGTGCCGGTTTACTTATTATAGGTATGTTATTTTTTAATGTTGGTGTTGATTTATCAATGACACCGATCGGAGAACGAACCGGTACTATCATGACCAAATCAAAAAACCTTTTCATTGTTATGCTAGTAAGCTTTATTATGGGATTTGTAATCACAATATCCGAACCGGATCTTCAGGTACTGGCTCAGCAGGTTCCTTCCATCCCTAATATAACATTGATATTAGCTGTTGCATTGGGCGTTGCTATTTTTCTCGTCCTTGCAATTCTTCGTATGTTACTTGGAGTACCTCTTTCTTATCTTTTGGTATTCTTCTACATCACAATCTTTATCATGACGCTATTTGTTTCTAAAGATTTCTTATCTGTTGCATTTGATTCCGGTGGTGTTACGACAGGGCCTATGACAGTACCTTTTATCATGGCTTTTGGTATTGGTATTTCTGCCATCCGTAGTGACCGCCATGCTGCAGATGATAGTTTTGGTCTTGTAGCAATGTGTTCCATTGGACCAATTCTTGCTGTTATGCTCCTAGGAATTATCTATCAACCAAAGTCCGGAGAGCAAGTTTCTGATTCCATCCACATCATTGATAACACTGTTGATTTATGGAATCTGTTTGCTGTTGAATTTCCTACATATATGAAGGAAATAGCGGTGTCTTTATTACCAATTGTCATATTTTTTGCAATTATTCAATTCATTGTAAGAGATATCACGAAAAAAACGGTTATCAAAATTACAATCGGATTAACTTATACATATATTGGATTAGTTTTATTCCTAACAGGTGTCAATGTTGGTTTCATGCCTGCCGGTAACTATCTTGGACAGACAATTGCCGGATTATCCTACAGTTGGATAATCATACCGATTGGCATGATTATCGGTTATTTCATTGTTAAGGCTGAACCCGCTGTATTCGTACTTACAAAACAAGTAGAAGACCTTACAGATGGTGCAATTTCTGCCAAGGCAATGGGCATGAGTTTATCTATCGGTGTTGCAGTTTCTGTTGGATTGGCAATGACCAGGGTACTAACCGGAATTTCCATTTTATGGTTTTTGATTCCCGGCTATTTCGTAGCTTTGTTATTAACATTTTTTGTATCAAAAATATTTACTGCTATTGCATTTGACTCCGGTGGTGTTGCTTCAGGACCGATGACTGCAACTTTCTTATTGCCATTTGCCATGGGCGCATGTAAAGCACTTGGTGGTAATATTATTGCAGATGCGTTCGGCATTGTAGCCATGGTTGCCATGACGCCTCTTATTACAATTCAAGTAATGGGTGTCATCTTCAAAATCAAAGAAAACAAACTACACAAGACAGCGGCAAGTCAGGCAATTCGTACAACCTTGGATTCCTATGGCGATATGGAAATTATCGAGTTGTAGTAAGGAGGATATATGGGAAGTTTATATATGATGACCACCATTGTAGATCGTAAGATTGCACCTAAGTATACAGAATTGTATCAGGAAAATGATTTGCATGTTGCATTTCTTTCTTTGGGATACGGTACTGTTTCCAATGATATTATGGATTATCTAGGTTTAGAATCCAATGAAAAAGCAGTCGCATTTTCTGTGGTGAAAGAAAGCACATGGATTTCAGTAAAAAAACAATTGGAAAAGAAATTACAGATTGACGCCCCGGGCGGCGGAATTGCATTTACCATTCCACTAAGCAGTATCGGCGGCAAAAAGACCTTACAGTTTTTGATTGAGAGTGAAGATTATCAGAAAGAGGAGGAATCCACCTTGAAAAATACAGTACATGATTTGATTATTGTAATTGCAGAACAAGGGCATACCGATTTGATTATGGATGCCGCAAGAGGTGCTGGTGCTTACGGCGGAACCGTAATTCATGCCAAAGGAACCGGAATGGAAGCTGCTGAGAAGTTCATGGGAGTTTCCATTGCGGCAGAGAAAGAATTGGTGTTCATCGTCACAAAGAGCGATGAAAAGAATAAAATTATGCAGGCAATTATGACTGAAGCAGGATTAGATAGTAAAGCCAAGGCAATTTGTTTCTCTCTCCCTGTTACAGATACAGCCGGTCTAAGACTGTTAGAAGATTAATCAAACTATATCACATGCAAAGCATGCTCATTGTTAACACAAAAACCTCACAAACATACACGCTTGTGAGGTTTTTATATACGTAATGTAAATTTCAAATTTTCTATGCAAGCACTTCACATTGTTTTGATTTAGTCCATTCCTTCCCTGAGTCCTATCTTTTTCAGTTCCTGAATCAATTCTATTTTTTTCATTTTGAAACCTTTCAAAATTCAATCAAATTCTCATCTCTATCCTACTTGGTCTTTTCCGGCACAAGGAAGACAAACACTAAGGAGCTCAACAATAACATATACGGATAGAACAGATTCGGCATAATCTGAAATGCCGATACACCTGCACCTAATTCATTAGCTGCAGATATTGCTACTAACATCTGTGCACCATACGGAATGACACCTTGGAAGATACAAGAAAATGTATCAAGAATCGAAGCTGCTTTTCTCGGTGATATTCCATAATTATCTGCCATCTCTTTTGCGATCGGGTTGGCCATAACAATTGCAACCGTATTATTGGCCGTTGCAATATCCATAGAACCAACCAAAAGTCCCATACCGAGCATTCCTCCCTTACGTCCCTTGAACACCTTCTTAATCAACTGTAATACTGCAGCAAATCCACCATATTCATTAATCAATGCACAGATTGCGGATACTAAAATTGCGACCATGGAAGTTTCAAACATACCGGATACACCACTTCCCATGTTAGCGAGCAAATCCGTTGGTGCTGTTGCCCCTGTAGCCAACATAATAACTGCACCACTCACAATACCAATCAACAATACTACGAATACGTTAATTCCGATAATACCGCCAATCAATACTAAAACATAAGGAATAATCTGTATAAGATTATAATCATTCACCACTGCTTCACCCACGTCTGCACCCATAGACAGCACTGTAATAATAATCGCAGTTAAAATCGCGGCCGGCAAAGCAATACCAAAATTCTCACGGAACTTATCCTTCATCGCACACCCCTGCCCGTTGCATGCTGCAATGGTTGTGTCCGAAATAAATGAAAGATTGTCACCAAACATGGCGCCTCCCACTACAGAACCTATGCAAAGCGGAACACCAAAACCGGAGCTATTTGCTACTGCCACTGCAATCGGTACAATCAAAGTAATTGTGCCCACAGAAGTTCCCATCGCCAAGGATACAAAGGCACTTACCACAAATAATACCAACACGGCAAATTGGGACGGTATAATGGACAACAAGAAATACGCAACACTCTCTGCACTACTTCTTCCCACAACACCTACAAACACTCCCGCTGCCATAAAAATCAGCACCATGGTAATAATATTCTTATCTCCGACTCCTTTGGCCATAATCTCTAACTTTGCATCAAAATTAAGCTTAGAATTCTGTATACAAGCAACCATTAATGCAATCAAGAACACCACCACGATAGGGATGTTGTAAAATCCCATTGGTATCTTCAAGACATATTCAAATAAAATTCCTAATCCTAAGTAAAGCACTAAGAACACTCCTATCGGAAGTAGTGCTTTGTAATTTGCTTTGTTCATAATAATTCTCCCATTTCACACTATGTTATCCTCTATATAATTTCTAACAAACCTCATACCGCTTGTCTACGAACCACATCACGAATCCAACCCGTGATTCCTTCCGGAAAATCATCAGACATCGGCGTTTTGTCATCAAATATCAAATTCGCCTGTATCTGGTTAATCATACAATGTTGTCCCATTTCAAATCCGTAATGTATAGAAGATATTCCCTTATCTCCATTTTGCACCCATTTTGGAAAATAACAATCAACATTGGATAAGGCATGAAACATCTTCGTTCTTGGTTCAATACACTCATCAAAACTGGCTAATTCATCATATCGTCCATGTGCTACTAAGACTTTCACATCTGCCTTTTCTATTCTAAGCAATTCTTCATCCGTCGGTACATAACCGGAAGATATGGGTATTGCTCCTATAAAATAGTCTGTATAATCCTGCAGCAATTGCCATGTAAAATAACCACCGGCAGACGCTCCCATTGCAAATCTTCCTTCGATATTATCCATATGCTCTTGACAAACCTTATCATAGATTGCTTTAATCGGCGCCGAATAAATGTTGGTATCATTTACAAATGTACTCCAAGACCCTGCAATACTGCCGTCCTCTAATCGTCGCTCATTTGCTAACGGTACAATAATATATGCACCACCCATACATTCTTGGTATTCTTTCGTTGCATATTGTTCTGCACCACAACAAAAAATACAATTCTTCCCATCAAAGGAATTATTAAGACCATGTAACCACATTAGTACCGGATATTTTTTATCTGAAGCAGCACCATGCTTAATCGGGTCATATACATAATAGGTGATATCTCCCGTCTCATCACACGGATAAAGATATTCGTCAAATAAGTCCAGATACGTCTTCATTTTAAAGGTTGGACCGTAACTGATAAATTCACCATCTGTAAGCGCATCTGCCCAAGGCGGTGGTGTCGTTTTATCTTGTGTTATTTCATGAAACTTTGGTAACTTCATTAATTTCTCCTCTACGTTATTTTCTAATATATTATTGTATCCTTTTCCATCACACAATTCAACGACTATTTCCTTTTATTTGTTCAACAACCAGATAGAATAATTAAGGTATCCCGCAAATGTCAGCCACAACAAATACGGAATATTTAACAATGCTGCAATTCTTGATATGTCTTTGAATTTCCATATCATCAAAAGCACGAGCAACCACAACAAAAGCAACCAAAAAAATGAGAATAGGTACCATTGAAAATTAAAGAAAAAAGTAGGCCACAGAAAGTTCACAAGTAACTGCCAGCCATATATAAAAATTGCATCATCCTTTTGTTCTTTTGGCGCATCCGCAGTTAAAATCAGATAAGATGATATTCCCATCAAGCTATAAAGAATCGTCCATGCCACCGGGAATAACCATGCAGGCGGTGCCACTGGCGGTTTTTCCACCATCGAAAAAACATCCATTCCTCCTCCGGATAACAAAGATGCCAAAGCGCCCACTGCCAACGGTATAGCAATACAAATTATCAATAAGATTTCATTTCTTTTCATATTTCCTCCACTGTCTGATATGACACATTTTATACTTATTGTTAATAAATATGCATTTTCTCTCACATGTATGATTTTATTTTCTATGGACATAATAAGAAAAACAATTAGGAGGTTTATTATGGAATATCAAGATACAATACACCTATTAAGAGAATGTGATGCCGGAACCAAAATGGGGGCATCTGCCATTGACGAAGTATTAGAAATGGTAAAAAAAACACCATTGCGCGATGTCCTTACCGAAAGTAGAGAACACCACGAAAAATTAGGAAATGAAATTCATTCGTTATTAAATGAATATTCCACCGAAGAAAAAGAACCGAATCTCATGGCAAAAAGTATGTCCTGGTTAAAGACCAATATGAAACTTAGCATGGATGCATCAGATGAAACCATTGCAGATCTAATTACAGACGGGTGCGATATGGGGGCAAAATCTCTTTACCAATACTTGAATCAATATCCTGCTGCCAATGAGAAATCACGTAACATCTGCAAACGACTAATCGCAATCGAAGAGAAACTAAGAGATGATTTAAGAGAATTTTTATAAAATTTTCTTTTTTCTCTAAAAAATAATAGACATGTGTCGATATACTATGGGTAGAGTTTACAGAAATTGTAAAAACATGCCACGATGGCAATTGTCATTTGGTTATAAATACAAAAGACAAGAAAGAACAGGGAAGTTCAATGTTAAGACTTATAGAAGAATTTGTTTTCTGGTATCCGGCTATTATGGCTGTGACCTGGATGGTTGGTGCAGTAATCTTTTATCTTTGTAATGAAAGAAAAGGAGCACTTCCACTTTATGAAACACCGTTGGTATCCATTCTGGTTCCATGTTTTAATGAAGCTGAGACAATCGAGAAAACACTAAAAGAATTATCAAAAATTCAATATCCGAATTTCGAGATTATCGTTATCAATGACGGCAGTAGCGACAACACCTCAGAAGTTGTCATGACTCTCTTGGGCAAGTACAACAAGGTAAGATTTATTGACTTGAAAGAAAACAACGGAAAAGCCAATGCGCTCTACCTGGGTTTGCTTGCTTCTAAGGGAGAAATCCTAATGGGTGTTGACTCTGACGCTTATCTTATGCCGGATGCTTTGAATTATATTGTTCCACATTTTACGAATCCGTATAATGGTGAACGCGTTGGAGCCGTTACCGGCAATCCGCGTGTCCGAAATCGAAGCTCTCTTCTGGCAAAACTACAGCTTTGCGAATATGCTAGTATTATCAGCTTAATTAAAAGAACACAACGAATATGGGGCAAGGTTATGACTGTATCAGGTGTAGTAGTCGCCTTCCGTAAACGTGCCTTATTGGAATGTAAGTTGTGGGATCGAGATATGATTACCGAAGATATCGGGGTAACCTGGAAGTTGGAAAAAAATTTCTGGGATGTACGATACGAACCGCGTGCACTTTGCATGATGTTGGTTCCGGAAACTATTAAAGGATTGTGGGCACAACGAAAACGTTGGACCAAAGGCGGAATGGAAATCATCAGAAGACACCATGACATTTTCCGCAGTTGGGAGACCAGACGCTTATTTATCGTGTACGTTGAACAGATTGTATCTATCATATGGGCACTTTGTTGGTTGCTCATGCTAATCATCCTGCTAATCGGATTATACACAACCGGCACCTGGTATGCTCTTCCATACATATGGAAAAGCTTATTCTTATCGACTGTTTGTATTATACAATTTTCAGTGGCTATGCTCTTAGACAGTCGCTACGATAAAAACCTTTTAAAGAATGCATCTGTGGCAATCTGGTATCCTTTTTGCTATTGGTACGTCAATGCATTATTGGTAATCAGTCAATTACCTTCCTTATTCAGACGTAACAAAAAGCTTGCAACCTGGGACAGTCCGGATAGGGGGTTATAATATGAAAAATACAGAAATAAAAGAATTATCCGATGACTTTACAAATCCTCTTCAACAAGCTGTCGATTACGACTTTGAAAAGCATCTAATCTATGATCGTCAAAAGGGATGGAAAAAAATTATAGAATGGATACTTACCATTCTTGCATGGCTATTACTTGCAAGTTATATCATTTATCTGATATACGGCTCCTTGGCCATTCATTACAATTGGTATCTACCGGAATTTCTGTTTTTTACAAAAGAAATGATTACGACCGTGCAGTGGTATTTTTATATCTTATTCATTGCATTTTTGATTATCGTCATTTTTTTAATTTTTTGGAAAAATTATAACAAACAAAAATACGGAAAGTTACATCGCCGCAAATTCAAACCGGCAGTTACCAATGAAGAACTAGTCGAACTGTTTGAACTTGATCAATCCGTGATTGAGAAAATGCAAAATGAACGCGTAACTGTACTAGAACAAAACATTATTCCGGAACATTTAGGTATGGGGTCTGCCCGTAAACAGGAAAAAGAAAGTCAGAAGAATGACGAACCAAAGAAACAAAGAGATTAACTTCAAATAAAGCTGAAAATGCCCTCATGTCACCTTGAGACATACTGCCAATATGTCCCTCCTCCCTAAGACATGAGGGCTTTTTATAACCTGTTTTCTATATCACCACATGCGTTTTTCTGCATCTTCTACCGACTCATACCCATATAGTTTTGCAGTATTCGTCATGGTTTCATATGCCAGATTCTTTCCATTTTGCATAAGCTCGGTAATAAATCGCCCATATAGCACAAAAGTGGTTTCAGAATAAGTTCCTAACTCTCCGCGAAGATATGTTTCATAAGAAGTGTTATATGCATGATCTTCTGAAGTATGAATACTTCTTGCATTATCAGCCATCTTCGGATAATGCTTTGCGAACTCCTCCATCCATGTTACTTGAATCTTCACAATCTCTTCCTGAATTGCAATTCTTTTTTCCGAAAGCGACGGAAGCTCCTTTTCCATCTGTGCATATTTTTCAGGAGCAGTAGACTTCATCATTCTTGCATACTTCTCCATAATAAGATTCCATCCTTTTTGATTGGCCTCTATCAAATCATTACGATAACTAATTAGAAGTTCTTCATTCCATGTCATATACTGACTTTTTCGCATAACAGAAAATGTTGCAAAATCATCCTGGCAATCTGCTCTTCCGCCCTCATTTTTCACCTTGTCAAACTGATTCCACTCTAATTCTACAATCTCTTCAATGATTTCCATATACTTCCCCTTTATAATCTGTGTGCAATAATTCTCTAAAAATGGATCATTACCTGTTATCAAATTCTGATGTTTCATTTCTTCGAATATCAGCTTTGCAATCTGTTCTAATCGGCAGACACATTGATCCAATTTATTCACTTCTGCAGAATTGTAATCTCCCTGTTTCCATGCATCTTCTTGTACCGGCAGTAAAGCCAGTTCCTCTAAAAGTTGAATTACCGGTTGCAGTTTTGTCAATTTTGACAACCCTTTTTTCTTCCATTTATAATATGGGGCATAAGTTCTATTTAACAAATACATGATGTCCATCGCAGACTCTACTGCTTTCCCAAGACACAGATTCGCAGTTACATAATCTTTCCTTGCCATCATTCGAGCATAGTTGCTTTGTCCGTACTGTGCAAATTCATGCAAACTTTGGGCCAGACGCAATCGCCACACCTTATCAGGATAGTAGTTCTGTAAGCGTTCCCTAATTGCAGAAAATGTTCCCAATTCATCAAAAAAAATTTCACCATTTGTAATGGTTGCAAGTTTTTCTTCACGAACGGCCAGATAATCGATACGGTCATTATTTTCAAAATTCAAATTCGTATCCAATATTAGATTACAAAAACGATTAATAGAAAATACACCCCGACGGTCATCCAAGAAGCGATTGTTACGAATATCCGCTTGGGATACATTGCCATATTGCGCCAACAATTCTTCATATCGTTGCTGCAACTTAAATCCGATTGCCTCATAATCTTCCTTTGTTAACCACATACAAAATCCGATTCCGTAGTCGTGATCAGCAGAAATACTGTCATCAAAACCAAAACAGTCTGACCCCTCGCCTACCAAACCGACAGCAATCCTATCTTCATATGCTTCAAAATCTGCATGTATCATCGCTTTACCATACTGCTCATAAAATGCTCTGCAACGATTAAGATTACTTATCCATTCTGATTCACATTTCTTATCGGAATCTGCACATTTGCAACTCATTTCATACTTTTCCAGCACACGAGCGTAATTATCTGTCTTGCCTACATGTTTTTCTATCTCATTCATACCACGCTGATAATATCTTGCAGCCTCGGCATAGTCTTGTCTGCTAAAATGTGCATCACCCATAGCAACCAATGCTGCTCCGTAGTGAAAGTCTGTGCCTCCGTCCCTTTCATATACCTTAAGTGCTTGTGACAGATAATCAAGTGCTTCCTCATAAGCTTCATCCGTTCCAATCTGCAATAAAGTCGTAGCCAGATTGGTTCGCGTATTCGCCTGTGGAATCACTGCCTCCTCATATAGATCAGCAATCTTCAAAGCCTTTAACAACAACTCCTTAGCCTTTTCAAAGTCCTCCATCTCCTGATAGACCAAACTCCAGTTATTGTATAAGCTTGCATATGCAAAATCGTTAGCCGGAACATTGATTTTATAATTATCGTACACTTGCTGATACAACAAAACGGATTCGTCACACAATCCAAAAGCACGATAGGCATTGGCAATATTTAACAACGAAGTCGCATATTCCACCCTTCCTTGCAAGTTCATCTGGTTCATGACGGATTGTAACGTATCACAATAACCCAGAGCCTTGTCTTTCTGGGTAGTATCTCTGCAAAAGCCAATTATTTCATTCAACAACGTAATCATCGCACCATAATCACCTGTATCATTCGCTTTTTGTATATTGTTTTTCAAAAAGGCTTCAATGTCTGCAAGTTCGCACTTTCCAAACATATTGTCATATTCCGCTAATATACTGTTAATATCCATCATCCATCCTCGCACCTGTCCTGATTTTACTGAATCAATTCTAATACTGCTGCCTTTGGAATAAATCCAAGTGAGCGATTCACTTCTTCTCCATCCTGAAATACAATCAACGTAGGAATGCTGGCTACTTTAAACTGCATAGCAAGCGCTTGTTGCTCATCCACATTGATTTTACAAATCTTAACATCTTGAACTTCTTCTGCCACTTCATCTACAACAGGTGCCAACATCTTGCATGGCGGACACCAACTTGCCCAAAAATCCACCAAAACCTTTCCCTGATAAGCGCTTACTTCTGTTTCAAAATTCTCAGTAGTCAATTCTATAACTGCCATAAATAATTCCTCCTTGCTATTTTTACATAGGTTTATACTAATATTATAAATAAGGGCTTGCTATTTCATTCTCTGCTTTTTTTACCGCATCCTCAATCGTCATACCGTGAAAATCGCCTGCTCCAAACCATCTTCCTGATTTCTTATCATCAACGAACGCACCGACAACCACGCCCGGAATCGCACTTTCCGGTGAATTCGGTGCCTGTTCACCGCCTAAATCTGTGCGGCACCAGCCAGGATCTGCCAGATTAATCATTACATCTGTTCCTTCATATTTTGAACCCAAATCTCTCGTCACTTTATCAAGTGCTGCCTTACTCGCAGAATATCCCGCCTGTTGCGGATCAAGATTAATGCCACTTGATGTGTTTACAATTCTTCCGAAGCCGCGTTGTACCATCTTTGGAAGAAAATGATAACAAATCTTCATCGGTGCCATTGTATTAATGCGGAAGCTAATATCATAATCAGACATCGGTGTATCCAAATATGCATCACGATACGCAATCTGCACACCCGCATTATTGAGGACGATATCAATCTGTGTCTTCTTCTCTTCTATAACCTGTAACATTTTATCAATTGCATCAAAATCGGATAATTCCGCTTCTACAACGTATGCTTCTACACCCATAGATAAGACTTCTTTCAATACTGATTGGCAATGTTCTCCCCTACGGCTGTGTAATACAAGATTACAGCCCTTACTCGCCATAAACTTCGCCGCCTGATAACCAATTCCTCTGCTTGCACCTGTAATAAGCGCCCATCTTCCCTTAACATCTACCATGTTCTCATACCTCCGCTTTCGCTTTTTCCAATGCTGCAATCACGCGATCGCACCACACATCAAACTCTTGATCCTCTACCTGACATTCCTCATGCTGCAATATATATTCAATTGCACACTTAATTCCCTGATCGCAACGCACAGTTGCAACATAATCCGGAACAGCTCTTTTCACCTTTGCATTATCAAACACAACAGAATTCGCTTTGTCACCAATCAAAGAACCCTCAAAATCATACTTGCCCACCGCTTTCAAAAACGAAGAAGACACATGATATGCTTTTAACTCCACGCCGAGACAATCTGCAATAATCTGATAAATCTGATTCCAGGTAACTGTCTCATCCGACGTGATGTGATAGGTTTCACCAATCGCATGTATATTGCCAATCAATCCGACAAATGCTTTTGCAAAATCACTATTATGCGTCAATGTCCAAAGGGATGTACCATCTCCATGAATAATAACCGGTTTTCCTTCCATGATTCGTTTTACCACCTGCCAGCTACCATTAGCACCGTGTACTCCTAACGGAATCTCCTTTTCGCAATACGTATGACTAGGTCGGATAATAGTAATCGGAAAGCCATGTTCCCGATACATACGCATCAGATATTCTTCACAAGCTATCTTGTCTCTCGAATATTGCCAATACGGATTTGCAAGCGGTGTACTTTCCGTTATACGATAATCAGAAAGCGGTTTTTGATACGCCGATGCAGAACTGATATACATATATTGCTTTGTCTTGTTCTTAAATAATCTGTAATCCCGCTCAACTTGTGCCGGAACAAAACCGATAAACTGACACACTGTATCAAAACTTTTTCCTTCTAACAGCTTCTCAATCTCTGCCTCATTATTCATGTCCCCGTGCATAAATGTCACCCCAGCCGGGCATTCTGTATCTTTCGAACCCCTATTTAACAAATATATATCATGTCCTTGTTGCACCAGCAATTTTGTAATCGCCATACTAATTGTTCCCGTTCCGCCAATCAATAATACCTTCATCCTTCTTCTCCTTTCATATATAAACAATATAGGCGTTTGCGAAACGCCACAAGCCGCATAAATACGGCACTTTTTTGTTATAAAAAACAAATAACTCCTCACTGGATATGGTATAATAGAGTTGCTAGAAACTAAAAACCACACACCCAAGAAA
>SVEJ01000032.1 GCA_015057435.1 Lachnospiraceae bacterium
CCACAGCACAAACCACGTGATGTGCATATACAAAAGGAGAAACCTCCTCTGGGTGATATTGTTCCTTTGCTTTTAAATATAATTTTTCCCAAATATCCATATTTCCCTCCACCAAATTCAAATTTTCGCATGCTTTCAATCTCGCCATGAGATTAAAATCCACTCATTTTAATCTTCTATTATTTTTTGTTCTTTTCAATCCGAATGCTCGATACAATTGCATATATAACAGCAATTACACTTATAATTATAACTGCATATAACATCAAATCTGCGTTATGTAATATGCAACCGATCGCATCTATTAAAAAATTAAGACCGATTAACAAAAATACAATTCCGGATTGTCTGTAATGTGGTGTTTTATTCATTGTTTCACGTTCTTTTTTAGACGCATATATCCACGCATTGTTAAGTAAAATCATCTTCTCCTTGAACTGTAGATAGCTAAGTAAAAACATAGCACATGATATTACAAATAAAATGATTGTTACGATTAATTCTGATGCTGACATAGCAATTTCTCCTTATCAATCTAGTAACATATTTGTTTTGTTAATTAAATATAATGGAATATTCGTAATAATATCTTGTTTCTTATATCCTAATCCTGAATATCGTATTGCTTGGTTCGGCTTTTTCTCTGTAATATACTTTTTCAAGCTCTTGGAATGAATAGCTTCACCAGCCTTAACTTCTACTGGAATAACATCCATTCCCTTCTGCAATAAGAAATCAATCTCACTATTTTGTCCCTGCACATAGTATTTTGGTACTGTATCAAACAGTTCTCGCATCTGTTGTAAGCAGAAATTTTCGGTCAAAGCACCTTTGAACTGGTAATCTGTTTTTAATAGAATTGCTTCATTACTAATACCTGCCATATGTTTTAATAAGCCAACATCAAATAGAAATAGCTTAAAGTGATTCATTTCTTCAAAGGCATTTAATGGATGCTCTGGCTTACTTACGTTGTGGATGCGAATAACCATTCCGGCAGAAACTAACCATTCAATTGCTTCTTCAAATTCGCGTGCCCTAGCACCTTCTCTCACACATCCATACACAAATTTTTCGTTATCCTTTGCTAGTTGGTTCACAATGCTTCGAAATACAAGTAAAATGCGACCGCTGTTCACCTTACCGTTATGTTTTGAAAAATCATTTTCGTATAACTCGATTAACTCATGTTGTATTTTCTGAATTTTGGAACAATCCTTGTGCTTTAACCAACTTGCTACACATTCCGGCATACCACCAATAATTAGATAGTGCTTATATACCTCTAAAAGTTTTTTATGGAATATGTCTTCAATCTGGCAATCTTTGGTGATTGTAAGGTAGTATTGATAAAGTCTTTCGTCTGTTGCGCACAAAAACTCATCAAAGGTCATTGGATAAATGTTAAGAACATTCACTTTTCCAACTGGATAAGTTTTAGGTTGAGCTAACAACGTTCCTAGTAAGCTTCCTGCTGATATAACATGATATTGATTCGCTTTTTCATAAAAATATTTCAAAGAATTCAGTGCTTCCGGACATTCTTGTATCTCATCAAATATAATCAAATGTTTTTCAGGCTCGATCTTTGTTCCTTTTATCATCCCAAGTAATTCAATAATCCGGAATGGATCTTTATTACTTATGAAAATAGACGCAATATCATCCTCTTCATCAAAGTTAAAATAGAAATAGTCCTCATAATATTCTTTTCCGAATTGCTTCATAAGCCAAGTTTTACCTACTTGTCTTGCCCCTTTAAGAATAAGAGGTTTTCTATCACTATCCTGTTTCCAATTATTCAACTCTTCTATTGCATTTCGCTTCAATACAATCCCTCCAAACACTTAATTCAAATATATAAAACTACATTTTACACATTTTTATTCGAGTTTACATATGTATTTTACACATTTTTATGTGTTTTATCAATTAAATTTACACATTTTTATTGATTTACTAATGTATACAGTTTTGTTTATGTAGGGATTTTAAAATCCAATTTTTAACGTATCAAATGATATAAATGAACCCTCGCTCTGTTTGCTATCTTTTGATTCTGAATGAACAGATTCCGCTTTTTTTTCTTTTTTCTTAAAAATATCAAAAAAAACCATATCTTTATAGTACTGCAAAACCTATAACCATAAATAATAATGCAATTGCAATTAATATACTTGCCGTAAAAACATATACCCAAGCATCAATCATACAATCATCCGGTTGATTTGGATTTACATATATCTTCTTTTTCTTGCCTATTTTTACATTGCCGGTTGTGCTAACCAAAGAGTTTATATGGTAAATGTTACCTTGATACTCATATTCAAACACACCACAATTATATGTTCTTCGTATTCCGTCATCAGGAACCGCTTCCTTCGCACTTGCAAATGTGGTAGATACACCTATTACTGTATCGCAATATTTCTTTCTCTTCTTTTTAAAAACAAGAAGAACAATCACTCCACTGATTAACATTACCAATCCGATTAGTATACAAATTAAAAATCCAATCATATTCTCCATAATTTCTCTCCTGTTATTTAATCTAATCAGTTATCTACACGTTCACCAAGATAATAAAATCCTTTTGCTTCAATCAGTCTCACATTCTGGAATGTTCCAATCAAGGATTCATCTCCCGGAAAATGAACTAGGATATTATTGGATAAACGACCTGTCAACAAACTTGCATCCTGTTCATCCACACCTTCTACTAATACTTCTAAAACCTGTCCTTGGTCCTTACTACAGGTCTCTTTTGCAATGTCTTGTACTTCCTTCAATAATCGATCAAAGCGCTCTTTAATCTCTTCCTCTGTGGAAGCAAATTCCATCGTTGCTGCAGGTGTTCCGGTACGCTTAGAATAGATAAATGTAAATGCAGAATCAAAGCGAACTTTTCTCACTACATCTAATGTCTCATTAAAGTCTTCTTCTGTCTCTGTTGGGAATCCAACAATAATGTCTGTAGTAAGTGAAATATCCGGAATAGCGGTTTTAATCTTATCTACTAATGTAAGGTAATCTTCCTTTGTGTAACGACGATTCATATCCGCAAGCACTTTAGTACTTCCCGATTGCATCGGCAGGTGCAAATGCTTACAAATCTTCTTTGACTTTGCCATGACAGCAATTAATTCATCCGATAAATCCTTTGGGTGTGAAGTCATAAAACGGATTCGTTGTAATCCTTCCACAGCCTCTACCTGCTCTAATAACTGCGCAAAGGAAATTGGATTCTCCAGATTCTTACCGTACGAATTCACATTCTGTCCTAACAACATGACTTCAACTACACCATCTGCTACAAGAGACTGAATTTCTGCAATAATATCTTCAGGCTTTCTGGAGCGTTCTCTACCGCGTACATAAGGTACGATACAGTAGGTGCAGAAGTTGTTGCAACCAAACATGATATTGACACCGCATTTGAAGTCATATTTTCTCTCACTTGGTAAATCTTCTACAATCTCTGTGGTTCCTTCCCATATATCAATCACCATGCCCTTGGAATTCAACTTATTCTCGATTAATTCAGCAAGCTTAAACACATTATGGGTACCAAAAATGATATCTACATGACGATAGCTCTGCTTAATCTTCTCTACCACAAGACTTTCCTGCATCATACAGCCACATAAAGCAATCATCATATCAGGATTTTTCTTCTTATATTTCTTAAGCTGTCCAAGTCTACCATATACACGTAGATTTGCATTTTCACGGACCGTACAGGTATTCATAATCAGGAAATCTGCATCTTCACTTTCAGAACGCACATAACCGATGGTTTCTAAGATACCCTCTAGCTTTTCGCTATCCTTAGCATTCATCTGACATCCAAAACATACACTACAATAGGTAAGCGGACGACCAAGTTCCTTAGACTTATCAGCAATTCGAATCTTTAATCGCTCCATAATTTCTTTTTGCTTGTTTGCTTCTATCTCGTTGATATTAGGTTCAGTTCTCATATCATTCTCCAATCCGATAAATTATAAGTTATATACTGCATCAAATGTATCAATTATAAATATATATATTCCCATTCATCAAAATATAGTTGTCTTCAAAACATAAAAATACAAGATACAGTATACAAAAAATCATTTTAAAAATCAATGTTTTCAAACAAAAAAGCACAGCATTTATATCAGAATATCAAAAAAAACCCGATAACAAATTAACTTTGTTACCGGGTAAATCCTTAACTATCATAAAATGAATTATAAATTAGTTAGAAATGCTACGCATAATCTCTTTTAACGCTAATGGTAGGAATGGCTTCGTTAAGTAATCCTCAACTCCATATTCGGCAGCTTTTTCTAAAGTTTCCAGATTCTTATCACCTGTCATGAATACGACGGGAATTGTATATTTCTCTTGTATTTTTTCCAAAGCTTCAAATCCGTCCATCTCAGGCATAACCAAGTCTAATAATATAAGATTAATATCCTCTTGCGCTAAGACTTCTAACGCCTGTGCTCCGCTATTAACACCGATAATTTCATACATCGGTTCTTCCTTCATGATAAACTCAATCATTTTAATATTCATTGGCTCATCGTCCACAACCAAGACCTTTTTATGATCGGTTACAGCCTCTTTAAGAGAATATGATTTGTCTTCATCAATCATCTGAAGCATAATATCTGCAATTTCCGGATCAAATTGGAATCCTTTTCCCTTCATGATTTCAGAACGCACCACATCCTGCGGCAATGCTTTACGATAGCTTCGGTTACTTGCCATTGCATCATATGTATCAGCTACGCCAATGATTCTGGCAATTTCAGGAATATTCTCTCCCATTAAACCATTCGGATAACCCTTGCCATCATAGCGTTCATGATGGAACTTCGCTCCAAGTGCAATTTGGTTATCCTCATAGATATCTTTTAAGATATGGTAGCTGGTAACCGGATGTACTTTGATCTGCTCATATTCTTCGTCAGTTAATTTGCCGGGTTTATTAATAATTGCTCCGGGAACACGTATCTTACCAACATCATGTAATAAACCTGCATAATAAATGTTTTCTTGTTCCTTTTCGGACTTTTTCATGCGTTTTGCAATTTCTCTTGAATACTCAGCCACGCGCAAAGAATGGCCGTTCGTATAGTGGTCTTTTGCATCGATTGTACGAACTAAAGCACGAATAATCTTATGGTTCATTGCTTCAATTTTACGTGTACTGTTCGCATCTAATTCTAATGCACGGCTTGTACGGATAAATGTAATAATAAAGAAAGCGATTATCAAAAGTGATATTGCACTACAAACAAGAATATTTTGTTGCAAGGTTGTGTAGGAATCTGCAAATAACATATCATTATTCACAATCATAATAACATTCCAATTATCCATTACTGTATCACAAAATACTGTTACCTTTTCACCATTTATCTCTGTTTGAAAGTGCGTTTTTTTCAATAACTTGATCTTTTCTACTAATGCTTTCATATCTGAATCATCAGCGAGATAATTCTTTCCTTTTTCTCCAATATCCTTATGCGCAACAACCAAGCCATTATTATCAACTACAAAACCATACCCAATATCATTGACATTGATAGATTCTGTAATTGTTTGGATTTCATCCATTGTAATATCCAACGAAAGAACACTTTTTTTATCGGATAACATCTTACTGACAGAAACCATAACGGTATTGGTCTGGGCATCAAGATACGGCGATATCAGCACCGGTTCTCCTTTTGCTTCCATGGCAACCGTATACCAATCTCTCGTTGTGGGATCATAATTCGCATCAGGCACCCAACCGATTCCATCAATATAATCATCATTAAATACACCATAGATACCTGTAAAATTCTCATCAATTTCTTCCTGATATCGTTTTGATTCATATACAAGGAAATTTTCAATATCTTTCGATGTTGCATGATTATTCATCATGTATTCTACAGAAACAGTTGTAGTCTGAACAACATTCATTCCCTTATCAAGATAAGATTCCAATTCTTCTGCAACCTGTTCCAGATTCGTAGAAGAAATCTCTTCCATGTTACGAACTGTATTCGAATTAAAGACTGCATAGTTATATACAACCATAACAAACAATGCAGCAATTATACTGATTAAGGTAATGACATACCAACTCTTTTTCAAATGTTTCATCTATATACTCCCCCCTGATAAAAACATGCATATATTTGCGTACAAATCAATCCTTTTTGCGTATGATTTATTATAATGACATACTATGTATCTCCGCAATCGTATCGTAAAACAGCTTAATGAGATCCTTATGATGTGTCACGAGATATGAAAGTGTTTCCTGCTTACCGGATACGAGATATTCTTTCCCTTTTTGTTCGATAGTTGCCGCATATTCTGATAACTTTACAGCACCAATATTAAGGGATGTCGATTTTAATGAATGTACGAAAGTAATATAATCTTTCCAATTTTCTTTTTCGAATGTTTGATTCAGTTGTTCTGTTTTTTCGTCAAATGCTTCATAATACATCTTTAAGAATTCTGAATACATTGCTTTATCAAAAGCACAATACTTAAGGCCAACCGACTCATCTATATATTCGTGTTCAGACTTTTCATCCGTGCTTTGATCTGATTGCATTGTATCATGTTGTGAGGAAAGGGATGCTTCAACACCTTTTGTCTGATTCGCCGCAAACACCTTACTGTAAGGAATATATTTTATAAGCATTGCTTCCAATTCTGAAATCTCAATTGGTTTGCTGAGATAATCATCAAAACCGTTAGAAAGATACATTTCTTTTGCACCTGCAATTGCGTTCGCAGTTAATGCAATAATAATCGAATCTTTCTTTAACTCTTTTGCTTTAATGTGATGGATGGTTTCAATTCCGTCCATCTGCGGCATCATATGATCCAGTAAGACGACATCATAATGCTCTTTTTTCATAGCATCGATACATTCTTGACCGCTGTGACAAGATGTAATCTTTGCCTGAGTTGTCTTTAACAGGCTTTCTAAAACAAAAAGATTCATGTCATTATCATCTACAACAAGAATGTTTGCATCCGGTGCAATGAAACTTTCACTATAGGAAGCAGAACGTGACACCTTTGGAGTTACACGGAATATTCCTAATTCTGTTGTATCTACGATACCTTGCGGTATATACAAAGTAAATGTGGAACCTTCATTGTAAGTACTCGAAACTTCAATACGTCCCCCCATGCATTCTGCTAATTTTTGTGTAATGGCTAATCCAAGTCCTGTTCCTTCAATACTTCGATTATTGTCCATATCCAGTCTCTGGAAATTAACAAATAGGTTTTGTAAATCATCTTCTTTAATTCCGATTCCTGTATCTTTGACCATAATTTTAAGTATGAGTTCATTTTGGGATATCTCTTCTTTTGTGATATCGAGTGTAACAGAACCTTCTTGTGTATATTTGATTGCATTATTGAGCAGATTAATCATCATTTGACGAATTCGGTCAACATCCCCTAATAAAACAGATGGCATATGCTTATCAACAGAAATATGAAATTTCAAATGCTTTTCATCTGCCATATATTGAATCATAGTGACAACATTTTGGAGCATGCCCTTTAATCTGTATTCTTCTTTATTAATTTCTATTTTTCCGGCCTCAATCTTTGAAAAATCTAATACATCATTAATCAAAGATAACAAATTGGAACTGGCATTTTTGATATTATTGGAATATTGGCGTATATTTTCTTTTTCACACTCCCGGATGATCATTTCATTCATACCGATAATGGCATTAATCGGGGTACGTATTTCATGGGACATGTTTGCAAGAAATTCACTTTTTGCCTTATTAGCATACTCCGCATCTTCCTTTGCAGCACGTAGTTCTTCGCTTTCCTGTGCTTTTTCAGCAGTAATAAAGAGATACACACCTACGATAACAAAAAGAACTAACAACAAGCCAAACACCCATAATACAAGGGTTGTGATATACATAATTCCTTTGGATAATGCTTCATCCGGTACAACACCAACGACATACAGTCCGTAATTCGACAGTTCTGATACAAAAAGAAAATATTCATTACGTTGATATTGAACATAACTACTAGCTGCTGTTGCAATATTCATTTTATCCTGAATGGAAAGAAATGTTTTTTGAATCTGACTCGCATTCAAGAAATCATCCGCATATTCATCTGAAATGAATGGAACAATGATTTCATTTTCTGAATTCGCAATCAGAACCTGACCACGCCCGGCATAACAGGACATACCAAATATATCCTTTAATATATCTTCGTCATACAACTTATACAAAACATATTTGATATTCTCTCCGCTATATACCGGAACTGTAAACATGAGTCCCTTGCCTTCTTGATAAGATACTGCTCTTTCACCACGAAAAGATTTACGAATTCCATGAAAATCTGACGATTCAATTGGTGGACCGCATAAAACTTCTCCATCTAATGCAATCATTCCGATTGAAACCCCTTCCTGTTCCTGTTGAATGGTGTGAAATATCGTTTCAAAATTATCACTATTTTGAATTGCGTTAGAAAGATTATGCAATTGAGTGAACTGAATCCGAATCGTTTGCTCCGTTTTCGAACTAATAAGAAGCGCATGTTCAGTCAACTGATCTTCAATATTATCTCTCAGCATTTCATTCATCTTATAACCAAGAAGAGCTCCTACAACAAGCATAATAGATAACAATATGCTGAGTGTTAATATCGTTTTTTTACTTAAAATTTTTCTCTTATTCTTCATAGAATTCTACACCCTCTACATACCAGTCAAAAGATTTTAACAACTGTTCATCACTAATCGTTTCGCCTTCGCCACAACGAAGTGTGTGCTCTGTGTCGTAGATTATCCCGGAAAACACGTCATAACCATTGATAATCTGTTGCTTTGCATCTTCAACCAAAGCAATTGTATCTTCTGTAATCTTTGGAGAATAGGTAGTTAAGCCGACTGCATCCTGTTCAATACCAATCCAATACGTATCTACAATATCTGCTTTTCCGCGATTGTAGTCTAATAAAATTTCTCGATAGGTCGGTCCAAACCGAAACTCAGCAGAAGTCAAAACATTATCAGATGCTCCTACAATAGCCTCATGATATCCGATTGAAGCAATTTCTTTTTGTTCAGCAATTTCAATGACATTTGGTTGATTTTGATGATACGTAATAACATCCACTTTTTTTTCGTCAATCAAAGATGTGGCAAGCGCTTTTTCTTTTTCAGCATCATCCCATGAATTACTCCATGCAACGATTACCTTTGCGTCAGGATTTACCTTCTTCACGCCAAGTGTAAATGCACTAATTCCGCGATTTACCTCACTGTTTGCCATAGCTGCAACATAACCTATCACGTTAGTTTTTGTTTGCATACCGGCAATGATTCCGGATAAATATCTTGCCTGATACATACGTGCAAAATAGCTGTTAATACCGGAGTCACCATGATCAAAAGATTCGGAATAAAAGGTAATATCCTGATATTGTCTCGTAACATCCGCAACTTCTGTGGCATATCCATAGCTTGATAATATGATGACATTCACATTTTCTTTGGCTAATTCATGAATGGCCTGTTCACATTGACCTTCATTTTCTTTGATATTCTCCTTAACAATTAATGTGGCATCTAATTCTTCACAAGCGTTCTTGATGCCATCATAATGTAATTTGTTCCATCCCTGTTCCGTTATCGTTCCTGTCATAACGAAACCTACTCGTAATTTTTTATCTTTCTTTACACCACTCATAGTGATAATAGCGACAATTAGAATAAAAAGAAATACACATATAATTGGAAGTAGAATTCTTAATTGTATTTTACTCTTCATGAACATGTACTCCTTTCACATACCAATCAAATCTATTAAGCATTGCATCGTCTGACATATTTTCTTTTTCCCGAATTCTGACGTTACCATCCGAATCAGTAATTGGACCATAAAATACATCAAATTTACCTTGATATAATTCTTGTTCTTTTTCTTTTATAACATCATGAATTTCCTCTTTTACATTAGAAGTAAGTGGAGATAAGGATACAATTCCGGTTTCTACACCTTCCCAATATTGTTGTGCCTGAAATTTCCCTTGCAGACACTTTAATAATTGCGGCGTATAATAGGCCTCCCAATTCCACACAGCTGCAGTTAGAAAGCTATCCGGATACTGCTTGCTATTATCCATGTTATATCCTATAGACCAGATTTTCTTTTCTTCTGCCACATCCAAAGGTGCAACCGTATCACAATGCATTGTTAGAATATCCACATTATATTCATCACATAAAAGCTTAGCTGCATCTGAATTAGCATCATAATCAGTCCAGGATTCAGTATAGACGACATGAACTGTAGCATTTGGATTTACAGATTGAACACCTAATGTAAATGCATTAATTCCACGATTCACTTCAGAAATCGGAAAGGCGGCAACATAACCAATCGAATCACTCTCTGTTTGCATACCTGCAACGATTCCGCTAAGATATCGCATCTGATAAATTCTTCCGAAATATGTTGAAACATTTTTATCAATCCGGACACCGGTTGCGTGATAGAACTTAATCTCCGGATTTTCTTTCGCTACCTTTAAAATATAATCACCATAATTAAAGGAATTGCAAATTATAATCTCACAACCGCCATCAATCATATCCTTCATAACAGTCATACAAGAATCATCAAACGGAACATTTTCTTTATATGTAATTTCGAGATTTAATTCTTTTGCACTTTTGCTAATTCCTTCATAATGAGATTGCCCCCACCCCTTGTCATCAATCGTTCCGTTATAAATGAAACCGACACGTGTGCGTTCTTTTGTAACCTCAGTATTTCTTTCATTTCCATGCATACAAAGCATTCCAATGATAATGATTAACAAAATGCTTCCTACAATAATTGCAATCTTCTTCATATGTGCCCTCTTTTTCGTCCTATATCTTAACTACTAATAAGAATTCAAAATTATGTTCTAAGTAAACTATTCAGATTGTAATTCTATACATACAAGCTCCGGTCTGTTAAATAGTCGTATCGGGATAATACTATTACCAAGTCCGCGACTAATTATCATGGATACATCATTTTCTACATGTAAGCCATCTGTATATTCCGGTAAAAATCCCTGCCCGGGAGCAACAAGGCCACCAACATACGGTAATCTCACCTGTCCTCCATGCGCATGACCGGATAGAATCAAATCAACGTTCTCTTTATTGTAATTCAAAAAGTACTGCGGTTCATGCGCCAATAGTAAAACGAACTCTTCTTGTGAAATATCTTTCGTCATCTCATGCAATGTAGTACCAAGTAAACTTGCATCATCCAAACCAACCAATGTAAATGAAGTATCTTTTTCGGATATCGATATTATTTCATTATCCAATATGAAAGTTCCGGTTTTTTCAATTCTATTCATCAAATCAGTTCTGTCTTCTTCCTCTAACCACAATTCATGATTGCCCGTTATATAATAACAAGGTGCGATAGTAACAGCTTGTTCTAAAAAAACAATTGCTGTATCAATATTCGTGTGATTACTATCTACTAAATCTCCTGTTATAACAATCATATCAGGTTCCAAACGCTTGATTTCTTCAATTAATCTATGATTCCTTATGCCAAAGCATTTATTATGCAAATCAGATATCTGCACAATACAATATCCATCTAGATCCGATGAAATATCATTTGAAGCATATGTGTAATAACTAAGCTGTAATGAATTATTTTGCCAAGCGAAGAAAACACTTATGAAAACGATACAGATGACTATAGAACAGATTTTTTTCTTCTTTTTTTTCGTTTGTAATTCATTGTTTTGCTCTTTTTTCAATGTATATATACCTCATACAATTCTCTATTTGAAACAAACAATTACATCATTTCTTTGGATTGACTTTCAATTAGTCGTCTAAATGACTCTTCAAACCGCCTGTCATCCTCTTCGGTTCGTTTTGCAGGTCCTTTTATATGATGTTTCCCCTTGGTGCGTCTTGCCTTTTTATTGATATGACGTTCCATCAACATCTGGTCAATGTTGTCATTGGTGTACCAGCGTCCACTTTGGTGAATTCCGACAGCTCCTTTTCCTAGAATCATAGCAGCAACTCCGTAATCCTGGGTTACAACGATATCACCTTTGTTACAGAGGTTCACTAATGCAAAATCTACTGCATCTGCTCCGGCACCGATAATCTTTACTTCACTGTAATCCGAATGCAAAATATGGTTGGTATCACATAATAAGATTACATCTAGATTCTGTTGTTTTGCAATACGTTCTACAATGCTTACAACTGGGCAAGCATCTGCATCCACCAATATTTTCAACGTAACATCTCCTACACTTTAACAAGATATTTCTAAGTACACCCTGTACCCAAATCACCTTATTTTGATTTCAACAAATATGTTATTGCTTCCTTCAATCCATCCACTGATAAAGTATACATGTGGAACAATTCAGATAACGCATCCTCCGACTCCATCCAGGTAACCATACTTCTTTGTGCATGGTATCTTGGATTCATCCAGACACACTTCTTGTACTTGCTATTCAATAACTGACACCACTCATATCCGGAAAGTCCGTCATTTGGTCCTTTATAATTACCATTTTTATCAAACAATTCTTCCGGTGCCATCTGCGCATCACCGACAATAATCACCTTGTAATCCTTGTCATAATGTTTGAATAGGTAGTCTAAATCCACCCAATCACCTATCTCACATTCTGCAGTCTTATATACCTTGGAATAAATACAATTATGGAAATAGTAGGTCTGTACATCCTTGAAATGATTCGCCTTGTGAACTGCCTGGAACAACTCGTTACAAAGATTCATAAATGGAATCATGGTTCCACCGCAGTCAAACAATAACAACAATTTCACTGTGTTCTTTCTTGGACGGTCAAACTCTAACTGTAAATATCCGCCGTTATTACAAGTCTTATCGATGGTTTTATCAATATCCAATTCCGTCTTTGGTACATCTAATCTAGAAGAATACTGACGTAAACGTCGAAATGCCACCTGATACTGGCGCATGTTAAGAACACGGTCATTACGGAAATCCTCGTATTTTCGTTCGCTCATAACCTGGAACGCACTTTGCATACCGCCCTGTTCGCCAATACGGATACCACCCACATTACGTCCATGATGTCCAAATGCAGAACCACCTGAAGTACCAATCCAGTGATTACCACCGTTATGCTCTGAATTTTGTTCCATTAAACGCTCACGGAACATTCGCTTTACCTCCGCAGCATTCTTTTGCTGGTTAAAGGCGTACATCTCTGCGTTTTGATGGTCAACCTCCATCTCATCGCCTTTATCTAACCAATCCTTTAATTGCTGTGGAATTGCATCTTCAGACTGAATATTCTTGAAATACTCCATAAATGCCATATCAAATTTATCATAATCCGACTCAGACTTTACTAAAATCATACGACTAACATAGTAGAACTGACTGAAATTGGAATCCACCAGTCCTTTGTCCAAAGCTTCCATAAATGTTAGCCATTCCGTCATAGATATATCTAAGCCTTTTGCTTTTAATGTGTAAAAGAAATCTATAAACATAGCTTCTCCGTTCTATTAAATGATTTATCTTAATTCGTATCCTATTCTTAGTATAACTTTGCTTTCTTAAGTGCTTCCAAATCTTCATCCTTCTTTAAAAGAACACCGATAAATGGCAATTCCTCTCTTAATTTATCTGTAGAAATGCCGCTCAAGGTTAATGCACGAATCCAGTCAATCAATTCCGATGTACTCGGTTTCTTACGGATGTCCTTGATAGAACGAATCCAATAGAATGTATCTAATGCATTTTTTAGAATATTTTCTTCTAAATTCTCGAAATGCGCATTTACAATCTCTGTCATCTGTTCTCTGTCCGGAAAAGCAATATAATGGAAAATACATCTTCTAAGGAATGCATCCGGTAATTCCTTCTCTGCATTAGAGGTAATTACCACAATCGGACGAACCTTCGCCTTTACTGTCTCCTTTGTCTCGTGAATATAGAACTCCATCTTGTCAAGCTCCCATAACAAGTCATTCGGAAATTCCAGGTCTGCTTTATCAATCTCATCAATAAGTAGAATCACCTGTTCATCGGACTTAAATGCTTCACCAAGCTTTCCAAGCTTGATATAATGTGCAATATCATCTACTCCCTCTTCACCAAATTGAGAATCATAAAGTCTCTGAATGGTATCGTACACATACAAACCATCCTGTGCCTTTGTAGTAGATTTGATATTCCAGATAAATAACTCCTTATCCATAGACTGGCTAATAGCTTCTGCAAGCATCGTTTTACCGGTTCCCGGTTCTCCTTTAATCAATAATGGTTTCTGTAATGCAATTGCTACGTCAACTGCTGCCATCAACTCTTCACTTGCTACATAATCCTTGCTTCCTGTAAATTTTGCTTCCATTTTGCACTCCTTATAATATATAAAACTTTATTATATGTATTTTTAATAACTCGTTGAAAAAGGACAATTAATATCCTGACCTATTAGTTTTCCTGTTACCGCATATGTTAAACATTTTGCACCACCTTTACAATGATTTATGTATGTGCATTTCTCACATTCCGGTGCAAGATTTTCTGCATTTAACATATGTATTGTCTCATTATTATTTATAATCGAATCAATATGTGCCACTGTTAAATCGCCCAATGGTAATGGCAATCTTCTACATGGTAAAAGTGTTCCGTCCGCTAATATTGTCAACAAAGATTTACCTGCTGAACACCGGTAACAATTCTCTTCACAACCACATACAAATTGTAAGGCTCTATTTGTATGAATTCTCATTTTAATAAACGGATTTCTCTTAGCTTTTCTTGATTCTCTTCCAAGAATTTTAAGATATTGCATATATTCATCAGTTGATACAATATCGAGTGTGTTATTTCCAATCGGAATTAATCTATCCGTCCAGAATCTGTCTACTCCATTTTTTCGACATATCTTTATAACGTCTTTTAACTCTTTGAAGTTATTCTTTGTACATGTAAATGATACCATTGTTTGTATATGAACTTGCTTTAATAATCGGATTGCGGATAGCGTCTTGTCAAAATTTCCTTCTCCTCGTATCCCGTCATGCGTTTCCTTTATACCATCAATACTTACTTGTACAAATCGTAATTCATCATATTGAAGTAATTTTTTTACAATTTCCTCATCAATAAGCGTTCCGTTAGTCAAAATCCCAAAAGTTATATGGTACTTCTTACACAAATCTAACAAATCAAAGAAATGGTTGGATAACAATGGTTCTCCACCGGTAAAATTAATATGTCCGATATAATTATGCGCATTGATATATTCTAATATCTTATAAAAAATATCTGTTAATTCTTCTTTATTAAGATCTTTATTATAATCTTCCTGATAACAATGTTGGCATCTCAAATTGCATCTATGCGTTATATGCCACTGAAATACAAATTTCTGTCTCATTATTAGTTTCCTTTGTATAATTAGTCCGGTCTTTAATCGGCTCCACCGCCGCCACAACCACTACAAGAACTACAACTACTACAAGAACTGCAGGATGTACAGCCAAAACCTGAAGAGTAATCGTTATATCCATTCGAGGTGAAGCGGGCAACCCAAATAATGATTAATATAATAATGATTATACTAATGATTTTTAAAAATTTTACCCAAATAGAATCGTCTGAATTACCATGTTCATCCAGAATGCTGTTAAGACGATTTTGAAGAGCGGATACGTCATTACTTGATACATATTCCAATCCGGTAAAAGCACGATTATTCATCATTGTAATAACGTTAACCAGACCGGTGGAACCTTTTGTATTGTTTAATACAAGCGCTTCACCATTTTTATACGATTCCCAATCATTTGATTTCGTAACATTTCTTAGCTCAATAGATGTGGAAGTCGGCGGAACAATCATAATTGAAATTTTATCTATTTCCTTTTCAAATTCAGTTCCAATAAACCGATAAGAAAAAACTGCTAACTGCTTGTCTGTCGTTTTTATTACTTTTTTTAGCGTATAGTTGATTGTATATTCCACAGTTTCATTTTTTGCATTATAATACCAAGACATACGAACGTTATCCATATTATCTTCAGTACTGAACGTATAATTATTACGTTCATCCGGATTGGATGTTTTAACACAATTGTTCGCATTAATTGTAGCATTAATAAACTCAATATTATTAAATTTTTCCGCTTTGCTTAAACCTTTGGTATGAATATCTTTATAAAATCTGCTATATTCTCCGGAATATGATACAGACCACTTTTCTGTGACGTATGCATCACCATCAGTTTCCAACGACACAAAGAAATAGACATTATCAATATTATATTTCTTAGCTTCTGCATTTATTGTAAAACAAAGACTTCCGCAACAAATCATCAAAATAGTCCAGCATAATAGTATACTTTTTTTCAAAATATTATCCTCCAAATGTATTGCTTATGGATTGTTACAAGAAAACCATATTAAATCCCCATCGCATATGTAAAAGTATGAAAAAAGAGTCTTATCGCGAATGTTCCCAATATACATATGTTAGCATATATCCAACAAGCCAGCGGATTTTGTATACTCCCCTTAGGTCTTTGCTTATCAGCTATTTTTATAATCATAACAAAAAACATAACAACGCCTATGAGCCATTCTGCAACAATGGCAACACAAGCCATAATATCCGTTATCAATTCATACGTTTCCTGTAAAGATTGATACTCTAAGTAATCGTTACCGTAATTACCACTGTTGTAAGCATCACTACTTTCCCAAAAATAATTCATAAAACATATGCCAAAGATGACGACTAACCATGGTAAAAATGTTTGAACAACCATAGAAATTGCATATATTCTATTATTTTTAAACATATATAATACCTCGTTATGGTCTCACCTGTCCGTTACCATAGATAATATACTTGATCGTTGTAAGTGCTTCTAAGCCCATTGGACCTCTTGCATGGAGCTTTTGTGTACTAATTCCAATCTCCGCTCCGAATCCAAACTCAAAGCCGTCTGTAAATCTGGTAGATGCATTAACATATACAGCTGCAGAATCCACCTCATTCAAGAATCGCTGGGCATTATCATAATCCTTGGTTACGATAGACTCCGAATGTCCGGTAGAATTGGCATTGATATGCTCAATTGCCTCATCCACAGAAGAAACCACCTTTGCAGAGATAATCTTATCCAAGTACTCTGTTGCATAATCTTCCTCTGTTGCAGGAATTACATAAGAATCGTAAGACTGCACTTTTTCGTCACCACGAATCTCACAATCTTTTTCCTTTAATGCTGCAATAATCTTAGGTGCAACTTCATCTACGATATCCTGATGAATAATCAAAGATTCGCATGCATTACATACACCAAGACGTTGCATCTTTGCATTGGTTACAATAGAAACAGCCATATCTACATCAGCTGTTGCATCAATATATACATGACAGTTACCTGTACCTGTTTCAATTACAGGAACCGTAGCATTTGCAACAACAGAACGAATAAGACCTGCTCCACCACGCGGAATCAACACATCAATATATTCGTTCATCTTCATCATCTTTGTTGCTGTTTCACGGCTGGTATCTTCTAATAAGAATACAGCATCCGGTGTTACATTGTTCTCTTCCAATGATTTTTTAATAATATCTACCAAAACAATATTAGAGTAGATGCAATCAGAACCACCACGTAATATCACAGCATTTCCTGTCTTAAAGCAAAGTGAAAATGCATCCACCGTTACATTAGGACGAGATTCATAAATCATACCGATAACACCTAAAGGCACTCTCTTCTTACCAACCATAAGTCCGTTTGGACGCGATTTCATAGATAACACTTCTCCAACCGGATCATCTAATGCTGCAACCTGTCTTACACCTTCTGCAATTCCTTCTATACGCTCAACAGTAAGACGCAGGCGATCCTGTAAGGATTCCGGCATGTTGTTAGCAATACCGTTTTCAAGGTCTTTTGCATTGGCTGCTAAAATCTTTTCTGTATTTTCAATTAAATTTCTTGCTACCGTCACAAGGCAAGCATTTTTATCTGTCTGTGTTAATTTCATTAAGCTTCTTGATGCTGCTTTCGCAAGCTGTCCCATTCTTTCTAATTCCATGTAATAATCTCCTTCTTTGCTATATTTTTTAATATTTATATTATTAACATCATCAATAATAAATTTCGTTCTTTATTCAATAACTAATTCACTATAGATTTCACCATCTTCTTCAATATCTTTGTTATAAACATGCTTACCGATAATCGTTCTAAGTTCTCTGATATCTTCAATATCCATAGCTGCAAATTCCAAATAACAGACTTTCGAATTGGACAGATTTTGTTCTTCATAAAAATCAGAAATATGACATAAGAACTTATCTAATATATCTTCAAGGGGATATTGTGATATATTGTCTGCAAATTCTCCTTCTTCATATTCTGGTTCTTGTTCGAATGATAACGAGGTTACATATAAAATCTCATCATCTTCCTTATGCTCATAAATTCCATCATCCAGCTGTTTATATGCTGATTTTTTGAATATGGATAACAGACCTGTTTTTTTGTATTTATCTGCATTATAATTTTGAATGTTTTTCATTACAACGTCTCCTGTATATGTAATTTACTATGATTTTTTCATCTACGAAAAACTGCTTTTTAATATCTACCTCAGATACTCATCCGCCAACAAATATGAATAGCAACAAATCCCAATACATATGTATAACGATTGGTACGAATATACTTCTACTTTTAATAAAAGTCCAACCGAAGATAAAATATAATACAATGTGTACGATACATGCATAACTTGTAAAAATACTAATCAACATCTGATATTGAATCCATTTTGGGAAGTGCATTAGAAGGAAGAAAATGGTACTGATAATGATACCTTTCCACTTCTTATCGTCTTCAATTACCATATTAAGTAACCAACCTCGAGCTACAAGTTCTTCTGTTAATCCTACAAATAATACTATAACTATTTTATCTAAACCAAATTCATCAGCAATGGCAATTTCTCCACACGCAAAATATGCATAAATTAATATAAAAATAGTAAATATTATAAATATCGGAAGGTATTTTATCCAACGAACCTTCGTAGTAAACATTTCCTTCAACGAAATACTTATATCATTTTTATAATGTTTTATTAATACAATTGCCGGAAGCGTATATATTATATTCTTAATCACCCCATGTTTTATAAACTCACATAAAACCTGATTCGTAATATATATATCAAGCCATTCATCTACAAATATACGATAACATGTCCATATAGTAATAAAAATAATAAAATATATCGTTGCCACTGTTATTTTCTTTTTATTTGTCATAGATAGATTCCTCTTAAATCATTCATTTTATTTATTAAATAACTTCGTGTATATCTCTCACAAAATGATACAACTTAGAACATTTCGCTCTCTGTCACAATATAATCCGGCAATATATCATGCTCTTCATACGGTAATTCATTCACTATCTGAAAATCATAACAAAATGCCATTGTAATATGTTCATCATGCAGAGCCAAATATTTGTCATAATACCCGCCACCATAACCTAATCGATGTTTATTACGATCAAAGGCAAGACCGGGCATTAAAATCAATGCTTTTTCTTGTAACGTATCCGTGTGTTCATCAAACTCAGGTTCGCGTATACCGTAGTTTCCATCCCGATAAATGGTATCTTGCGTAATCCGGTAAAATTCCATAGTCTTACGCATTTCATCTGTCACCGGTAAATACACATTTTTCCCATCCTGTAACGCTTGTTTTTTTATGTACGCACAGCTCACTTCGTTGCGAAATGCTTCATAGACACAGATGTGTGTACATTCTTTATAGATTGAACTCTGCAATAATTGTTCTGTAATCTGTCTTGAACGTACATCCATTTCTTCATTTGTCAAAGCATCTCTTATCTCACGCATTTTCTTACGTAAAATTATCTTATTATCCATAGAATTTCTCCATAATATTCACTATACTTCTTCTATGCAATCTATTTCTTTTCCTCATTGCGCATACGAACCATCTTAAGCGGTGTCACACTTCCATCTTCATTCTTAATACTTGTATTATCTAATGTGGCACGAATGTTACCACGAATAGCTGCAACATATTCCTTACGAAGTACTTGTTGTTCTGCCTTTTCTTCTTCTGTCAAACCTTCAGCTTTTGACTTATGATATAACTCGTTAATTCTTGCAATCTTTTCTTCATTCATGTTATCTGTTTCCTTCCTAATTCTAACTTTTGTAACAGATTCATAAAACAAGAATCTGTTATATTATAATATATATTATGCACTCATTATATTAATCAAACGGAGCATATTCCTTAATAATTGCTTCTGCAACTTTCATGCCGTCCATTGCAGCAGACATGATTCCGCCTGCATATCCTGCTCCTTCTCCACAAGGATACAAACCTTGTACATTCGATTGAAATGTTGCATCACGATGAATTCTGACAGGAGATGATGTTCTGCTCTCTATACCGGAAAGCACTGTATCCGGATGAGAAAATCCCGGTATCTGATGTTCAAATGCGTGCATTCCTTCCGTAATTGCTTCTGCCATAAATGACGGTAAGCAACTAGCCACATTTCCAAGTACATATTCTCCTTTGATCTGTGGTGATATTTCTCCAAGTTGCTTTGTTGCTTGTCCAAGTTCAAAGTCTTCAAAACGTTGAACTACTACTTTTCCGCCACCTTGTTCATATATATTATGTTCCAATTTCCGTTGAAATTCTATTCCGGCTAACGGATGGTCATTGTTAAAATCTTGTCTTCGCACAGTCACAACAATCGCAGAATTAGAGTTAACACCATTTCTGCCACTATAACTCATACCATTTACAGCAGTACATCCCTCTTCTGAAGATGCATTAACTACGTATCCACCCGGACACATACAAAAAGAATAAACGCCTCTTCCTTGTTCTGTCTGATGTGTCACTTTATATGGTGCAGCAGGTAAGATATCTGCTTCTTGTCCATTACCATACATCACCGTTTGAATCATGGATGCGGGATGTTCTACGCGTACTCCCATCGCAAAATCTTTTGATTCCATCGATAGATTCTTATTATACAACATTTCAAATGTATCTCTGGCGCTATGTCCGATTGCTAACACAACCAGATTCGTATCGACTACTTTTTCAAAGCCTTTGTGAAGCAAATGAACACTTTGAATACAATTGTTCTCAATAATAACATCCGTAACTTTCGTATCAAATAAAAATACACCGCCTAAGCTTTCAATTTCTTCTCTGATACCTTTTACAATATTCACCAGCAAATCCGTTCCAACATGCGGTTTATTATCATATAAGATTTCTTCCGTGGCGCCATATTGAACAAATTTCTCTAAAACATAACGGATTCTTCCAAACTTGTCTTTTACTTGTGTATTTAACTTACCATCACTAAAAGTACCTGCTCCGCCTTCACCAAATTGCACATTACATTCAGGATTCAGTGAACCATCTTTCCAAAATGCATCGACAACTGCCATACGTTCTTCAACAGGCAATCCTCGTTCAACAATGACAGGCTCATATCCCATCTTCGCCAACAATAATCCGCAAAATAATCCTGCAGGACCTGCGCCGACAATAATCGGATGATGCTTCATCACACTTGTTCCTGATTGAGGAAAATGATAATAAGTCCGTTTTGTTAACATAACATTTTTATCGTTAACCTTTTTCAAAATCTTCTTTTCATCTTTCGAAAATACGCCAACCTGATATACATAATGAATATCATTTTTCTTTCTCGCATCAATCGAACGTCTTAGAATAATATACTCCAGTACATGATTTAGTTTTAATTTCTTTTGAATTTGTTTCTCTAATTGTGTAACCGATTCCATAACCGATACACGAATACCTTTTATCTCAATCATATTATCTTACCTTATGAACAATATCCTCTACTGCTTGTAAAGCTGACAAAATGGCAAATGTAAGATTATATCCGCCGCACTTAGCATGTACATCAAGCACTTCACCAACTACATACAAATTCTTATAGTTCTTACATTCAAAGGAATCCACGGATACCATATCCGTTGCAATCCCGCCACCGGTCACCTGTGCTTTCTCATAATCTTCAACAAATTGTAGGCGATACTCCAATTTCTTGAGTGTCGATACAATTCGATTCACGTGTTTTTCAGTCATATCTGTTAACAAAAGCATATCCGTTATCTTACATCGCTTCAAAATATAACGAACCATCGCTTTTGGTAATATTCCCTCTAACATAAAAGCAATCGTTTCGTTCGGTGTTTTGTCCTTTTGCGTCAGAATCAGATCCTTTAATTGATCCCATGTCAAACACGGCACAATATCAATATATAGCGAACCACTTTCGTTATTCTTTCCGCAACGATTCCAGTAACACGAAAGATTCATTATTACAATTCCCGATACATTATGATCATTAAACTGAATCTGGCCTGATTCCTTATAATTCGTTCCGTCCTCTAATTTCAAGGTTACATTTCCATCCAGACGAACACCTTTTGCAAGGCGAAGGTCCGCATCATCTATGTACAATGGACTAAGAACCGGATAAAGAGGATGCACTTTTAATCCTAACTTTTGTAATATCTGATATCCTTCTTTGGTCCCGCCAAGCTTAGGTGCAGCACAGCCACCCGTTGCAACTAAAATCATATTCGCATCATATGTAATCCTTTGATCATCTTGTAACGTCGTAACACGATATGCAGATGATTCATTTTGCAATGGAGTAATATCTGTCACTTTGGAGTCAAATATAAATGTAACGCCTGACATTTTCGCCTTTTCAAATAAATGCTGACTTACCTGTTTTGCCTGATTGGAAAACGGATAATAATATCCATTCTTTTCGTAGAGCAAAATTCCGGCCTGTTCTAAAAAGCTTATCATCTGTACATAAGAATGTTTTTCAAACCATGTATGCATGAATGTATTCGAATCTGAAAAATAAGCATCTTCCTTATAATCCGAATTCGAAACATTACACTTACCGTTACCGGTTGCATTCAACTTGCGACCCGGTATCGTTTCTTTTTCCAAAACTAATATATTGAATTGTGGTAAATGTTGTTTTGCATAATATGCAGCAGCCAAACCTGCAGCACCAGCACCAACAATAATCAAATCATAAATCATATATTTTATCCTTCTTAACTCGAATATGTTTCAAGAAAATTATATAATGCATTTTCATCTTCCAAATAGTAACCATTCTTTACTTCTTCACGCAAATCCTCAGGAAGAACATGTATTGAAATGGATGTATACTCATATACCGTCTTCGCATCCCCGTTTAATATTACAATCGTCCCGTTATTAGACTTTGCATAATATCCTTCATACTTTGGTTTTTCATATGTTTTACGTAAACAAATTTCATTATCTTTATAAGAAACAAGCTGATACGTAGTCAATCCCAAAGCAAGTTCTTCTTTTGACAAATCTTTCATATAAGTTTTAAGATATTCCTCAAGCTGTTTCTTATCGCATCCAATCAAAACAGGAATATTGCCAACATGTTCCGTGAGTGTTCTATCGTCTTTTGTATAATAATGTTCAACAACAAATTGTGTATCTTTCGTAACCGGAAAGGTGTTAGATGCATGCATAGCTTCTACAAGAACATATTCTCCGCTTTCCGTTTTTATATATTTTTCAGGATAAAAATAGTGATATGAATATACACCAATCCCTAAACAGACACCAACAAACAATGAAATAATAGCAAAAACCATACTTCTTTTCATAATTACCTCCAACTTTCGGTATACGAACAGTATGGTCAAGAATATATTGAAATATTCAAAGAAAGTTTATAGAACAAATCCTTTCGGAAATAATTCTTTTACTGTATAAGTTTCAATCAAATCATCTTTTTCTACAATTACATTTCCATTCGGCATAAACTCTTGCATTACTTGCAAGCATACACCACAAGGATAAGCAACACTGCCATTCCGTGTTGCAATAGCAATCTTTGTAAAAGAACGATATCCTTCTGAAACTGCTTTGAATATCGCTGTACGTTCAGCACAATTCGTAGCACCAAATGATGCATTTTCAACATTACATCCGGTAAACACCTTTCCGTCCTCAGTAAGCAATGCAGCACCAACATAAAAATCGGAATATGGTGCATAGGCATACTCTGCTGCATTTTTTGCCATTTGTATTAATTCGAGATCTGTCATAATTCATTCACTCCATTTATCTAAGAAAAGGGCTATAGTACTATAGCCCTTTTAATCTGTCATAATATATTATTCAAATGATACGCCACAACCTTCTGCACTTCCAATAATCGAAATCCATGTTTTACCCGGATTTAGCAATAACTCTTCACCATTCTCCATGTAGAATTTTGTTGGAGCCTCCTTGCTTTTCTTTTCCCATTTGATTGGAATCGCCTTACCATTTGTACAATAATATCCTTCACCGGAACCAACCAAAGTTACATTCTGCAAATCATTTTTCGGATTAATACATTCATAAACTGACTGTTGTACAATCACATTCTTAAATGACAAGATATTATCTTCCGGATCAGCCATATTATCAATCTGTTCTTTACCATACTCGTAACGTTCATAAACACCTTTTTCTGCATTGTATACGAAATACGGTTTCATATAAGCACCGAAGCTTACATGAACGGTATTCGCAGCTGTTCCATCTGCTAACTCTGTATCTTCCTCGTTAAAAGAAAATACTTTCTCATGATCCTTACTATATTCTGTAGAATAACCAAAATCAGCAATTGCATTCACAATCTTCTCACCGGTTGTATATACATTATGCGGAGCCACACGAGAATTATCTCTATAATAACCGGCATCATATGTCAATCCGTTAACTGCATCAATAAGACCTTCCTTTAGACGCTTCTCAGCAGGTTTGGATTGTCCGTAACAAAAATAGATTGCATTATGCTCATTAGCAACTGTCATATAATAATGTCTTGCACTACGGACAGATCCTAACTTTTCAATATCTTCATATTCTGAAAAAATAGGCATAAGTCTTGTAATTCCGCCTTCAACCATGAATTCATAAATAATATCAGCCTGCTTCGTGCTTGAAGATGGCACAGCATCTATAATATTATTAATCATAATAGCAATTGGTCGATGTGGCTTATAATCCTTTGACCAAACACCCGTTAATTCATTGTAAAATTCTCCTTCATGAAGATTCTCTGTGGTTGCTTCTTCTGTAGTTGCTTCTTGTGTTGTTGCAACTTCAGTTGTTGCCGGTTCTTCTTTTTTCTTACAACCAAACAAAGAAAGTGCTGCAACTGTCATAATTGTAAATGCTAAAAGTTTTTTCTTCATAGGTAAATCTCCTTTTTATTCCATATCTCTCGTGTAACCAATCTGTTGCAATATCTCTTCCTGGCACTGCTCCATATGAATTCGTTCATCCTCTTCCATATGATCATAACCGGATAAATGCAACATGCTATGTGCAATCAAAAATGCATATTCGCGAATGATACTATGATTATATTGTTTTGCTTGTTCTTCTACTTTTTCAAGCGAAATCATTATATCTCCTAATAATAATTCTCCGCTAGAAGCATTAAAATACGTAACATCATTCTCGACAACCGAAAAGTCCCCTTCCTTATCAAACGGAATCATCGGAAATGACAATACATCGGTTGGTGCATCAATATTGCGCATCTGTTGATTCATCACTTGTATGCCCGCATTGTCTGTGAGCAATATGTTCACTTCACATTCATAAGGACACTGTACATAATCCAAAGCAGCTTTTACAACTTGTTCAGCAATACTTTCGTATTCCATAGATAATGAAAATTGTGTTTCTTTTTCTAACAGTATCGTCATATAAACTCCTCGCAGATCATATTACATAAATCTTAATAATTATACACTATATATGCTAACAAATCAAGCAAGCCACACAAGATTATGGACGTTTTGGCTTCTTCGTAGTCTTTTGCTCATAATCATCATACGCCTTAACAATCTTTTGAACAAGCGGATGTCTAACAACGTCCTGACTCGACATGTGACATACAGCAATATCATCCACATTCTTTAATACCTTTAATGCTACATCAAGACCGCTCGTTGCATCCTTCGGTATATCTTTTTGAGAAAGATCACCGGTAATAATTGCTTTTGACCCAAAACCGATTCTGGTTAAAAACATCTTCATCTGTGCCGGTGTTGTATTCTGTGCCTCATCTAATACAATAAATGCATTATCAAGCGTTCTACCACGCATATAAGCAAGCGGTGCTACTTCAATCAATCCTTTCTCCATATTTTTCAGAAAACTTTCTGCTCCCATAATCTCATAGAGCGCATCATATAATGGACGAAGATAAGGATCTACTTTGCTTTGCAAATCTCCCGGTAAAAATCCAAGTTTTTCTCCTGCTTCGATTGCCGGTCTTGTTAATATAATTCGATTAATTTCATTATTCTTAAATGCTGTTATTGCTTTTGCCATAGCCAGATAAGTTTTACCCGTACCTGCCGGTCCTACACCAAATACAATCATATGTTTATCAATCGCATGCAAATATTGTTTTTGACCAATTGTTTTTGCCTTTACAGGTTTTCCGTTAATTGTATGACAAACAATATCTTTATCAAGTTCCACAACCTCATTGGTTTTATGTTCCACACTTAAAGATAACGCATAATTAACATTTTGCTCTGTAATTTGATTACCTCGCTTTGCCAACGCAACAAGCGACTCAATAATCTCAACCGATGCATTCACGTTATGTTCATTTCCCATAACTTTCAATTGATCATCACGCAGTATCATCGTTACATTCATATGCTTTTCAATTCTTTTCACATGACAATCAAATTGTCCAAATACATTGGCAATATGTTCGGAAGGTATGTTAATACTTCTCTCAACTGTACTCATTTTACTTCTCCTATCTTTCAACCGATTTCTGTTCTTCTATATTATGATTCAAGTTTTCTTGAAATTTGATAATAGACTCCTCTAATGTTAACGTCCCTCTTGCATACACTCTGTTACCATCTCGTATTATTTTAACATCATTTTTGATGATTTCTACCCCTTTTTCTTTAAAACTTGTAATTTTTTCTTGCAAACGCTTATTTAAAATCTTTGTCGCTTCTTTTTCACTGCGTTTATTTTTTACGAGCTGATATGATTTCCACTCTGTCTTTGTATATCCTAATGGAAGATAGAAATTATCAAGTAACTTCATCTTGTGTATATCTGTAAATGTATCGTAATTTCCGTTTGGTTTATTCGGCATAAATGGTGTAACACAATAATCAAAAATATATATTGTTACATAGCCCTTATTATTCTCTTGATACTTTTTATCGTAATATTCTAATTCTACATAATCCTCATAATCCAAAGAAGTAATTCCATAGACGTCACCATCAGCAGGTATATAACTTGTTTCTAATACTTCATTATTATCATCGTAGATATAAATGGTTCCTGATATCAAAATGTCACCTTTTTTTACCTCTTGTTTCACTTTTACAAGGGGTGTACCCTCACGTGTTATCATTTTCGTAATGGTAGCATCTTTTGAGGCTATTATATCCCCCGCAACATCATTCTTTTTTTCAAGAACAGATGCGCTGCCTTCTTCTAAGTAAATATTAAGACAAGTACCTTTCAATTCGCATGTAATCCATGAAATATCATCATATTGTTCACGTAATTGTTTCTCAAGTACAGCGCAGTTAACTTTAGACTTCAATGTCCCGAGAGGTACATGTTTTTTTTCAATATATTCAAGTATATCTTCTTTAACAATCTTTTTCTCACCATCTATCTTTACTTCCCAAACAAATAAAGAAAAAAGATATGTGATACATATACAGATTCCAAAACCAACTAAAAAGGCTACACGTTTTTTATTTCTTTTAAGAAAGTACGGAAAGCCATATTTCATTAATACTTTTATTTTCGTATTCGTTTTCTTTAGATATGGTTTTATTTTTAAAAAATTATATCTACCTGTATAAAATACATATCCTGATTCTAACGTTTCCACATCCCAGATCACAATATCGTTCTTAATAATCAAATTCATAAGACGTTCCGGAGCAAAACCGGTCACCTCAACTTTAAGATACCCTATAAAAAACCGTAATATTCTTAATAACATGATACACCTTCTTCTTGATAACAAACAGATTGAATATTACCTGTTATTTTCATATCACATCCTGAAAAATATTGTATTTTCAAGTATTGGCCTTCTATATGTATCAGTTGATTTTTACAAAGAACGATAATCTTATTGGATGTATACAGATGAATACCTTTATAATTTTCTATTCTCATTTCTTTGTTTCCTAAAAGGTGTATATGGATTTCTCCTAACAGCAACTCTTTGGATATATTCACGCATTTTTCCACCATTTACTTATCTATACAGTATATGTTATATGGTTTTTTATATGAATAAAAGAAAGAGGTTATTGTAATATACAATAACCTCATAAATTCTAATATTATTTGAATTTTCTCTTTCTAGCTGCCTCAGACTTTTTCTTACGTCTTACGCTTGGCTTCTCGTAATGTTCTCTCTTACGAATCTCCTGCTGAATACCAGCCTTCGCACAATTTCTTTTGAAACGACGAAGAGCGCTGTCTAAAGTTTCATTTTCTTTTACTACTACATTTGACATTCTCTCACCCGACCTCCCTTCAGTTGCATATTGTGTTACCACACAACCTTGGGTTATTTAAAACACAAATTAGATTATAACATAATTTTACAATACGTCAATACTTTTTTGCATCTTCATCCACGAAAAGACTAGTCATTTTCTAATAAACCTTTATAAAACTCACAATAATCCGTACGTTTCTCATCAGTAAATGCAATCGCTTCTCTCGGATGACGGTTTAACTGACCTGTAAACATATATTGTAAATCAAATCCCCATTCAACTTCTGCTCTTAATGGCTTCATATATTTTTCAATAAATGTCAACAAACTATACAAGCTGTATTTAGGATTTTTCAAAAAACCAAGCAATAATTCAGTTGCACAGTTTCCTGCTCCTCTACCCATACCTAAAGCTGTTGTATCTAGGTAAGAAACACCATATGATAGCGTTTCAATTGTATTAGCAAACGCAAGATTTTGATTATTATGTGCATGAAATCCGATTTGTTTGTTGGTATCTTCAACTGCTTTTAAGTACTTTTTAATTAAATCACCTGCATTTTCAGGGTAAAGTGAACCATAACTATCTACAAGATAAATGACATTCACATTACTCTTAGCTAGCATAGATAATGCTTCATCAATCTGTGCATCATTCGCCTGGGAAATCGCCATAATATTACATGTTGTTTCATAACCAAGTTCATGAAAATATTCAATCATCTCAATCGCAGCCGGAATCTGGTGTATATAGCATGCTACACGAACCATATCGATAACACTTTCTTCTTTTGGAAGAAAATCCGTCTTATAGTCACATCTTCCCACATCAGCCATAACAGAAATCTTCATATCTGAAATGTTATCTCCGACAATTGCACGAAGATCCTCTTCCTCACAAAACTTCCATTTACCATGCTCTTCTTCATTGAACAAAGCACGACTGGCTTTATAACCAAATTCCATGTAATCTACACCGCATTTCACATTTGTTTTATATAATTCTCTGACAAACTCATCAGAAAATTCAAAATTATTACATAAACCACCATCACGAATTGTACAGTCAAGAACTTTAATGTCATGACGTACACTCATCAAATTACCTCTTCTTGCCATAACCTATCTCCTTTTGTTCCTATTAGGATTTTAACGCTTCAACGCTTTAAAGTATGTTAGTGATTATAGCACCGAACATTTCATATGTCAACCTATTTTTAGAAAAGGTAAAATAAGATGTAATAAATTACGTTCATGATATATCATTGGCTCATGATTTGGATAATAATGTGTCATTCGATAAACATATAACACAATCATACAAATAAATAAAATCACCAATAAAGCTTTAAATCCTCGACATTTACAACAAAATAGATATCGACACACAAACCAATATATAAGTAATGGTACAATCAAAAAAATGATGCAGTTATAATTCCATGCATCTGCAAAACGTAATGTTAACAAAGAAAAACCTGCCCTTGTCAAACCACACGCAGGACATGGTATACCTGTAACAATCACCAACGTGCAGACTGTACCAAACAGAATATTTGAAATAAATATATACGCTATTACGGCCAGTATACCTTTATAACACTCTTTTATATCTTGTTTTAGTTGTAAGAATCCTTCTTTTATCTTCATATTCATCCTAACGCAATAATACCTCCGACATAATCCGTCGGAGGTAAATTATTATTATAATTTAATTATTATTGTAACTGATTCATTGCAACTTCTTTCGCTTTTGCAACAGCATCATTGATACCTGCAGGATTCTTACCACCAGCCTGTGCCATATTCGGACGACCACCGCCGCCACCACCAACAAGCGGAGCAACCTCTTTAATTAAATTACCTGCATGCGCACCTGCTTTTACAGCTGCATCTGTTGCCATCGCAATCAAGTTCACTTTACCATCATTTGCAGAGGCAATCACAACAATACCTTCTGAAACTTTAGCCTTTAGCTGGTCACCAAGATCACGAAGACCATTCATATCTACACCTTCTACAGCTGTAGCAATAATATTAAAGTCTCCAACAGATACCATATCAGATGTAACATCTCCTAATGACTCATTTGCAAGCTTCGCCTTTAATGATTCATTTTCTGAAGAAAGTTCCTTCATCTGTGCTAATGTATTATTGAGCTTATCTAACAACTGGTCAGGATTTGCTTTCAATATCTTAGAAGCTTCTATCATCTTCTTTTCAATTTCTTTGTAATAGTTAAATACACCTTCACCTGTTAACGCCTCAATACGTCTAACACCGGCAGCTACACCAGCTTCCGATACGATCTTAAATGTAGTAATTGCACTTGTATTCTTAACATGTGTACCACCACAAAGCTCAATAGAGAAATCAGACATATTGACTACTCGTACTGTATCACCATACTTCTCACCGAACAATGCCATAGCACCGGTCTTTTTCGCATCTTCAATCGACATCTCGGCAATGTTAACCGGTAATGCATTCGCAATCTCTTTGTTAACGATTGCTTCAACTTGTGCAATCTCCTCTGCTGTCATTGGAGAGAAATGCGAAAAGTCAAAACGAAGTCTATCCGGAGTCACCAAAGAACCTTTCTGTTCTACATGGTTGCCAAGCACAGTCTTTAATGCTTTCTGTAACAAGTGGGTTGCACTGTGATTCTTACAAGTATCAGCTCTTTCTTCCGTATTGATAGAAAGTGTTACTGTATCACCAACCTTGAACATACCTTTCGTAACAGTTCCGATATGTCCATACTTGCCACCTTTTAACTTGATTGTCTCTTTTACAACAAACTCAGCGTCAGATGTGGTTATCACACCTGTATCACCCTGCTGACCACCCATGGTAGCATAAAAAGGTGTCTGTTCCACAAACAAAGTCGCCTCATCACCTGCTACAATCGCTTCCACAATCTGATCTGTTGTAGTAAGTACAGTAACCTTAGATTCAAATGTATCATTATCATATCCGACAAATTCAGTAGTAATGGATGGATCGATTTCATCATATACAGTAGCATCTGCACCCATATAATTGGTTTCTTTACGTGCTGTACGAGCTTTCACTCTCTGCTCTTCCATACAAACCTTGAAACCTTCTTCATCGATATTATATCCCTTTTCTTCTAAGATTTCCTTTGTCAAATCTACAGGGAATCCGAACGTATCATAAAGCTTGAATACATCTGCACCGGCTAACGTCTTATTACCGCTCTTAGCAAGTTCTTCTTCCATCTCTGCAAGAATAGCCAAACCTTGATCAATCGTCTTGTTAAACTGTGTTTCTTCCTGTGTCAAAACACGGAAAATAAAATCTTTTTTCTCATCCAATTCAGGATATCCATCTTTAGAACCTTCAATTACTGTCTCAGAAAGTTTTGCAAGGAACATGCCATTGATACCAAGCAAACGACCATGTCTTGCTGCACGACGAATCAAACGACGAAGTACATATCCTCTACCTTCATTCGTTGGCATAACACCATCAGAAATCATAAATGTTGACGAACGAATATGATCTGTAATCAAACGAATTGAAATATCTTTATTCTCATCTTGCTTATATTCCACATTGGCAAGTTCACATACCTTACTGCGAAGTGTAAAAATGGTATCTACATCAAAGATTGAGTCAACATCCTGAACAACAGAAGCAAGACGCTCTAATCCCATACCGGTATCAATGTTTTTTGTCTCTAATTCTTCATAATTACCTTTTCCATCACCGTCAAACTGCGTAAATACGTTATTCCAAATCTCCATATAACGATCACAATCACAGCCAACTTCACAATCAGGTTTACCACAACCGTACTTTTCACCACGGTCATAATAGATCTCAGAACAAGGACCACAAGGACCTGAACCATGCTCCCAGAAATTATCCTCTTTACCAAAACGATAGATTCTTTCAGGTGCAATTCCAATCTTCTTATTCCAAATATCAAATGCCTCATCATCTTCTTTGTATACAGATGGATAAAGACGATTAGGATCCATTTCTAACACCTTAGTCAAAAACTCCCAAGACCATTCAATCGCTTCTTCTTTAAAATAATCACCAAATGAGAAATTACCTAACATCTCAAAGAATGTACCATGACGTGCCGTCTTACCAACATTTTCAATATCACCGGTACGAATACATTTCTGACATGTCGTTACACGATTACGCGGTGGAATCTCCTGTCCTGTAAAATAAGGCTTAAGTGGAGCCATACCTGCATTAATCAACAATAAGGAATTGTCATTCTGCGGAACCAATGAAAAGCTATTCATCTTAAGATGATCCTTGCTTTCAAAAAATTCCAAATACATTCTTCTTAATTCATTCAAACCATATTTCTTCACGTTTTTGTACCTCTCTTAGTTCTCTGTTTCTGTATCGTTCGTATCAACTGTTTCAGCTTCTGCTGCAGCTTTGGCAATCTTGCTCTTTTTGTACTTTGCTCCGCAAATCACTGCAGCAACCGTAACAGCTAATAAAATAATATACTTAAATGAATACGTTAATAATTCGCCTAAAAATGCCATATTAATACCTCCGTTATTCTTAATTCGTCAAAGATGTATAAAAACAGGTTGGATTACCTGTATGACATGCCGCTCCAACCTGAGCAACTTTTGCCAAAATGGTATCCTTATCACAATCAATCAGCAATTCCTGCACATATTGAAGATGACCGCTCTCTTCGCCCTTTTTCCATAGTTTCTGTCGACTTCTGGAATAATATACCATATACCCTGTCTCTAACGTCTTTTCAAATGATTCTTTGTTCATATATGCCATCATCAAAACCTCATTGGTTTGATAGTCCTGTGTAATACACGGAACTAATCCGTTGGCATCCATCTTAAATGTATCAAAATCAAGTTCACATGTAAGTGGTTTTGCTACATATTCTATCTGATTCTTCATCAGCGTTTCCTCCTAAAACTCTGTTTTTACAAAAAGAATTCACTCACTTTATCACAAAGTACCCTTTGTAGAAAGAACCGCATCCTTCATTCTAGGATCAATCTGTGTCGCTTCATCTAATGCTTTTGCAAAAGCCTTAAATGCAGCTTCGATAATATGGTGATTATTGCTTCCATCTAACTGCTTTAAATGAAGATTCATCTCTGCACCGTAAGCAACCGCATAGAAGAATTCCTTCACCATCTCTGTATCAAAGTATCCCACCTGGTCAACAGTCAGATTCATATCAAATGCAAAATATGGTCTTCCTGATAAATCTAAAGAACAAAGCATTAATGTTTCATCCATCGGAAGAATTCTTTGTCCGTAGCGCTTAATGCCCTTCTTGTCACCGATAGCTTTCTTAATTGCCTGTCCAAGTACGATACCTGTATCTTCGATTGTATGGTGAGAATCTACATACAAATCTCCTTTTACAATCAACTTCAAGTCAAAGAATCCGTGTCTGGCAAAAGAATTCAACATGTGGTCAAAGAACCCAATTCCTGTATCAATCTTTGTCTGACCGGTACCATCTATATGTAATTCCAACTTGATATCGGTTTCGTTCGTTTTTCTTTCGATATATGCTATTCTATCTGCCATAAGAACTCCTTTCTATAAAGCATATCAAAATGCAATCTTTCACAAATATGTATTTTAACACACTCTTCAATAAAATACCACATTTTCAGAGATTTTTTCAAAAGAAAAAGGAACACCATAGTAGGCGTTCCTTTTCTAGATGTAATGATTAATCATAACTAGACGAATCTGTAGTTTTTTTTGCAAAATTATATTCAACAAGAATATCATTATCACCATATTTAAATACAATATCGAAAGAAATAATATCACTTAACGAATATGTCACATCTGTTTTTTCTTTTATCTTTAGGTATATCTTTTCCCCGGGTTTTACTTGAAAGGTGCTAAAATCAGTTATCCATGTATTATTATCGAAACTATATGCGATAATTTCTTGTTCAGATCCGTAATCTTCCACATCATCATCAAAAAAGTAATTGCAGTATTTATTACATTTAAAATCACCATATTTTTCATTATTTTTAAGAGAAACTATCAGTTCTTGCGAATCACCATTCACAACTTGAATTTTACATTTTGGTATTGTATTAAGTGCATACGTTGATGCTTCTGAATTTTTTGTTGAAGAGTACATCATTTTACCATTTATCTTCTTATATGTTCTGAACTTATACGAATATTTTTTTCCGGGCTTTACATTTTTATCAATAAATACGCAATTCTTTTGGTATTCTTTATAGCTAATTTTTTTATAAGGAACATATTTACCATTTTTCTTTTTTAAGATTTGAATACCATCCGGAATTATAGAAAAATGATTGTTGATACGCACAGACGCTCCAAACCTAATTTTAATTTTCTTTGGTGTCGCGTCAAGCTTACAATCAGGATCCAAAGATACACTGGACAAACCTGTATAACAACCAGCTTCTCCTATATATTTCTTTTTATATTTCGTATTCTTATTTGTATAACCTACAACCCTATATAAATAATATTTATTTTTTTTAACTTTCTTGTCTGTATATGACGTTGTATAAGGACTAACGGTTGCAATTAACTTATATTTAAATGTTCCATTCTTATCTAGACCAATATAACGATAAATTTTATATCCATCCACCGACTTCTTGTCCCATGACAGTTCGACAGTTTTAAATCCTTTTACTGATATATTTAAGTCCATATACTTTGCTGCATCTGCAGTTGTTGAATATGCTCCGGTAATTAAAAACACAAAGCATAACATTACCAATAGTTTTCTTAAATGTTTCATATAAATCTCCATTCCGCCGCCTTTCAGTTGGCGGCACAAATAGTAATGAAAGTTTCAACTACCTCTACTTTTCCGTTATAATAGCTTTGGGAAGCTATACTACAAAGCACGGGGAGGTGAG